>CAZJGU010000034.1:0-28523 GCA_964545455.1 uncultured bacterium | reverse complement strand
GCGGAACGGTGCCCGCTGGGCCGCCTCCGCGAGCCGGCGCGCCTCGGTCTCGCCCATCAGCATCAGGTCGCGACCTTGGGCCAAACCGTCCTTCAGCCGTCCGGTGTCGGGATCGAAATCCTTGCCGGACGCGAGCCGCACGCCGTCCACGTGGGTGGCGGTCGCGGCGAACGAGCGGGCCGCTGCCGGAGCCACGCCGGCCGCGGCCAGCGTCGCCTCGAGATCCCAGTACGACGCCGGCACGAACGCGAGTCGTTCCTTCTCGCGCTGCACGAGGATCCGGACCGCGACCGACTGCACCCGCCCGGCCGAGAGTCGGGGCGCGATCTTGCGCCACAGCAGCGGACTGATCGTGTAGCCCACCAGCCGGTCCAGCAGACGCCGGGTCTCCTGGGCCTCGACCAGGTTGCGGTCGATGTCGCGGGTCTCTTCGAGCGCCCGTCGGATCGCCTGCTCGGTGATCTCGTGGAACACCATCCGCTTGACCGGCACCTTCGGGTCGAGCACCTCGAGAAGGTGCCATCCGATCGACTCGCCCTCGCGATCCTCGTCCGTCGCGATGACGAGCTCGCCGACGTTCTTGAGCGCCTTGCGGAGCTCGCGCACGACCTGCGGCTTCGTGATCACGTAGAGCGGCTCGAAGTCCTCGTCGATCTTCATGCCCAACCGGGCCCAACTCTGCCCCCGGAACCGATCGGGAATGTCCTCGGCCGAGGCGGGCAGGTCGCGCACGTGGCCCATGCTGGCCATCACCTCGTACCCGCTGGGGAGGTAACGACGGATGGTGTTCGCCTTCGTCGGCGACTCGACGATCACGAGCCGTCGCTCGGATCGTGGGTTCGGTGTGGTTGCCATTGGGTCCCTTCTCGTTCGCGCCGCCATTATAGGCGCGGTTCGCCGCTTGTCAAGGTGCCCGCCCTCGACGGTTCGGTACGCGCCTGGACGGCGCTCCGACCGCGCGAGGACGCTCGATCGGCTCGACGGTCCGGTTCGGACGACAGCGGCGGAAGGGCGGGCGACGTCGTCGCTCAGAGCTGGCGGCGGTGCGTGATGGCGCGTCCCAGCGTCACCTCGTCGGCGTACTCGAGGTCCCCGCCGACCGGAAGGCCGTACGCGATCCGCGACGCCGGAACCCCGCGCTCCGACAGCGCCCTGGCGAGGTACATCGCGGTCGCCTCGCCCTCGACGGTCGTGGAGGTGGCCAGGATCACCTCGCCGACGTCACCGCTCTCCAAACGCCGCAGCAGCGCCGGAACGGTCAGCTGGTCGGGGCCGACGCCGTTCATCGGCGACAGCGCGCCGTGCAGGACGTGGTAGCGACCACGGTACTCGCCGGAGCGCTCGATGGCCAGCACGTCCGCGGGCTGCTCGACGACGCACACCACGCCGGACTCCCGCGACGGATCGGCGCACAGGTGGCACCTCTCGTCGCCCTTGGTCATCACGTTGAAGCAGACCGGACAGCGGTCCAGCGAGGCTTTCGCCGCGCGAATCGCGTCGGCGAGCGCTTCGACCTCTCGCGGGTCGCGGTGGAAGAGGTGGAACGCGAGACGCTGCGCGCTCTTCGGGCCGATGCCGGGCAGCCGACCGAGCTCGCGGATCAGCGCCGAGAGCGCAGGCGGAAAGCTCACGACGGTCGAGCGGGATTCAGAGCAGCCCGCCCATGCCGCCCATACCTCCGAGGCCGCCCATCGCTCCGCCCATCTCCTGCTCCTGCAGCTCCTTGGCCTTGCGTTGAGCCTCGCCGACGGCGGCCGCGACGAGGTCCTCGAGCAGCTCGACGTCGTCCGGATCCACCGCGCCGGGGTCGATGCGCACGGCGGTGACGTCGCCCGCGCCGTTGGCGGTGACCGTCACGAGCCCCCCGCCGGCGCTGCCTTCGACGCTGGTCTGCGCCAGGCGCTCCTGCGCTTCGGCCATCTTCTGCTGGGCCTTCTGCGCTTCCTTCATCAGCTTCTGGATGTTCATCGCGGTCAGTCTACCCGTTGCTCGGCGCCGCGCCGTCGTCGCCCCCGCCGTCCGTGGTGGTCGCATCCGGGTCGCCGTCGGCGCTGGGCTCAGCGGCGGACTCGGCCGCTTCGATCGCGACGATCCTTCCGGGGAACAGGGCTTGGACGCGTGCGATCGGATCGCCGCCGGGGTCGTCGCCCGCCTCCGTCCGAGCGGCGGGCTCCGGCGTCGACGGACGCGGCGCACGGGGCGGGGACGGCGAGGCGGCGGGGGACGCCGTCGCGGGGCTCCGGTCCGGGGCGGGCTCGGGAGGTGGCGCGTCCTCCTCGCCGAACAGGTCGTGCGGCAGGTCCTCGAGGCTGGTCGTCGCGTCCTCGGGCGGGCCGGCGGGGGCGCGGGGCGCGTCCGGCGGCGTCGCGACGGGCTCGGAAGGCTCGGCCGCTGCGGTCGGGGCCGTCGGGGCCTCCGCCGCCGGCTCCCGGGCCGGCTCGGGCGGACCGGCCGCGGTGCGCGGCGCAACGGCTGCCGCGTCCTCGCCGGCATCGGCCAGCGAACCCTCCGCGGTCCCGCTGCCGGTGGGAGGGGCGGGCGGTTCGGCCCGGGCCGGTTCCGGTTCGCGCGGGACGGGGGCGTCGGGCCCGCGTCCCGTCAGGCTTTTTTTCGGATCGTCTCCCCGGGACCCTCGATGCGCAGCTGCCAGCCGGGTCCGCCGACCTCGGCGATCAACGCCGCGAGGTCGTCCTGACGGGTCTTGAGCTGGCCGAAGTGGAACTTGTGCCGCTCGGCGTAACGGAGGATCAGCACGTCGCCGTCGATCTCGTCCTCGGCGGGCTGCAGGAACGCCTTGAGCTGGGCGGGCGCCTTGGACTTGACCTGGTGCCAACTGAGGGTCCTGTGGTCCGCGGCTCCCGGGGACGGCTCGGCCTGGCCGCCGGGGGACGCCTCGGGCTCGGATGCGGCGGTCGGTTCCACCGACGGCGCCGGTGCCGAGGCCGCGTCGGTCCGGGCGGGCGACGTGCGGTCGGCGGCGGGTCGGGCGGGGGTCGAGGTGCGCGCGTTGGGGTCGAACGGCTCCGGCGCGGTCGGCGGCGGGCTGGGTCGGGGGGCCTGGACCGCGTCCGACGGGGCCGCGGCCGCGGCGGACGCCACCGGAGACGGCCCGGCGTAGCGCCGGTCGGCGGCGGCGTTGGCCGCCTTGAGAAGCGCGGCCTCGAGGGCGTACAGGTCGTCCTGGCGTACGAAGCGGTCGAGCTCGTCGTCGAACTGGTGCAGCGTCCGTAGCAGCGCCTCGCGCGGCAGCGACGAGCGGAAGCCGTCGCCGTCGGTCGCCTCCGCGACGACCGCGTCGCGCAGCGTGCGGGCGAGCTGCTCGGCCACCGTTCGCGCCGAGAAGCCGTCGCGGTAGAGGCCGGCGGCGCCCTCGAGCAGGGCGGAGACGTCGTCGCGCGCCAGCGCCTCGGCCAGCGCCTCCAGCCGCTCGCGCGGGGGCAGGCCCAACGCGGCCTCGGCCGCGTCGCGTCGGATCGGACCGCCGTCGGCCCAGAGCCGCTCGAGCAGCGATTCGGCGTCGCGCATCGCGCCCTCGGCGGCGCGCGCGACCAGGTCGAGGGCGGCCGGCTCGGCCTCGATGCCCGCCGCTTCGCACAGGCCGGCCAGCTTGCCGGCGATCTCCGGCACCGCCAGGCGTCGGAAGCGGAAGTGCTGGCAGCGCGACAGGACGGTGGGGGGCAGGCGCTCCGGCTCGGTCGTCGCGAGGACGAAGACCAGGCCGGGCGGCGGCTCCTCGAGCGTCTTGAGGAGCGCGTTCGCAGCGGCGGTGGAGAGCATGTGCGCCTCGTCCAGGATCCACACGCGCGTGCCGCCACGGAGCGACGCGAGGCGCACCCGCTCCCGCAGCTCGCGCACGTCGTCGACCGAGTTGTTGCTGGCCGCGTCGAGCTCGGTGACGTCGGGGTGCTGCCCGCCGCGGATGGCGACGCACGCCTCGCAGCGGCCGCAGGGACGGGCCGCCACGTCCGCCTCCTGACAGTTGAGGGCCATCGCCAGCAGTCGCGCCGTGGTGGTCTTGCCGACCCCGCGCGGCCCGCTGAACAGGTAGGCGTGCCCGGTGCGCCCCGACCGTAGGGCCGCCTCGAGCACCTCCCGCACGTGCTCCTGCCCGACCACCTCGCCGAAGGTGGCCGGTCGGGCGCGCTGGTAGATCGCCTCCATCGCCCGGATGCTACCACCGGCCTCCGGGCGTCCTCGCCGCGGCCCGGATCGTCGTAGCATGGGCCCGTGACGGGGCCTACGACCGGTGGCTGGGGCTTGGCGCTCGGGGGCGGGACGGCGCGCGGGATGGCGCACGTCGGCGCGCTCAAGGTGCTCGAGCAGCGCGGCCTCGCTCCCGCCGCCTTCTCCGGGACCAGCTACGGCGCGGCGATCGCCGCGATGGCCGCCCTCGGCATGCCCGCCCTCGAGATCGAGCGGGTCGTGCGCTCGCAGAGCGTGATCGAGCTGTGGGCGCTCGCGATCGACTTCGGCCTGCACAAGGCGGCGATCGTGCACGGCGAGCGCTTGGAGCGCTACCTCGATCGCACCCTGTTCTACGGCGCCCGCATCGAGGACGCCGAGCGGCCGCTCGCGATCGCCGCGACCGACCTGCGGACCGGCCGTCCGGTGGTGCTGAGGTCCGGCTCGGTCGCCCGGGCGGTGCGCGCCTCGTCGGCCCTGCCCGGCGTGTTCGCCTCGGTGCCGTACGACGGCGCCTACCTGGTCGACGGTGGCTTCGTCGAGCCGGTGCCGTTCGCGGCACTGGACGGCCTGGGCGTCGAACGCACGGTCGGCATCCACACCGGACTGGACCTGCGCGGCTCGGACGCGCTGGCACGCCTGCGGGCGCTCGAGGCCAGCGCCTATGGCCGCTGGCTGCACCGTCAGGCCGCGCGCATGCGCGGGGACGGTCCGTGGGGTCGCCTGGTGATCGGCCTGTCGCTGTCGCTGCGCAGCTACCGCCACGACGCGGCGCCCCCGCCGGGCGCCTCGATGGTGACCGTCGCGCCGCCGATCGCGTGGTGGGACTTCCACCGCTCGCCGGTGGCGATCGAGACCGGCGAACGAGCGATGGCCACATGGCTGGACGCCGGCGGGACCGAGGTCGTGCGCGATCGCGACGCGGTCGTCGCGGACGCCGTCCTGGACGGGTCGTGAGCGACGGCCATCCGCCGGTCCTCTACCTGCTGGCCCACGACCTGCCGTGGTGGCCCGCCCTGGCCACGGTGGCGGCGGACCGCGCAGGCGCGCCGCACGCCCGGGCCGAAGCGCTGAGCGCGCTGGTCGCCGCCCGAAGCGCCGATCCTGCCGCCGCCCTCGCCGACGCGCTGCTCTACGGCGCCAGCGACGCTTGGCGTTCGGCCTGCGTGGCGCCGGGCGTGCGCAGCGCCTTGATCGCCGACGTCGCGCGGGTCGCGGCCGCCGTCCGGTTCCTGGCCGGCGCGACCCCGACCGACGACGGTGTTCGCCTGGAACGGTTGGCGGCCGCGCCGACGGGCGAGGTCGCCGACCTCCGCGACCGGCTGCTCGACGGCACCCCGCCCGAGGCGATCGTGGACCGCGTGCTCGCCTGGCGACGCGACCACGGTGGCGGTCCGCTGGGTCGCTTCCGAGCGCTGCGTTGGACCCCGGAGGGGCTGGTCGGCGTCGCCCACCCGGCTACGCCGTCGCTCGAGCGCCTGGTCGACCTCGAGGCGCAGCTCGCGCCGCTGGTCGCCAATACCGAGGCGTTCCTGGCCGGCCGCCCGGCGATGCACGCGCTGCTGTACGGGCCGCGCGGCAGCGGCAAGTCGACCGTCGTGCGCGGCCTGCTGACCCGTTTCGCGCCGCAGGGGCTCCGCCTGGTCGACGTGCCGGCCGCCGCGCTGGCCCAGCTTCCGGAGCTGCTCGACGCGCTGCGCGACCGGCCGGAACGGTTCCTGCTGTTCGTCGACGACCTCTCCTTCGAGGCGGGCGACGACCGCTACCACCCGCTCAAGACCCTCCTCGAGGGCAGCGTCGAGGCGCGCCCCGACCACGTCCGGCTCTACGCCACCAGCAACCGCCGGCACCTGGTCCAGGAGCGTCTGCGCGACCGACCCGATCCGTTGGACGACGACGTGCACGTCTGGGACACCCAGAACGAGCGCTTGGCGTTGGCCGATCGCTTCGGGCTGCTGGTGACCTTCCCGTCCGCCGACCGTCGCCGCTTCCTGGTCATCGTGCGCACCCTGGCCCATCGGAACGGCCTGACCGCCGACGAGCTCGAAGCGCGCGCCGACCGCTTCGCGCGCGCCGGCAACGGCTACTCGGGCCGGACGGCGCAGCAGTTCCTCGACGCGGTCCAGGCGGGCCTGGCCTGATCCGACCCCGTCGTTGACGTTCGTCCCTGGTCGTTTCGCACGCTCCGCGCGAGGCTGGACGCGGTCCCCCGCGTTCGCTCGCGAAAGGAGCGGGATGAGCTACGACGTGATCATCATCGGTGGAGGCGTGGTCGGCTGCGCGGTCGCCCGCGAGCTCTCGCGCAGTTGCGCCGAGGTGCTGTTGATCGACAAGGAGTGCGAGGTCGGCTTCGGCACCAGCAAGGCCAACAGCGGCATCATCCACGCCGGCCACCACGCCGATCCGGCGACCGTCAAGGGTCGCCTCGAGTGGCGCGGAAACCAGGCCTGGGACGACCTCGCCGAGGATCTGGGCTTCGGGTTCGAACGCATCGGCGAGCTCACCGTCGCCTTCGACGACGACGATCTGCGGACCTTGAGCGAGCTCGAGGCGCAGGGTCGCGCCAAGGGCGTGACCGGGCTCGAACGCTGGGACGCCGAGCGGGTCCGGCGCGAGGAGCCGGCCCTGTCGCACGACATCGTCGGGGCGCTGCACGCCCCGAGCGCCGGCGTGGTGAACCCCTACGAGGCCTGCTTCTCGCTGGCCGAGAACGCCGTCCAGAACGGCGTGCAGTTGGCGCTGGACCAGGCGGTCCTGAGCATCGACGTGCGCGACGACGGCTTCGAGGTGCGGACCGAGCGGGGTACGTACGAGGGCCGCTACCTGGTCAACGCCGCGGGCCTGTTCGCCGACGAGATCGCTCGCATGGTCGGCATCGACGACCTCGAGATCCGTGCCCGCAAGGGCGAGGAGTACCTGCTCGACAAGCGCCTGCGCGGCTACGTCACGCGGCTGATCTTCCCTCGCCGACGCCGACCTCGAAGGGCGTGCTGGTCATCCCCACCTACGATGGCACCCTGATGGTCGGGCCGACCGCCCACTGGAGCGAGAAGGACGACCTCTCGACCAGCGCCGAGGGCGCGAGCGAGGTGTTCGAGAAGGTCCGTCGCCTCGCGCCCGGCATCAGCGAGCGCGACTGCATCGCCGAGTTCGCTGGCCTGCGCGCCGTCGCGAGCGGCGAGGACTTCGTCCTCGGCGCGAGCGCCGTGCCCGGCTTCATCCAAGCGGCCGGCATCCAGTCGCCCGGCCTGACCGCGGCCCCCGCGCTGGCCGAGGAGATCGTGGCCGAGCTGGTCGCCCAGGGCCTGACGCTGGAGCCCGATCCCGACTTCGAAGCCCGCATCCCGGTCCCGACGCGCTTCGCGGAGGCGGATCCCGAGCGCCAGGCCCAGCTGGCCGAGCGCGATCCGCGCTTCGCGCGCATGGTCTGCCGCTGCGAGTGGGTGACCGAGGGCGAGGTCGTCGAGGCGATCGAGCGTGGTGCGCGCACCCTCGACGGCCTCAAGTTCCGGACCCGCGCCGGCATGGGCCGCTGCCAGGGCGGCTTCTGTACCTGGCGTTGCATGGAGCTGCTCGAGGAGGTGGCCGGGCTGCCGATCGAGGACGTGACCAAGCGCGGGGGCGACTCCTGGGTCGTGCTTCCCCGTGAGGGAGGCGCCTCGTGATCGTTCCCGACGTTCGCCACTTGAGGTCGAGCTACGACGTCGCCGTCGTCGGCGGTGGGCCGGCCGGCATGGCCGCCGCGATCGGCGCGCGTGAGGCCGGCGCCGAGCACGTCCTGGTCGTCGACCGCGACGACGAGGTCGGCGGCATCCTCAACCAGTGCATCCACGCCGGCTTCGGCCTTCACTGGTTCGGCGAGGAGCTTACCGGGCCGGAGTACGCGCAGCGCTTCCTGGCCCAGGTCGTCGACCAGCAGATCGACGTCCTGACCGGCGCCTACGTCCTGGACGCGAGCGGCGGCGAGGGCGTCCGGGTCGCTTCCGAGCGCTTCGGGATCGCGACGGTCGCCAGCGAGGCGGTCGTACTGGCGATGGGCGCGCGCGAACGCACGCGCGGTGCGATCCGCATCCCGGGCGAGCGCCCGGCCGGCGTGATGACGGCGGGCCTGGCGCAGAAGCTGGTCAACCAGGCCGGCTACCTGCCGGGCAAGCGCGTGGCCATCCTCGGCTCGGGCGACATCGGACTGATCATGGCGCGCCGACTGGTGCTCGAAGGGGTCGAGGTGGTCGGCGTCTACGAGCTGATGGCGCACGCCAACGGCTCCAACCGCAACATCGTGCAGTGCCTGCACGACTTCGACATCCCCCTGCACCTCTCGACCACCGTCGCCCGCATCCACGGTCACGACCGCGTCCAGAAGGTCACGGTCGCGCCGGTCGGCGAGGGCTTCACCGTCGACGAGGACGCGGGGCACGACGAGGTGTGCGACACGCTGCTGCTGTCGATCGGCCTGATCCCGGAGAACGAGCTGTCGCGCCAGCTGCGCCTGCGCCTCGATCCGGTGACCCAGGGTCCGGTCGTCACCAGCACGATGGAGACCTCGCGCGACGGGGTCTTCGCCTGCGGCAACGTCGTGCACGTCCACGACCTGGTCGACCACGTCAGCGAGGAAGCGACGCTGGCGGGACGCTCGGCCGGCGCCTACGCGACCGGCAACGCGCCCGCGCCCGACAACGTCAAGCTGGTGCCGGGCGACAACGTGCGCTACTGCGTGCCCCACACCATCACCACCGACCGCGAGCACATCGTGCACATGCGCGTCACGCGGCCCTTCGAGGCGTGCACGCTGAAGCTGGGCGACGCCTACGCCCGGCCGTTGCGCTACGCCTTCCCGGGCGAGATGGTGACGGTCAAGGTGCGCCCGCGCTTCCTGGAGGGCTTCAGCGGCGATTCCCTGCAGGTGAGCGTGGGAGCGCGCGAGGAAGGAGCCCGGGCATGAGCGACGAGCGCGACGCCCACGCTGCGACGCAGCGGGCGGGCGACGACGGGCACGAGATCCACCACTACCTCTGCATCGGCTGTCCGCTGGGCTGCCGGCTGGAGGTCGAGGCCGAGGACGACGAGATCGTCGAGGTGCGCGGCTTCAGCTGCAAGCGCGGCGTGCGCTTCGCGGAGCAGGAGTTCCACGACCCGCGACGCGACGTGTCGACGACGGTCGCGATCGACGGCGCTCGCTGGGCGCGGCTGCCGGTCAAGACCGCCGCGCCGGTTCCCAAGGCTCAGGTACAGGCGTTGTGCGAGCGACTGCACGAGGTCCGGCTCGAGGCGCCGGTGCGGATGGGGGACGTGGTCCTCGCGGACGCGCTCGGGACGGGCGTCGACGTCGTCGCGACACGCGACCTCGAACCGATCGACGCGGCCAGCTAGGACGGACTAGCGTCCGCCCGCCGGACGGCCGCGCGGCGCTCGCAGGACCAGCAGGACGAAGCGAGCCAGGCGCGGCGCCCTGTGCCAGCGTGCGGGGTCGAGGCCGACGCGCCAGGCCCACTCGAGCCCCAGGCGGCGGGTCCAGGCGGGCGTGCGTCGCGCCTCGCCCGCGAAGACGTCGAGCGTCCCACCGACCCCGATCGCGACCAGCGGGCCCAGGCGGCCCCGCTGCTGGTGCAGGAAGCGTTCCTGGCGTTCGCCAAGCCCGGCCAGCAGCAGGCGGGCGCCGCTGGCGGCGACCTGCCGGGCCGCCTCGGCCTCGTCCTCCGGTGCGAAGTAGCCGTCCCGTGCGCCCACGATGCGGGTTCGGTAGCGACGGGCGACCTCGGCCGCGGCGCGTTCGGCGACGCCGGGCCTGCCCCCCAGCAGGTAGACGGGCAGGTCGTCGCCGCCCAGCTCCAGCAGCCGCTGGGCCAGCTCGACGCCGGGGACCCGGCCCGGGACGGGCAGGCCGGCCCGACGGGCGGCCCAGACCACGCCCACGCCGTCCGGCACCGACAGGTCGGCCGCGGCCAGCGCGTCGGCCAGAGCCGCATCGCTGCGGGCACGGACGACGATTTCGGGGTTGAGCGTCACCACGGTCGCGACCGGGCCTCCGCGGGCCCGCGCGAGCAGGCGCTGGGCGGCCTCGTCCACGTCGATCGGGTCGAGGGGGTGTCCCAGCACCGATCCGCGCCGCGCATCGGCCAGGCGCGGGATCGCGGCGCCCTCGGCGGACGGCGACGACGCCGCCGGTTCGGCGGCCGACGGGTCCGTGCGGAGGGGCTCGGACACGGGCGGGAGGATAGCACGCGGGTCCGCGCGAGCGCGGCCCGGTGCGGGCGTCGCAGCCGACAGGGGGGCCGGTCGGCGCTACGGTAGCCTCCAGCGTGCTCGACTCCGTGCCCGACGCCTCGCGCTCCTTCGTCGACCGCTACCTCGCGGGCGAACTCGACGCGCTCTTCGACCGTCCCGCCAAGGACCCTTCCCGAGGGTTCGATCGGCCCCCGCTGGAGGATCCCGGCGGCCTGGCCGACGCGCTGGCGGCCCAGGCCCGCCGTCGAGGCGACCGTCCGGAGCAGCTCGAGGCGATCGAACGCCTGCGCGATCCGGCGACCCGGGCGGTCGTCACCGGCCAGCAGGCGGGCCTGTTGCTGGGCCCGATGTTCACGCTGAGCAAGGCTTGGACCGCTGTTCGCCTGGCGCAGTGCGCCGACCGGCACGACCGCCCGGTCGTCGCCGTCTTCTGGGTCGCGTCGCAGGACCACGACGCCGCCGAGATCGATCACGCCTTCCTGCTCGGTCCGGACGAGCGCCTGCGCCGGACGTCGCTGCCCTTCGCCGCGGACGTTCCGGCGGGACGCGCCGACTGGCGCGACGGCTGGACCTCCCGCCTGAGCCGCGAGCTCGCCGAGATCTACGGTGACACCCCGCAGGCGCGCGAGGCGACCGACCTGCTCCGGCGGGCGTCCGCGGCCGGCGGGAGCGTGGCCGAGGTGTTCTCCCGGTTGGTCTCCGACGTGCTGGGGGAGACCGGGCTGATCGTGCTCGACCCGATGCAGCCCGAGGTGGCCGCTCGGTTCGCGCCGCTGCTGAAGCGCGACCTCGACGATCCGACGGTCGGACCGGCCGGCATCCGCGAGGCGGGCGAGACGCTACGCGGGATGGGCCTGCGCCCGCAGCTCGGACGGGCCGACGACGCGACCAACCTGTTCGTGCAGGAGGGCGGTGGGCCGCGCCGCCTGCTGCGCTTCGACGGGTCCGCGTTCCACCTCGACGGTCGGCCGGAACGGCGCCTGCGGGCCTCGGAGCTGAAGGCATGGCTGGACGCCGACCCGTTGGCGATCACGCCGGCGGCCGGCCTGCGCCCCGTCGTCCAGGACGCGCTGCTGCCGACCGCGCAGGTGGTGGTGGGGCCGGGGGAGCTGCGCTACTTCGCGCAGCTGCGGGGCGTCTACCGCCACCACGGCGTGCCGATGCCCAGCGTGCGGCCGCGCGCGCACGCGACCGTGCTGGAGCCGCCGGTGGCGCGCATCCTCGCGCGGCACGGGCTGGACGCCGCCACCTTCGCCGCCGCACCGGACGCGGCGCTGCGCGAACGGGTACTGGCCGTCACGGGCGAGGCCGAGCGCTTCGATCGCGCCGCGCGCCGTCTCGAGGAGGAGGGCGAGGTGCTGATCGAAGCGACCGCGGGGCTGGATCCGACGCTGGAGGGGGCGGTGCGGCGCAGCCGCGCGACGCTGGAACGTACGCTCCGGCGCCTGCGGGTCAAGGCGTCCGACGCGCTGACGCGGCGCGAGGGCATCCTCGCCGAGCAGTTCGCCCGCCTCGAGGCGCACCTGCTGCCCGACGGCCGACCGCAGGAGCGGGTGCTGTCGCCGTTCTCGTTCTTCGCGAAGTTCGGCGTGGCGCCGGTGATCGACCGCCTCGCGACGCTGGAGCCCCAGGGGCACCAGGAGATCGACATCGACCCCCGCTGAGCGGTCCGGCGCTCAGCGGCGCTGGTAGTTGGGCGCGTCCTTCGTCACGGTCACGTCGTGCGGGTGGCCCTCGATCAGGCTGGCCTGCGTGATCGTCACGAAGCGCGCGTCCACCCGCAGGGTCGCCAGGTCGGGCGCGCCGCAGTAGCCCATCGCGCTGCGCAGGCCGCCCACCATCTGGTGGATCACGTCGCCGACCGGCCCCTTGTAGGGCACCATCCCCTCGATCCCCTCGGGCACCAGCTTGGCTTGCGACTCCCGCTCCTGGAAGTAGCGGTCGGCGCTCCCCCCGCTCATGGCGCCCAGGCTGCCCATGCCGCGGTAGGCCTTGTAGCGGCGACCGTCCCGCAGGATGTCCTCGCCCGGCGCCTCGCTGGTCCCGGCCAGCATCGATCCGACCATCACGCTCGACGCGCCCGCGGCGATCGCCTTGGGCACGTCGCCGGTCTGCTTGATCCCGCCGTCGGCGATGAGCGGCACGTCCGCTTCCGCCGTCACCGAGGCCACGTCCAGGATGGCCGTGAGCTGCGGCATGCCGACACCGGTCACGACCCGCGTGGTGCAGATCGAGCCGGGGCCGATCCCGACCTTGACGCCGTCGGCGCCGCGCTCGACCAGGTCGCGGGCCGCTTCGGCGGTGGCGATGTTGCCGGCCACGACGTCGACGTCCCAGGTCTCCTTGAGGCGGACCAGTGCGTCGAGGATCCCGCGGGAGTGGCCGTGGGCGCTGTCGAGAACGAGGGCGTCGACGCCGGCCTCGACCAGGGCGGCCGCTCGCTCGTCCAGGTCGGCCGACGCGCCGACCGCTGCGGCGACCCGCAGCCGTCCGAGCGCGTCCTTGGCGGCGTGCGGGTACTCGAGCGTCTTGGTGATGTCCTTGATGGTGATCAGACCACGGAGCTTGCCCTCGTCGTCGACGACGAGCAGCTTCTCGACCTTGTGCGAGCGCAGGATCTCCTTGGCCCGTTCCAGCGTGGTTCCGACCGGCACGGTGATGAGCGGATCGCGGGTCATGAGCTCCTCGACGCCGCGCTCCATGTCGTCCTCGAAGCGCAGGTCGCGGTTGGTCAGGATGCCGACCAGGGTGCCGTCGCCCTCGACGATCGGCACGCCGCTGATGCGGTACTCGGCCATCAGCCGTTCGGCGTCGCCGACGCGGGCGCTGCGCGGCAGGGTGATCGGGTCGACGATCATGCCGGACTCGCTGCGCTTGACCTTGCGGGCCATCTCGGCCTGGGCCTCGACGCCCATGCGCTTGTGGAGCACGCCGATCCCGCCCTGGCGGGCCAGCGCGATCGCCATGCGGGTCTCGGTCACGGTGTCCATCGCGGCGGCGACGATCGGCACCTCGAGCGGCACGTTGCGGGAGAAGCGCCCACGGACGTCCACGTCGCGGGGCAGCACCTCGGAGCGTGCCGGCACGAGCAGCACGTCGTTGAAGGTCAACGCCGTGCCCCGGATCTTGGGGGCGGTCGCGGGTTCGATCGGCTCGGGTCGGGTCAGGGTGCGGTCCACGTGCGCTCACCTCGCAGCGGCGCCGTCGGCGCCGGGATGCCGGCGAGCATACCGTTCAGGTCGACGCGTCGGGCTCGACGTGCCGGGCCAGCGCGGTCCACCACGGATCCGGCAGCCGGACCGCCCGGCCGCGCCGATCGGTCGGTACGTGCTCGCTGACGGCGGTCGCGATCAACCGTCCGTCCTCGTGGCGGACCTCGTAGCGGAAGCGTCCGTAGCGACTGCGCAGCGCCTCGAGCCGGCAGTCGACGTGCAGCACGTCGTCGAAGCGCGCGGCCGCGCGGTAGCGGACCTCCAGGCCCGCGACCGCCATGGCGACGCCCGAGTCGTCGAGCTCGCGGTAGGAGAGGCCCCGCTCGCGCATCCACTCGACCCGGGCGGTTTCCAGCCAGACGACGTAGGCGCCGTGGTGGGCGACGCCCATCGCATCGGTCTCGGCGTAGCGCACGCGCACGTTCATGGCTCAGGAGGCTAGCAGACCCTCGGCCCGCAGTCGCTGGAGGAGGCGGCGGTCGACGCGCGACAGGGCCAGCGTCTCCAGCCGGTCGACCGCGATCCAGGCGCCGGTCGCGTCGTCGTCGGGCTGGTCCTCGTCGGAGGTCGCGGCGCAGTCGGGATCGACCAGGACCGGGCGCAGGCGCAGCCTGAAGTGCGAGTAGACCTGGTCGAGGCCGTCCAGCTCGCGCCCGGGCGGCCGGACGTCGCGTTGCGCGAAGCCCCACAGGCCCCCGAGCAGGCCGTCCTCGGGGCGTCGCTCCAGCCGGAGGCCGCGCTCCGGATCGAGGACGACGAGCGCCCAGCGCTCGCGGGTGGGGACCGGCGGGCGGGCACGTCGTCGCGGGAACGCCTCCGGCGAACCCGACGCCGCGGCGTGACAGGCGGGTCGGAGCGGACAGGCGTCGCAGCCCGGCGCGCGGGGGGTGCAGACCGTCGCGCCCAGCTCGATCAGCGCTTCGCTGGTCCGCCCCGGTTCGTCGGGGTCGAGCAGCGCCGCGAGCCGGCGCGTCAGCTCGGCGTCGCGCGGTGCCGGATCGGCGAGGAGTCGAGCCCCGACGCGGCGGACGTTGCCGTCGACCGCCACGGTCGGTCGGCCGAAGGCCAGGGCGGCGATCGCGGCGGCCGTGTACGGGCCGACGCCGGGGAGCGCCCGCCAGCCCTCCTCGTCCTCCGGCCAGCGGCCGCGGAGGTCGTGAACGACGGTGCGGGCGGCGGCGTGCAGGGCACGGGCGCGACGGTAGTAGCCGAGGCCCTCCCACAGGGCCAGCACGTCGCCCAGCTCGGCCGCCGCGAGCGCCTCGACGTCGGGGAAGCGCGCCATCCAGCGTTCGTAGTACGGCACGACCGTCGCGGCGCGGGTCTGCTGCAGCATCGCTTCGGCCACCCAGACGCGGTAGGGGGTGCGTGGCTCGCGCCGCCACGGGAACCCGCGGGCGCGCTGGGCGAACCAGGCCAGCAGCGCGTCCGCACGTTCGCCGCGGTCGTGTCCCGCTTCGGTCTGCACCACGGGGGGAGCGTACCGAGCAAGTCCACCCCCGACCGTGGGACGCGCCCGTGGACCGCTTATGAATCGAAGGCTCCGGACGCGAAATCGCCGGATGGCGAATGCGGCGGGCGCGTACGGCCCGTGACGTCACGGGGCCATCGCCCGTCCCGCCGATGAATCGGTGGGAGCAGAAAAACGCCGTCCAGGACGGGCTTGACGCATGTGATCCAGGTCGCGTATGCTTCCTGTCGCGGCTTCGGCCGCCTGCGCCGCACGACCTGCGTGAACGACCCGCGTTTTACGATTCGAAAGCCACCGCCGGACGCAGCTTCGAGAGGATCTCCCATGCAGACCGTCACCACCCCCTACGGACGCCTCGACGTCGATCCCTCCCGCCTGGAGCTGGGCGAGCTCCTCGTCAGCGACGACGGCGTCGAGCTCGAGGTCGTCGCGCTCGAGCCGCTGACCTTCGAGCCCGCCCCCGAGGAAGCCGAGGATTGGGGCGAGTGAGCGACGCGCCGGCCTCCCGGCCCCGCGTCGCCGTCGTGCACGACCGCCTGCGCGAGGAGGAGCGCCTGCTCTTCGCCGCCTTCGAGCGGGCCGGCGCCGCGGTCGAGCGGATCTACGCGCCCGCCTGGCGCTGGGAGGCCGGCGCGCGACGGCACGCCGGGCAGGTGGTGCTGCTCCGCACCCTGTCGCACGCCCGGACCGCCGCCCTCGCCCGCATGCTGGAGGCCGACGGCGCTCGGGTGGTCAACCGCGCCGCGGTGATCGAGACCTGCGGCGACAAGGCCGCCACCAGCGCCGCCCTGGCCGCCGCCGGGGTGCCGCAGCCGCGCACCGTCGTGGCCTTCGGCGCCGACGAAGTGCTGACGGCCTGCGACGACCTCGGCTGGCCGGTGGTGCTCAAGCCGGTCGTCGGGAGCTGGGGCCGGATGGTGGCCCGCTGCCGCGACGTGGACGCGGTCGAGGCGCTGCTGGAGCACAAGCAGGTGCTCGGCGGTCCCTCGCACCAGGTGTTCTACCTGCAGGAGCACGTCGACAAGCCCGGGCGCGACCTGCGCGCCTTCGTCGTCGGGGACCGCGTGACCGCCGCCATCGCGCGCGAGGGCGACGACTGGCGCACCAACACGGCCCGCGGCGCGGTCGTGCGCGGCGTCGCGGTGGACGACGCGCTGCGCGAGGTGGCGCTGGGCGCCGCACGGGCGGTGGGTGGAGGCGTCCTCGCGGTCGACCTGCTCGAGTCCGAGCGGGGACTGCTGGCCTGCGAGGTGAACCACGGCATGGAGTTCCGGAACTCCAGCGGACCCACCGGTGTCGACATCGCGGCCGAGGTCGTGGCCCACGTGCTGGCGCTGGCCGGCCAGGACGGCACGGTCGCCGCCGCGCTGCCGCCGACCGAGGCGTCGCTCGCAGCCGTATCCTGACGCGCATGACCCGCTCCGATCCCGCGTCGCCGCCGGCGACGTCCCCCAGGCTGCGCGTCGCGATCGTCGGCGGCTCCGGGTACGCAGGCGGCGAGGCGTTGCGCATCGCGCTGGGCCACCCGCGGCTCGAGGTGACCCAGGTCACCAGCGAACGCTCCGCTGGCCAGCCGGTCGCGACCGTCCACCCGAACCTGCGCTCGGTCACCCGCCTGCGCTTCCGACCGCTGGAGCAGCTCGAGCAGGCGGACGTCCTGATCGCCGCGCTCCCGCACGGCCGCTTCGCCGAGCAGGTCGAGCGCTTCGCCGGGTTGGCGCCCACCCTGATCGACCTGTCCTCCGACCTGCGCCTGCGCGATCCCGAGCGCTACCGTCGCGCCTACGGTCGTCCGCACCCGCGCCCCGAGCTGCTGGGGTCGTTCGTCTACGGGGTGCCCGAGCTGAACCGCGAGGCGCTGCGCGGCGCGACGCGCATCGCCGGGGCCGGCTGCATCGCCACCGCGGCGCAGCTGGCGCTGGCCCCGTTCCTGCGCCACCCGATCCTGGCGCGGAGCGACGTGATCGTCGACGCCAAGATCGGCTCCTCCGCCGCCGGTGCCGCACCCAGCCTGTCGGGCCACCACCCCGAGCGCGCGGGAGCGATCCGGACGTACGCGCCGGTCGGCCACCGCCACGAGCCGGAGATCGCCCAGGCCCTGAACGACCGGCTGAACGTGCACCTGACGGCCACCGCGGTCGAGCGCGTGCGCGGCATCCTGGTCGCCGCCCACCTGTTCGTCCAGGACGGGACCAGCGAGCAGGACGTGCTGATGGCGCTGCGCGACGTCTACGAGGACGAGCCGTTCGTGCGCCTGGTGCTGGCCCGCCGCGGCGTCCACCGCGTGCCCGACCCGCGCGGGCTGGACGGAACCAACTGGCTGGACCTCGGCTTCGCCCTGGACCGCGACAGCGGCCGGCTGGTGGTCCTGAGCGCCATCGACAACCTCGTCAAGGGGACGGCCGGCCAGGCGATCCAGGCCCTCAACGTCGCGATGGGCTGGGACGAGCGCCTGGGCCTCGAGTTCCCAGGCCTGCACCCGTGACCGCCGAGGCCGAGCGTCGCGTCGCTCCCCGCGACGCGCTCCGCGCCAGCCTGGCCTACCACTTCCAGGACGGCACGGTCGACGACGTCTTCGCGCGGCACGCCAGCGTGCAGTTCGACCCCCTCGCGCCCCTCGGGACCAGCCACGACCTGGTCTTCGGCGCGCGCGTGCCCGGCTACCGCTTCGGCGACTGGCACGACGCGGTCCACCGCCGCCACCGCGCCTACGACGGCTGGGACAAGCAGGCCTCGCTGGTCGCGCTGGAGGGGCAGCCCGCCCGCCGGCGCTACCACGTCTGGCACGGCGCGCGCTGGATGGCCGAGATCGACCGCGACTGGCCGCGCGAGCGGGACGAGGTGCTGGCCCAGCTGCAGGAGCGCGGTCCCCTGGAGGCCGTCGAGGTCGACCTCGACGTCCGCGTCGACGCCTGGCGCGGCAGCTGGTACGGCCCGCGCCTGGCCAAGCGCATCGTGCGTGCGCTCTGGCACGCCGGTCGGATCGGCACGCGCGAGCGGCGTGCCGGCCGGCACGTCTACGACCTGATCGAACGCGTCCTGCCGCGCGAGGTGCTGGAGCGTCCCGACCCGGAGCCGGACGCGGCCCTGCGCACCCTGATCCTCGACCGCCACCGCGCGGCCGGCGTGCTGCGTCCCGACGCTCCGCGCGAGCTCTGGAGCGTCCCGGTGGCCGCCGCCGAGCGCCGCGCCGCCATCGCGACCCTGGTGGAGGAGGGCCGGCTGGTGCCGATCCGCATCGGCGAGGTCCTCGTCCACGCCGTGCCGGGCTGGTTGCGGGCGTTGGAGGAGGATCGCCGCCTGGAGGGTGCGCGCTTCGTCGCCCCGCTGGACCCGCTGGTGTGGGACCGGGCGGGACTCCGACGGGCCTTCGACTTCGACTACCTGTGGGAGGTCTACAAACCGGCCGCCCAGCGCCGCTGGGGCTGGTACGTGCTGCCGGTCGTGCAGCGGGACCGCTTCGTCGGGCGGATCGAGGGCGTGCTCGAGACGCGCCCGGACGGGGAGCGCGTCTGGCGGATCGACCGCTGGTGGTGGGAGGAGGCCGTGGCGCCGGTGGCTTCGGCGCCCCTCGAGGTGCGCCTGGCCGAGGACCTCGAGCGCGGCGCCGCCCGCTTCGCGCACTACCTGGGCGCTGAGCGTGCGGTGATCCGCGGCGGGGTGCCGCGCGCGGTCGCGAGCGTCCTGCGGCACGGCGCCGCGGCGGGCTGGACGGACGCGCCGACGGCGGCGTCGAAGGGAGCGGCATGATCGTCGTCAAGGTCGGCGGCGGGGCCGGCATCGACGTCGGTCCACTGCTCGAGGACGTCGCGGCCTTCTGGCGGGAGCGGACGCCCCTGGTGCTCCTGCACGGCGGCAGCGACGAGACCAACCGGGTGGCCGAGGCGCTGGGCCACCCACCCCGCTTCGTCACCTCGCCCTCGGGGCGGGTCAGCCGCTTCACCGATCGCAGGACGCTGGAGATCTTCGAGATGGTCTACGCCGGCAAGGTCAACACGGGGATCGTCGAGCGCTTGCAGGCGGACGGCGTGAACGCCGTCGGGCTGTCCGGCGTCGACGGCCGCCTGTTCGAGGGCCGGCGCAAGGCCACGGTGCGGTCACAGGAGGGGGACAAGGTCAAGCTGCTGCGCGGCGACCACACCGGCACCGTCGAGCGCGTGAACGTCGGGCTGCTGCGCCTGTTGCTGGACGCCGGCTACCTGCCGGTGCTGACGCCGCCCGGCATCTCCGAGGAGGGCGTCGCGGTCAACGTCGACGGGGACCGGGCCGCCGCAGCCGTCGCCACGGCCGTCGCGGCCGACGCGCTGGTGATCCTGTCCAACGTGCCCGGCCTGCTGCGCGACCTGAACGATCCCGCCAGCCTGGTGCCCCGAATCGACGCGCGCCACCCCGCCGAGGCCCAGCGCTGGGCGCACGGGCGCATGCGCGCCAAGGTCGACGGCGCCGTCGCCGCCGTGGCGGGCGGGGTGGGCCGCGTCGTGCTGGCCAGCGCCAACCGTTCGTCGCCGCTGCGGGCCGCCCTGTCCGGGGCGGGTACCGTGGTGGCCTGAGGAGGAAGCGATGTCGCACCATCCCAAGGAACCGTCCAACGCCGAGATCCTGGCGCGCGACGCCCGTCACCACTCCGGCCTGTGGGCCCCGAAGCACGCCTTCGTCCGTGGCGACGGCTGCCGCCTCTACGACGCGGACGGCGCCGCCTACCTCGACCTGATGGCTGGCATCGCGGTCGCGTCGCTCGGGCACGCGCACCCGGCGCTGACCGAGGCGCTGTGCGAGCAGGCCGGCCGCCTCATCGTCTGCCCGCAGAACCTCGCCAACGACACCCGTGCGGAGTTCCTCGAGGAGCTCTTCGCCCTCGCGCCCGATCCGCTCGAGCGGGCGTTCCTGTGCAACTCCGGCTCGGAGGCCAACGAGGGCGCGCTGAAGTGGGCCCGTGCCGCCACCGGCCGGTCCAGCTTCGTCGCGACCAAGCGCGGGTTCTCGGGACGGACGCTGGGCGTCCTGCCGCTCACCTGGACGCCCGCCTACCGCGAGCCGTTCGAGGAGATCCTGGGGCACCAGGCACGCTTCGTGCGCTACGGCGACGTGGACGAGCTCGATGCGGCGATCGACGAGGACGTCGCCGCCGTGGTGCTCGAGCCGGTGCAGGGCGAGGGCGGGATCCACCCGGCCGACCGCCGCTTCGTCGAGGAGGCGCGCCGCCTCACCCGCGAGCGCGGCGCGCTGCTGATCTTCGACGAGGTGCAGTCGGGCGCCGGCCGCACCGGCCGCTTCCTGGCGCACGAGCACTACGACGTCGAGGCGGACGTGGTCACGATGGCCAAGGGGCTGGGCGGCGGCGTCCCGATCGGCGCCATCCTGATGAGCGAGGCGGTGGCCGGCGCGATGCCCAAGGGCGGACACGGCACCACCTTCGGCGGCAACCCGCTGGCCGCGGCGGCCGGGCGCGTGGTGCTCCGCGAGCTTCGGGACGGACTGCTGGAGCACGTGCGGGAGGTCGGCGCCCACCTGCGCGGACGTTTGGACGCCCTGGCCGCGGCGGAGTCGCGCATCCGCGAGGTCCGCGGGATCGGCCTGATGCTGGGCATCGAGTTCAAGGAGAAGGTCGCGCCGATCCTCGACGCCCTGGAACGCCGCGGGGTGCTGGCGATCAACGCCGGATCGACCGTCGTACGCTTCGTGCCGCCGCTGATCCTCACCCGCGCGGAGGCGGACGAGGCGGTCGACGCGCTGGCCGGCGCGATCGCCGACACGGCCGGTGCCTGAGGCCGACCGGTTCGCGCGCAGACTGCTGCGCCAGGCGGTGGCCACCCCCAGCCCGTCCGGCGCCGAGGCCGACGTCGCCGCGGTCCTGGCCGACGCCATGAGGGACCGGGTCGACGCGGTCGGGCTCGACCGCGTCGGCAACCTGCGCGTCCGGCATGGGCACGGTCCGACGCGGCTGCTGTTCCTGGGTCACCTGGACACCGTGGCGGGGGCGATCCCGGTCGACGAGCGGGACGGGGCGCTCTACGGTCGTGGTGCCGTCGACGCGAAGGGGTCGCTGTGCGCCGCGCTCGCGGCGGTCGCCCGTGCCAGCGCCGAGGTGCGGGCCGGCCTCACGATGGAGGTCGTCGGTGCCGTCGGCGAGGAGGCGCCCGGCAGCGTCGGGGCGCGCCACCTGGCGTCGACGCTGCCCGCGCCGGACCTGCTGATCGTGTGCGAGCCGTCCGGATGGGAGCGGGTCACGCTGGGCTACAAGGGCCACCTGCGCCTGCGCCTGGCCAGCGAACGGCCGTCCGGCCACGCCGCCGGACCCGAGCCGTCGGCGGCCGACAGCGTGGTCGAGGCCGTGGCCTCGTTCCGCGCCGCCTGCGCCGCGCTGGACGGGGACGCGGAGCTGCGCGCCTTCGATGCGCTGCAGGTGACCGTCCTCGACCTGGGGCACGAGCACGACGGGCTGCGCGAGCGGGCCCAGGCGACGCTGGGCGTGCGCCTTCCGCCGGCGTGGCCGGCGGGCCGCCTGCTGGACCGGCTGGACGAGGCCTGGCGGCCCGACGGCGTCACCATCGAGGTGCTCGAGTCGGTGGACGCGGTCCGCGGGCCCAAGGACGGACCCCTGCCGCGCGCCTTCCGCAGCGCCATCCGGGCGGTCGGGGGCCGGCCGGGCAGCGTCGTCAAGACCGGGACGAGCGACTGGAACGTGGTCGCCGAACGCTGGAGCGTCCCGGGGCTCGCCTACGGGCCGGGCGACGCGGCGCTGGACCACACGCCGAACGAGCACCTCGACCTGTCGGCGTACGATGCCGCGATCTCGGTGCTCGTGTCGGTGTTGGAGCGCGTGGCTTCGGCTCGGCCGGGCGCGCACGCCTGACGCGGCGCGGCGACGGACCCGGCCTCAGAGACCGGAGAGCTGGTAGTTCTTGGCGATGAACGACTCCCACTCGGCCGGGATGTCCTCCTCGGTGAAGATCGCCGAGACCGGGCAGGCCGGCACGCAGGCGCCGCAGTCGATGCACTCCTCGGGGTGGATGTAGAACTGGTCGTCGGCCTCGTAGATGCACTCGACCGGGCAGACGTCCACGCAAGCCTGATCCTTGGTACCGATGCAGGGCTCCGCGATGATGTGGGGCATGGAACGGACCTCCTGGGGCGTGGGAGACGCCCTCTGCAGGCATCATCGCCTACCCGCCCAGCACCGTCAAGCGCGCTCGGCGGGCCGATGTGCAGGGTTTCTCCGGCGAGGAAGCCACGTCTCCGTATACTCGCCCCAGGATGCCCCTCGACCAGGCCGCCCTGACCCTCGAGCTGCTCGAGTACAAGATGGACGATCTGCGCAACCGGCGGCCGATACGGGGCGGCGCGGACTCGCTCTGGGAGCTGTTGCGAGAGATCGACGAGCTGCGACCGCGCCTCGATCCCGAGCAGGTCCAACGCCTCGACGAGCTCAACCGCGAGCTGGGTCGGCGCGAGGGCGCGCCCGCGGGCGAGGCGTCGGGTGGCCCGGCTCCCGACTTCGACGATTTGCTCGTCGGCGACGAGAGCGCGGAGGCGGGGCCCGCGCCCCGTGAGTTGGGTGCCCTGGACCTCGACCTCGGTGGTGGCACCGGCCCGGCCGCTGACGACGACGCTCCCCTGGCGACCGAGGATCGGCCGGCCACGCCTCAGCAAAAGGCCGAGCAGGTCGCGCTTCAGCGGCTTGCCCAGCGCGTCTTCGGACGCGAGATCGAGCGGTTCGCCGAAGGCGTCGCCGCGGGCTGGCGCGCGGAGCGCGAACGGGTGACCGCCCGCCTGCTGTACGCCACGATGCGCAACTTCGAGCGCTACCGCGACAGCGAAGCCTTCGTGCACGACGCGAACCTCCGCTCGTTCACCGTCCAGCAGCCGATCCCGCAGCGCATGGATCCGCTGGTGTCGCTCTCCGACGTCGACAGCCTGGTGGTCATCGCTCGCGACGTGATCGACGCCGTGCGCACCCTGCTCGACCGCGAGCCTGCGCCGCGCATCCCGCGCTCCGCGTCGCTGAACCACCTGCGAGGCATGGCGTTGGCGGTGGCGCGCGATCCCTACGCCGGCAAGCGTGCCGCTGCGTCCCCGCCGGGACCGTCGGCGTCCGAGCTTCGCTCGGCCCTGGCCGACCTGGCGCGCCAGCGTCTGCCCGACTGGCAGCGGCAGGCGAGGCGGCACGACCTCGAGGCACGCCTGCGTGAGCGACAGGAGCTGGAACGCAGCCAGGTCGCGATGCTGCGCCGCGATCAGAGCCGGTTCACCGCCCACGTCGAGGCGTTCTTCGCCCGGCTGGAACAGCTGCTGCCGCGATCGGTGGGCGGCAGCGCCGAGGAACCGCAGCTCAGCGGTGGGGTGCTGTTCGCCGTGACGCCCGCCTTGCGCCGGGGCGAGCTGTCGCCCGATTCGACCGAGCTCACCCTGCGCGCCGCCGGAGCGGTCCGCCTCCCGTTCGCGGGTCGCGACCTGGTCGTGACCGTGCACGGCGACGAGCGTCACCTCTACATCGGCTCGACCGAGATCCCGTTGGACGCCGACCGCACCGTTCGCATCGGCGAGGACGAGATCGAGACGTTCGTCGAGGGCACCTACCTGCACGTACGGCTTCGCGTCAGCGGCGGCTCGTTGGCCGCCCGCGTCGCCGCCGCGGCGGCGACGCTGCACGTGCTGGCGGGCGATCGCCGGGACGAGCGCCTGGCGGTGCTGCGGATGATCGCACCCGGCGCCCCCGGCACGCCGTCGGCTCTGGTGGGCGAGGCGCTACGCCGTGCGGGTCAGATCGTCGCCAAGGCACCGGAGGCACGGAGCGCTCTCGTCAAGCTGATGCACGGCGCCGCCCGCGCGGTCGGCGTCGAACTCGATGGCGACTGGCTGGCCGCCTTCGTAGCGCGCGCGCAGTTGGCGATCGGAGGATCGGCCGAACGGTTGGACGACGCCCTGATGATGCTCGCCGAGACCGACCCGGCCGCCGATCCGCCCCAGTTGGTGCCGTTCCTGGGCGATCCGGTCGATGTGGCCGTCGGCGGGCGGACCGTCACGATCCGGCTCTACGGCGTCCGGGGCGCGGACCACCTCGTCGCCATGCTCCCGGGCCAGGTGATCGGCAGCTTCCGCGAACAGCTGGTCGAGCGCATGGGCGCGGGGACCTTCGTGTGCGTGCACGGCGAGCAGCAGTTGGTCGTCGGCTACCTCCCCAGCGTCACGATTCCAACCCAGCACGACGTCTGATCCCCGCCGGGTCTGGCAGGCTGCGATCGGAGGTGCACCCATGTCCGAACGACTGACCGACGCCGACGTCCGCGCCGCCCTGACCGACCTGTCCTCGTGGGACCTGGTGGACGGCAAGCTCCAGCGCGAACTGCGCTTCGCCGACTTCGCCGAAGCGCTGGCGTTCCTCGTCCGCGTCGGGATCGAGGCGGAGAAGCGCAACCACCACCCCGAGCTGACGAACGTCTACTCGCGGGTGACGGTCCAGCTGACGACGCACGACGCCGGCGGGATCACCGAGAAGGACCTCGACCTCGCCCGCGCGATCGACGGAATCGCTGGGGCCTGAGTCCTTCGGCCGCTGCGGCGGCTCACTCCGCCTGGGGCGGCTGGCGCGAGGCGGGTAGGAACTCGTAGATCTGCCGCAACGCCTCGAGGTCGGCGTCGTCCACCCGGCCCGACCCGTCGAGGTCGGCCGGTAATGCGACCCCTTCGCGGCCGTACGCTTCGGCGACGGCCGCGAGGTCGTAGAAGTCCACGTCGCCATCGCCATCGAGGTCGCCGAGCGGTGCCGCCAGTCGGGCCGCCAAGGCCGCGACGGCGTCCGCGTCCGGCGCGATCCGGCCGTCCGCCGGGACCAGCCCGGACGCGAACCCCGAGGGCACGGGAGGCAGCCCGAGCAGGCGACCGATCGCCTGCGCCAGGGCGTCCGCACGTCGGCCGCGCGATCCGGTGGGGAGCAGCACCTCGATCCCACCGTCGCCTCCGCGACGGCGCAGCAGCGCGCGTACGTCGGTCCCCAGCACCGCGCCGGCGCCGATCGTCACCCGGTCGCTCGCCTCCGGGTCGAGGCGGAGGGTCAGCGGGACGCCCGCGTCGGTCCACAGGGCCAGGGCGTCCTCCACGGCGGACCGCAGCTCCGCGTCGTCGGGAAGGCTCAGGACGACCTCGCGCGCGGCGTCCGGGGCGTCCGCGGGCGCGTCGGGCGTGGGGCCGGCGTCCGGCACTTCGGGCAGGTCGTCGACACGGTCCGCGTCGGGAAGCGCGTCGGCCAGCGTCGCGTCGCCGTCGCCCAACGCCTGGTCGAGGGCGTCGAGGACGACACCGACCTCGGTCCGCGCGGCCTCGACGGTCGTATCGGCGGGCGCGAAGCGGAGGGTGCCGTCCTCCTGCACCAAGCGGCGCCCGCGCAGGTCGGTCAGCCCGGTCGGACCGACGGTCCAGGCTCCCTGCCAGAACCCGACGACGGGGGAGAGCGCCCGGTCGTCGTCCTGGAGCGCCAGCAGCACGCGGTCGCCCACGTCCGGCACGGGGAGGTCGGCGACCCGCTCGTCGCCCGGCTCGCGGCCGAAGCGCACGGCCAGGGGCTCGCTGAGCTCGGATGCCTCGGCGCCGGCGAGGACTCGGTCGACGCGCAGGCGCGCCTCGACGCCCCCGTCCGGGTGCGCGACCACCTCTTCGACCACGCCGTAGACGACCCGGTCGGCCCGCTCGAACAGGGCGGCGGGCGTCAGGGCGACCACCGAGGAGGCGTGCGCGGGAAGGGCGATCAGGAGCGCGGCCAGGACCAGGGCCGGCAGGCGCATCCAGGAGCTGGGCCGGGGAGCGGTCACGGCGTTCCCTGCGGATCCTGACCGTCGATCTCGTCGTCATCGTCGCTCGGCGCGTCCCCCACGGCGTCCGCGTCGCGGTCGTCCTCGGGCCGCCGGTCCGGCGCGGTGGGCGGCACGCCCAGGCGCCGCTCGTCGTAGGCGTGGCGCCCCGCGTAGCGTGCCTCGACCTCGAGGTCCAGACCCACGCGGGTGGGTTCGCTCACCGCCAGCTCGATGCGGAACAACTCGGCCGAGCCGTCGAAGGCGTCGCCGAGGAAGGCGAGGTCGATCGCCAACGCGTCGTCCTCCGCCTGGTGGAAAAGCGCCACGTCGTCGCGCGAGGCGCGCACGGCGACGTCGGCGGGTCGCAGGGCGGGATCCTGCCAGACCAGGCGCAGGCGCAACGCGCGGAGCGATGCGGCGTCCTCGACCCGGCCGCGCAGCACGACCGACTCCCGGACCTCGGTGTCGGGCACGGCGATGGTGACGCGCGGGACCGGCAGGTCGCGCACCGTCAGCGTGAAGCGTTCGTAGGTGGACGCGAGCGATCCGTCGGAGACGGCGATCACGAAGGCGTACGGGCCCAGCTCGGTCGGGGTGCCCAGCAGCAGGCCGCCCTGCAGCGAAAGGCCCGGCGGCAGGACGCCGTCGTCGACGCGCAGGCGGTAGGGCCGCAGGCCCCCGACGGCGACGATCTCCTGACGGTACGGCTGGTCCAGCACCGGATCGGGCAACCTGGCGGTCGCCAGGCGCAACGGATCGCCGGGCAGCGGCGCCTCGCCGGAACAAGCCGCCACGACGACCGCCACGACGAGCAGGGCGAGGGCGACGCGGACCCGGAGGGTGGAGGGTGCATGGTAGCGTTCCACGAGTTGGGCCCATGGTACCCGCAAGGCGCGCGGGTTCGCCGCGACGCTCGTCTGGAGTCCGCATGATCACCGTTTCGCTGCCGGACCACGTCCGCCTGACCCGCGACTTCCACGTCGCCGACGCCGCCCGCCGGCGCTACGACGTGCACGCGTCGCTGGTCGACCTGCGCGGGCGCGTGATGGTCGCCGATCCCGCGACCGCCGAACGCCTGGCCGCGCGGATCAACGCCGCCCGTGACGCCAACCGCAACCCGTCCCTGGGGGTGTCGGGGGCCGAGATCCTGGCCGCCGCCCTGCTGGACGAGGCGGTGCACCTGTTGCTGGCCGCCTACCGTCGCGAGCGCGATCCGGTCTGGAGCGCCCGGCTGGACGCGCACCTGATCGAACGGCTGGGCCCCGACCGCGTCGTTGCCGCCCGCCGGGCCTTCGTCGCAGCCTTCCCACCCGGACCGGTGATGCGCGGCGAAGCCTCGGCCGACGCCTGGCTCGGCGGTCGCGTCGACGACCTGCCCGCCCGCGAGGTGGCGCTCGAGGAGCGGATCGCCGTGCGGCTGGCCAACGAGAACCCCGCCCTCGAGCGCTTCCGCGAGTTGGTGGACGATGCCGTCCTCGGGCCGGACGACGCGGCCACCGTGCGCCTGATGGAGCGCCGCCTGGCCGAGACGCCTGCTCTGCCCGGCGCCGACGAGGACGACCTGTGGGCCCTGCTGCGCGCACCGATGCGCGCCGCGCCGACCTCGCTGGAGGGTCAGCTGGACTACGTCCGCCAGCGCTGGGCCACCTACCTGGGCGAGGGGTTCACGGACCTGATCGACCGGCTGACGCGCGCCCTGGATCAGTTGGCCGAGCTGCGTGCCGGCGGCCCGCCCGGGCCGCCCGGACCCGCCCCGGTCCTCGACCGAGCGGCGCTGCGCCGCGGCCGCGACGAGCCCGAGGCGTACAGTCCCGACGCCGACTGGATGCCCAGCGTGGTGCTGGTCGCCAAGAACGCCTACGTCTGGCTGGACCAGCTGTCCCGTTGGACCGGTCGTGCCATCCAGCGGCTGGACCAGGTGCCCGACACGGCGCTGGCGGAGCTCCGGAGCAACGGCTTCAGCGGTCTCTGGCTGATCGGTCTGTGGCAACGCAGCGAGGCGTCGGCGCGGATCAAGCGCATGCGCGGCAACGAGGACGCGGTGGCGTCCGCCTACTCGCTCTACGACTACCGGATCGCCGACGACCTCGGAGGCTACGACGCCTGGCGGGAACTGCGCGACCGGGCGGCCCGCCACGGCCTGCGCTTGGCGGCCGACATGGTGCCCAACCACGTCGGCATCGACGGGCGCTGGGTGATCGAGCGCCCCGACTTCTTCCTGTCGCTGCCCGAACCGCCCTACCCCGGCTACACGTTCCACGGGCCCGACCTGTCGAGCGACGATCGGGTCGAGATCCGGATCGAGGACGGCTACTGGGAGTCGCGCGACGCGGCGGTCGTCTTCGAGCGCCTGGACCGTGGAAGCGGCGAGCGGCGCTACGTCTACCACGGCAACGACGGCACCTCGATGCCGTGGAACGACACCGCTCAGATCGACTACCTCGACCCTGACGCGCGCGAAGCGGTGAT
Source organism: uncultured bacterium (assembly GCA_964545455.1). Classification (GTDB taxonomy): domain Bacteria; phylum Deinococcota; class Deinococci; order Deinococcales; family Trueperaceae; genus SLSQ01. The sequence continues at coordinate 177 of CAZJGU010000034.1, read as the reverse complement.
CCAGGTGATCCTCGAGGTGGCCAGGATGTTCCCGATCATCCGCTTCGACGCCGCGATGACCCTCGCCAAGCAGCACGTCCAGCGGCTCTGGTACCCGCCGCCCGGCCACGGCGGCGCCATCCCGTCGCGCAGCGCGTTCGGCTCGATGGACGAGGACGAGTTCGAGCGCCGCATGCC
>CAZJGU010000033.1:0-28587 GCA_964545455.1 uncultured bacterium | reverse complement strand
GGCGCCGATCTGGAGACCGCGCTGCGACGCGGGGTGCACGCCGGCGCCCGCGCCGTCGGCGCGCACGGCGGCGCCACGGGAGCCCCGACCCGTGCCGAACTGGACGCCGCCCTGGCCACGGGCGGCGACGAGGAGGACGCATGAAGATCGCGATCATCGGTGGGGGCAGCGCCTACGCCCCCGGTTTGCTGCAGGCGTTCGCGGCCGAGGCCGCCGCCTTCACGGGCGCCGAGCTGGCCCTGATGGACGTCGCCGAGCGCGAGCTGGGCATCGTCCACCGCCTGGGCCTGCGCCTGCTGGAGGGCAGCGGCCTGCGCCTCACGGCCACGACCGATCGCGTCCGCGCCTTGGACGGCGCCGACCTGGTGCTCACCACCTTCCGCCAGGGGGGCCTGGAGGCGCGCGCACGCGACGAGCGCCTGCCCCTGCGTCATGGGATCATCGGCCAGGAGACGATCGGGCCGGGCGGCTTCTTCTTCGCCCTCCGGACGATCCCGGTCCTGCGCGACATCGCGGCCGAGCTCGAACGGTGCGCGCCCGCTGCCACGTTGGTCAACTACAGCAACCCGACGCAGATCGTGGCCGAGGCGGTCACCCGCCGGACCTCCATCCGCTGCCTGGCGATCTGCGATCAGACCGACGACGATCGCGTCCACATCGCGCACGCCCTGGGCGTCGATCCGCACGCGATCGAGCTCGAGTCGGTCGGCCTCAACCACGCCACCTGGAGCACCCGCTGCCGCATCGAGGGCGAGGACGGCGTCGCCCGGATGATCGCCGCGAGCGACGCCGTGGCCGCGCGCGACGACGTGTCGAACCGCACCAAGCGCCAGTTCGCGCTGACGCGCCGCTTCGGCGTCGTGCCCAACAGCTACCTGCAGTACTACTACTACCCGGACGAGACGGTGGCCGAGGCGCGGGCGGCTCCCGCCACCCGGGCCGAGACGATCGCGGCCGAGCTGCCCGGGCACTACCGCCACTTCGAGGAGCAGGCCGCCGCCGCGACGCCGACGCTGACGCAGGGTCGCGGCGGTTCGGTCTTCGGTGACTTCGCGGTGCGGGTCCTGCGGGCCGTGGCGACCGGCGAGCGGGCGCGGCTGACCCTGAACGTGCCGAACACGTCCGGGGCGCTGCCCGACTTCGACCGCGAGCGCGTGGTCGAGGTGCCGTGCACCGTCGAGGGCACCGAGATCCGGCCCGAGCCGCAGGCGGCGTTCCCGCCCGAGCGGCGGGGGCTGCTACGGATGCTGGCCGACTACCAGGCGGCCGCGGCCGATGCGATCTGGGAGGGCGACCTGGAGGCGTTGGCGCAGGCGCTTGCGGCCAACCCGCTGGTCGGCTCGCTGTCGCGCGCCGACGCGCTGCTGGCCGAGCGCCCGGAGCTCACGGCGGGGTACCCGCGGCGCTGACGTGCCGGGCTAGGAGCCGTCGGGCCGGTGCCCCGCCGCGGCCGCCACCCCCAGCGCGACGTAGACCCCGCCGGTGAACCAGCGCTGGACCAGGACGGCGCCGGCCCGGCGTCGCACGAGTCCGCCCAGCCATCCCGCCGACAGCGCGTAGAGCGAGTCCGTGACGGCCGCCATCGCGACGAAGATCGCGCCGAGCAGCAGGGCCTGGCCGGCGACCGGGCCACGGGACGGATCCAGGAACTGCGGCACGAACGCCAGCACGAACAGCGCCAGCTTGGGGTTGAGGATCGTCACGACCGTCCCCTGCCCCGCCACGCGCCAGAGCGAGCGTAGCCGCAGGTGCCCCTGCGGCGCGATGGGCGCGTCGCGACTCAGCAGCGTGCGGACGCCCAGGAACACCAGGTAGCCGGCACCCGCCCACTTGACGACGGCGAAGGCGGTCGCCGACGCGGCGATCAGTGCGGACAGGCCGGCCGCGGCCGCGATGAAGTGCACGTACGCCCCCGCCCCGACCCCGAGGACCGAGGCGATCCCGGCCCGCCTCCCCTGCCGGACCGACAGGGCGACGACGTAGAGGACCGACGGTCCAGGGACGACGAGCAGCGCCAGCGACGCGCCGGCGTAGACGAGGAGCGTCCCGACGTCGAGCATGCGGCATCGTAGCGCCGCCGCGCACGCCCGCCAAGGTCGGGTCGGCGCCGCGCGCCGGCGGTATCCTCCCGCCCATGGCGACCTCGTCCTCGACCCGCCGCGTCCTCACGGCCCTCCACGCCCTCGGACTGGACGCCGAGGTGACGGAGATGCCCGGCTCGACCCGGACCGCCGTCGACGCGGCGACCGCGGTCGGCTGCGACGTGGCCCAGATCGTCAAGTCGCTGCTGTTCTCCTCGGCGGACGGGCGCGCCTGGCTGGTGCTGGCCGCCGGCCCCAACCGCGTGGACACCGAGGAGCTCGCAGCGCACGTCGGTGGACCGGTGCGGATGGCGGACCCGGCGACGGTCCGCGCCGTGACGGGGTTCGCCATCGGCGGCGTCGCGCCGGTCGGCTTGGCCGAGGAGGTGCCGGTCCTGATGGACGAGGACCTGCTGGCGCACGACGTGGTCTGGGCCGCGGCGGGCACGCCCAGGAGCGTCTTCCCCATCGCCCCCGAGGCGTTGCGCGACGCGACCGGGGCGACGGTCGTGCGGGTCACGGCGTGACGCGACCTCCGCGCGGCGGCGACGCGGACCTCGCCTCCGGATCCTGGAGCCGACCCCGCTCGTGGCGGGTGTTCGGCCTGCGCCTGATCCACCTCAACGTCGGACTGATGCTGTTCGGTCTGAGCATCGCCCTGATGCTCAACGGGAACGTCGGCCTGCCCGCCTGGGACGTCTTCCACCAGGGCGTCGCCCTGCGCACGCCGCTGACGATCGGGCAGGCGATGATCCTGGCCGGCCTGGCGCTGATCCTGGTCGCCTGGCGGGTGGCGGCGGTCCGACCGGGCATCGGCACCCTCTTCAACATGGCCACGATCGGTCTGTGGGTGGACCTGTTCCTGGCCTGGACGCGCTTCCCCGTCGCCGAGGGCGGCCTGGCCGGCTGGGGCCTGTTCGCAGCGGGACTGCTGCTCAACGGCCTCGCCACCGGCCTCTACATCACCGCCGGCCTGGGCGCGGGGCCACGCGACAGCTTCGCACTGGCGCTCGCCGACCGGCTGTCGGTGCCGGTCCGCCGCGCCCGCACCGGCGTCGAGCTGGTGGTGCTGGCGACCGGCTGGGCGCTGGGCGGGACGGTCGGCCTGGGGACGCTTGCGTTCGCGATCGCCATCGGACCGCTGATGCAGACCGGGCTACGGCTGACGCAGGGCCTGCGGCGCGCCTACGTGCGGCTCGATCCGGGAGCCGCCGCGGTGCCGACCGGGGACGCGCCGACCTGACGCGACAGCGCACCCGCGTCGGATCGTCGAACCGGCGCCACGTGCCGCGGACCGACCCCGCCGCTCGTCAGTCGATCTCGATCCGCTCCAGCGGCACCTGCACGTCCAGCGGGGCTCCGAACGATGCCTCGTCCCCGACGATCAGCACGATCAGGTGCTCGGGCCGGATCACCCGCTCGGCCGCCTGGCGGACCTCCTCCGGTGTGAGCGCCTGCATCCGCGTCAGGTGCTCGCCGTAGTAGCCGTCGGGCAGACCCAGCAGCTCCACCCGGGCGCTGCGCTGGGTGACCGCGGCGACCGAGGTGTCGCGGAAGACCGACCGGTTGACGATCGTCGTCACGGCGCGGTCCAGCTCGGCCTGGCTGACTTCGTCGTCCCGGAGGCGGTCGAGCTCGTCCAGCAGCAACCCCAGCACCTCGCCGGTCATGTCCGCCCGGGTGAAGGCGTAGGCGAGGAACAGGCCGGGCGTGAGGAACCCTTGCGAGAGCTGCGAACCGGTCGCGTACGCGAGACCGCGGCGGGTGCGGATCTCGGTGAACAGTCGACTGGAGAACCCGCCGGCCCCGAGGATCTCGTTGGCGACGGTGAACTCGCTGTACGGATCCTGGTAGGCCAGCATCGCCGGCGTCCCCAGGATCAGGATCGACTGCTGCACGTCCTTCTGCGCCAGGAACACGCGCGCCTCGGGCGTCGGGTCGTACGGCGGGAGCTCGGGCGGCTCGCGCACCTCGGCGTCCCAGTCCCCGAACAGCTCGTCCAGCCGCTGGATCATCGCCTTCGTATCGAAGTCGCCGGTGACGGCCAGCACCGTGACCGAGGGTCCGTACCAGGCCTGGTGGAAGGCGATCAGGTCGTCGCGGTCGATCGCCTGCACCGACTCGACCGTGGCGAAGCGGCCGGCCGGGTGCCCGGCTGAGACGCGAGCCTGCCACTCGCGGACCGCCAGCTGGACCGGGTCGTCGACGACGCGACGGATGGCTTCGACCTGCCGCTGGCGCTGCACCTCGATGCGGCCGGGATCGAAGTCGGGGCGGACCAGCACGTCGCGCCAGATCGGCAGGACCTCGTCCACCGTATCGGTCAGCGACGTGAAGCCGACGCTGGCCAGGACGTCGCTGGAGCTGGCCTCGACCGAGGCCGCCAGCCGCTCGAGCGTGAGGTCGATCTCGTCGGGCGTCCGTCCGCCGGCGCCCCCTTCCCGCAGGAGGGCCGCGGTGAAGCCGGCGACCCCTTCCAGGCCCTCCGGCTCGTACAGCCCGGGCGCCCCGACGTACGCGACGCCCTGGACGATCGGAAGGGTCGGGTCCTCGGCCAGGTAGACGACCATGCCGTTCCCGAGCACGGCGCGGGTCGGCTCGGGGGCGTCGATCGTGATCGGCGGCGCGGTCAGCTCGCTCGGGTGCGGCCACTCGGCGGGTTGCGCGAAGGCCGACGCCGGAAGCAACAGCGCCAGCATGACGAGGAAGGGTCGGGCGTCGAGGACCCGTAGCGATGGGACGCGCATCAGTCGGCCTCCCCTTCGCGGGTGGGCGTGGTGAGCACCGCGATCGTGCGTTGGTCGTCCACGAAGGTGCGGGCCGCGACCTCGCGGATCTCGTCGGCGTCGATCGACAGGTAGACGTCCAGGTCGTCGACCAGGTTCTCCCACCCTCCGGCGAACATCTCGTTGAACGCCAGCGCGGACGCCAGCCCGGCGTTGGAGGTGAGCCCGAAGACGGTGCTGGCGCGGACCTGGTTGCGGACCTTCTCGAGCTCGTCCTCGCTCACGCCCTCCTCGACCAGCCGGCGGATCTCGTCGTCCACGGCGGTCAGGACGTCGTCCGGACCGAACGGCGCCCGCGGTTGGGCGTAGACGAGGAAGAGGTTGTCCTCGCGGCTGCCGGGGAACGAAGCGCTGCTGCTCACGCTCAGGACCGAGCCATCCTGCAGCACCAGCCGCTGGTACAGGCGCGAGGTCCGGCCGTTGGTCAGCAGCGCGTCGATCAGGTCCAGCACGTAGGCGTCGCGGTCGGGCCAGGTGGGCTTGCGCCAGCCGACGGCCAGCTGCGGCTGCGCGTCGTAGCCCACCTCGACGCGCCGCTCGGCGGTCTGGGGCGTGGCGTCGGGGATGCGGACGCGGACCGTCTCGCGGTCCGGCACGGCGCCGAAGTAGCGGCGCAGGACCGGCAGGTCGCGGTCCGGATCGACGTCGCCGACGGCGACCAGGAGCGCGCGGTGGGGCGCGTAGAACGATCGGTAGAACGCCTCGCCACGCGTGGCGGTCCAGCCGGCGATCTCCTCGAACGAGCCGATCAGCGGGCGGCCGTACGGGTGCTCGGGGAACGCTTCGGCCAGGAACGCCTCGATCAGGACCCCTTGCGGGTCGTCCTGACTACGCTGGCGACGCTCCTCGCGCACCACGTCGCGCTCCTCGTAGAACGAGCGGAAGACGGTGTCGGCCAGCACGTCGGCGTAGATGCGGGCGTAGAGCTCGATCCGGTTGGACGGCAACGACACGACGTACCGGGTCGAGTCGTAGCCGGTCGAGGCGTTCAGCCCCACGGCCCCGGCGACGCTCAACAGGTCGTCCAGCGGCGCGGGCGCCGCGAGGGCGTTGGCGGCGTCGCGGGCGGCCTGGAAGCGGGCTTCGGCCGCCGCGAGGGCGTCCGCGTCGCCGCCCCGCTGGGCGGCCTTCAGCGCCAGGGCCTCGACCTCGACCGCCTCGAGGAGGCGCGCCTCGGCCTCGGGGTCGGTCGTCCCGATGCTGGTCGTGCCCTTGAACGCCATGTGCTCGACCATGTGGGCGATGCCGCCCAGGCCGGCGGGTTCGTCGATGCCGCCGACGTCGAACGCCAGGTGGAACGAGACCACCGGAGCGGAGTCCTGGCGGACCAGGATGATCCGCATGCCGTTGTCGAGCGTCTCGGTCGTGATTCGGTCGGTCAGGTCCTGCGCCTGCGCCGCGGACGCCGCCGCCAGCGCGGCGAGGCACGCCAGGACGGTCGCGGCCAGCCGCCGGTACCGTGGGGGGCGAGTTCGTGACGTCATGGGGAAGGGTACCGGGCGTGCCGGCCCGGGCTTCGCGACGTCGATCACGCTCAGCGCGTCAGCCCCCGCAGCTCGAACGGCCCCTCGCGCCGGTAGGCCTCGGCCAACGCCAGCGACGCGTGCCCGCCCGCCCCGTGCGCCAGGTGGGTCGCCAGGTCCAACGCCCGGTGCAGGGCCTTGCCGCGGTCCTCGGCCGCTTGGATCGCGGCGTAGCCGGGAACGATCGCCTCGAGGCGCTCGGGCGTCAGCTTCGCCTCGTAGTGGCGGGCGGTGAAGGCGTGCTGGAAGGTGAGCTCGTCCATGGCGGCGACCTTGGCGTCCCAGACCGGACCGATGTCCACCAGGCAGGTGGGCCGGTCGGGGGTCATGTAGTAGATCGTCGGGACCGGGTGGGGTGCCAGCCCCGGCAGCGCGTCCAGGCCCCAGTCGCGCGACGCCAGCGCCAGGCTCTCCTGCAGCAGCGTCATCGCCGGCCTGCGGTCGGGGTCCAGGTCGTGCACGACGTGCTCGGGGTCCTGCGTGATCACGACGTCGGGCCGCACCTCGCGGACGACGCGCACGAGTTCGAGCTTGGAGGCACGGTCGACGGCGATGGCGCCGTTCTCGAAGTCGGCGAAGGTCACCTCGGTCCCCAGGCGTTCGCCCGCGCGGGCGATCTGGGGGCGGGCGTCCGGCCGCGCCAGCATGACGTGCGCGCGGGAGACGCCGCCGGCGGCGGCGTTGACGGCCAGGGCGCCGCCGGCTTCGACGACCTCCATGCCGTAGACGGCGAGGAGCAGCATGCGGATCGGGTCCATCTCGGTCACCTCCGGGCGCGGGCGGCAGCGTCGCCGGCCCGCGGGGTCAGGGCGCGCTCGAGCGAGCGGCCCAGCAGGGCGAAGCCCAGCACCGTCGCGGCGATCATCAGGCCGGGGGGCAGGACCCACCAGGGCCAGGCGCCGGTGAGGAAGGCGCCACGGGTCTGGGCGTAGAAGAGGATGCTGCCCCACGACTTCGACAGCGGATCGCCGAGGCCGAGGAACGCCAGACTGGCCTCAGCCAGGACGGCGCTGGAGACGGCCAACACGAACTGCGACAGCGCCACCGGCGCGACGGCCGGGAGGACGTGGCGCCGGAGCACGTGGCTCGCGCGCCCGCCCAGGGCGTGCGCCGCCTCGACGTAGGCGCGGCCCGCGACGGTGAGCGCCTGGCTGCGGACGACGCGGGCCGGCCGCGCCCAGATGACCAGGCTCAGGACCGCCGCGGTCGTCAGCAGGCTGGGCCCGAAGAAGGTCGCCAGGACGATCACCAGCGGCAGGAACGGCAGGGTCAGCACCACGTCGGTCAGGCGCATCAGGACCGCATCGACCCAGCCGCCCAGGGCGCCGGCCAGGATGCCGACCAGCGTCCCGAACGCCACCGAGACCGCCGCGGCCAGCAGGCCGATGGCCAACGACACGCGCGCGCCGACCAGCAGCTCGGACAGCAGGTCCTGGCCGATGTCGTTGGTGCCCAGCCAGTGCGCGGCGGAGGGTGCTTGGTAGGGCGCCGCCACCGGCAGGCTCGGGTCGTAGGGCGCCAGCGTCGGGCCGAACAGCGCCAGGACGACCATCACGGCAAGCAGGACGGCGCCGGTGCGGGCCGATCCGGACGCCAACGTCCTCGCCAGCACGCCCGCACCGCCGCGAGGGCCCCCGCCGGGAGCCGCACGCCCGACCGGCGCGCGCGTCCACAGCTGGCTCGCCTTCACGCCGTCCGACTCCGCACGCGCGGGTCGATCCACGGGTAGAGGGCGTCGGCCAGCACGTTGGCGGCGACCACCGACAGGGTCAGCACGAAGAACGCCCCCTGCAGCACGGGGTAGTCCCGGGCCAGCACCGCCTCGTAGAGCAGCGTGCCGACGCCCGGGTAGGAGAAGACGGTCTCGACGATGGTCGATCCGCCGACCAGCAACCCCAGGTTCAGGAACAGCAGGGTCGAGACCGGCAGCAGCGCGTTCCGGACGGCGTGGCCCATCAGCACGCGGCGCTCCGGCACGCCCTTGGCCCGGGCCGAGCGGACGTAGTCCTCGCCCAGCACGTCCTGCATCGCCGACCGCATCACCAGGTAGGTCCCGGACAGGCTGGCCAGCGTCAGGGTGGTCGCGGGCAGCACCAGGTGCCGAAGCACGTCCAGCAGCCACGCCGCACCGCCCTGCGGACCCGCCGGCGTTGTCGCCCCGAAGGTCGGGAACCAGCCCAGCCGCACCGCGAAGACGGCGATCAGCAGCATGCCGATCCAGAAGGTCGGCATCGCGTCGACCACGATCGCGCCGGTCAGGCTGGCCGCGTCGAAGCGGCCGCCGCGACGCCAGGCGGCCAGCGCCCCCGCGACGACGCCGAACAGGGTCGAGACCAGCAGGCTGGTACCCACCAGCAGGAGCGTCCACGGCAGGCGTTCGGCGAGGGCGGCGGCCACCGGCTGGCCCAGCTGGAACGAGGTGCCCCAGTCGCCGCGCACCACGTCCCCGAGGTAGTCCAGGTACTGCACCGGCAGGCTCCGGTCCAAGCCGTAGCGGGCGCGGACCTCGGCCAGACGTTCCGGGGCCAGCGTGCCGACCTCCTCCCCCACCAGGTACGGCAAGGGGCTGCCCGGCATCGCTCGCGGGAGCAGGAAGTTGACCGTCAGCGCGGCCCACAGCACCAGCGCGTACTGCGCCGCCTTGGCGACCAGGCGGGCCACGGTCGGTCGCTCAGCGCTCCAGGAATGAGTGCACGTTGAGGATCCCCTGCCCCGCCATGTACGCCCAACCGTCGTAGGCGTCGGGCCGGTAGGCGTAGACGCCGTCGGCGTAGAAGAGCGTCACGAACGGCACGTCACGGGCGACGATCCGCTGGACGGTGGCGAGCAGCTCGGCCCGCTCGGCCGGGTCGGTCGAGCGGTCGGCGGCGACCGTCGCCGCGTCCACCTCGGGGTCCGCGTAGCCCGCCAGGTTGAGGGTCCCCAGGCGCGGGTCGGAGTGCAGCAGCCCGCGCAGGTTGGCGCGCGCCGCGACCGGAGCGCTCCAGCCGAAGACCGCCATCTCGTAGTCGCGGCCGTTGGCCACGTCGAAGCCGGGCCAGGCCTTCTCGGTCAGCGCGTCGAACTCCATCGAGCGCACCCGCGCCTCGACCCCGGCGGCGGCCAGGTCCTGCGCGATCAGCTCGGCCGCGCGCAGGCGGGTCGGATTGTTGGACGGCGCCAGCAGCTCGAACGACAGCCGCGTCCCGTCCGGGGCGGCGAACACCCCGTCGGCCCCGAGGGCGTAGCCGGCCGCCTCCAGCGCCGCGCGGGCCGCCGCGGGGTCGGCGGGGGGCGGCTCCACGCTGGCGGGGTCGGCGAACGGCGTGTCGGGGTGCAGGAAGCCGGGTGCGCCGACGGTGCCCGCGCCCAGCAGCAGGGTGTCGACCAGGCGTCGGCGGTCGATCGCGCCGGCGATGGCGCGGCGCACGGCGGGATCGCTCAAGCCGGGGCGGGTGACGTCCAGGATCAGCAGGGTGCTGGCGAAGTTGGAGCCGCGCGCCACCTCGATGCCGGGGGCCGCCTCGAACGCCGCGACCGAGGCGGGCGGCACGGCGCGCACCGCCGCGTCGACCTCGCCGGAGCGGAGCGCCTGGAAGGTGGTGGTCTCGTCCCGGACGATCGGGACGATCAGCGACCGGAGGGCGGGCGCGGGGCCCCAGAAGTCGTCGTTGGCCTCGAAGCGGTAGTAGCGCTCGGGCTGGATCTCGACCAGGCGGTAGGCGCCCGTGCCGACCGCCTCGCGCACGGCGCGCGGGTCGTCGATGCTGGCGTAGAGGTGCTCGGGCAGCATCGGCAGGTCGGCCAGGACGGTGTCCTCGAAGGTGGCGTCGGGTGCCGCGAGCGTCAGGACGACCTGGCGCTCGGAGGGGGTCTCGACCTGGGCGACCCGCTCGGACGCGTTGGTGAAGCGGCTCATGACGTGGGTCCGGTAGTAGCCGAAACTGAAGGCGACGTCGGCGGCGTCGAACGCCTCGCCGTCGTGCCAGCGCACGTCGTCGCGCAGCGTCAGGTGGTAGCGCACGCTGCCGTCCTCGCCGGTCTCGAGGCGCACCTCCTCGGCCAGCCAGGGCTGCGGCCGCAGCTGCAGGTCCATCCGCATCAGCGTGTCGAAGACCAGGCTCATCAGCTCGTAGCCGGGGTAGCCGGTGACGTAGGTGTAGGGGGTCAGGCTGCCCTCGTCGCCGGGGATGGCCAGGCGCAGCTCGTCGGCGCCTTGGGCCAGGGCGGGCGGGCCGACCAGGAACAGGGCGAGGATCAAGGTGCGGACGAGGGTGCGCATGGGTCGACCTCCTGCGTTCGAGTCTCCGGTGGGCGCCGAAGCCTGTCCCCGCCACTATTGCATGTCATTGCGATAACGCGGTGGGGACGTTCGCCCTGCCGCCCCGGGGGCGCGCGTCCCTTGAGCCGCGGCCGGCGCGGTGGTACGCAGGGGGCCATGTCGCACCACACCTGGAACTACCAGGACGCGCTCCGCAAGGCCGGCTACCGGGTGACGCCCCAGCGCGAGGCGATCATGGACGTCGTCTGCGCCGCCGAGCGCCGCATGAGCGCCCGCGAGCTGTGCGACGCCGTGCAGCGCCAGGTGCCCGGCACCGACCCGGCGACCGTGTACCGGAACCTGCGCTTCCTGAGCGACCAGCGGCTGCTGCGCGCGATCGAGGTGGACGGCCGCACCTGCTACGTCCTCGGTGGGCCCGAGGCCTCGCACCACCACCTCGTCTGTCGCCGCTGCGGCGCCGAGGTCGAGATCCCCGAGGACGCCGCGACGCCGCTCTTCGCCGCCCTGGCGCGCGACTACGGCTTCCGGGTGGAGGACGACCACCTCGTCCTGCACGGCCTTTGCGCCGCCTGCGCCGCCGCGGTCGACGCCGCCGCGCCGACGGCCGGCGACGGCTCCGGCGACCCCGCTCGGGTATCCTCGAGCGCGCGTGCGCCCGTAGCTCAGGTGGATAGAGCAGGGGACTCCTAAGCCTCGTGTCGCAGGTTCGAATCCTGCCGGGCGCACCACCCCTCTACTGCATCGTCGACGTCGAGACCGACGGCCCCGACCCGGCCCGGCACTCGCTGCTGTCGCTGGCCGTGGTCGCCTGCGACGAGGACGGTCGCGAGGTCGCGGCCTTCGCCGCGACGCTCCGGCCGCGCCCGGGCGCCACGCGCGACCCGGAGACGATGGCCTGGTGGGCGACCGAGCCCGACGCCTGGCGCGCCGCCACCCTGGACCCCCGGCCCGCGGCCGACGTCATGCCCGACCTGCTGGCCTTCCTGCGCGGGCTCCCCGGCCCGCGCGTCTTCGTCGCGCACCCGCTGGCGTTCGACGGGGCCTGGATCGACGCCTACCTGCAGCGCTACGCCGGCCTGCGCTTGTTCATGCCGAACGCGGGCGACCCGCCCTTCCACGGGGCCGGGATCGACCTCGCGACGCACGTGCGGGCCCTCTTCGACCTGCCCTGGACGGTCGCGCCACCGCCCTACCCGAACGTCCTGCGGGACGGGCTGCCGCACGACCACGACGCCCTGCACGACGCGCGCGGGCACGCGGCGCTGTTCTTCCGGAGCCGAGCGCTGGCACGGGATCCGGACCAGCGGACGCGCCTCAGGGCGGCCATGCTGGAGGGGAACGACCCCGTCGACGAGGCGCCGCCGGGCACGCCGTAGGAAAAGGCCCGACCCGTCCGAGCGGCAGCATCCGTACGCTGGCCGGGAGGAGGTGTCCCATGCTGGTCCGCGAGTTCATGCACGCCGAACCGGTCACGATCACCCCCGACACGCCGCTTCTCGAGGCCGAATGGCGCATGCAGGAGGGTGGCTTCCGGCACCTGCCGATCGTCGACGCCGACGACCGGCTGGTCGGGATCGTCAGCGACCGCGACCTGCGCGAGGCGGCACCGTCCGACGCCACGGCGCTGTCGCGCCAGGAGCTCACCTACCTGCTCAGTCGGCTGGAGGTCCGGGACGTCATGAAGACGCCGGTCATCACCGCCCGCCCGGGCGAGCCGGCCGAGACCGCCGCGATCCGCATGCGCGAGAACAAGGTCGGCGCGCTTCCGGTCGTCCAGGACGATCGCCTCGTCGGCATCGTCACGACCGACGACATGCTGGGTGCCCTGGTCACGATGCTGAAGGCCCAACGCGGCTCCGTCGCCGCCGACGGCTGACCTCGTCTCACCCGCTTCACGCGTACGGGCGGTACACCGTCCGACATGACGGATCGCTGGCTGACGTCGGTTCGCGCAGGTGGCCTGGGCCTCCTGGCGCTGGTTCTGGCGTGCCTGGCCGCGGGGCTCCCGCAAGCCGCCACGGCCCAGACGGCAACGCCGGCTCCCTACCGCGTCACGGTGATCGTGTCCGACGTCGGCGCCGACGCCGACCGCGGGCGCCTCGAGCGCCGCGTCGCCGACGCCTGGAGGGCCCGGCAGCGCGGTCGCGGCGGGATCTTCGGTCGCCCGCTCCTGATCGACGTGGTGAGCGACGGCGGGACGCCCGCCGGCGCCCTGCGTCGTGCCGAGGAGGCGCTCGCGGCCGGAGCGCACGCCCTGGTCTGCTGCACCAGCGAGGCCGCCAGCCTGCGCGTGGCGGACCTGGCCGGCCAGGCGCGCACCCCCCTGCTGGCCCCCGCCGGCGTCCTACGGGAGGGCGGACCGACCTGGGCGTTCGCCCTCGAACCGGACGACGCGACCACCCTTCGCGCGACCGTCCGCGACGCCTACGCCCGTGGCCTGCTCCAGCTGGGCCTGGCGACGCTCGAGGGTCCGTTCGGCGACACGGTCCGGGCCCGCTTGGACGGCTTCCTGGCGGCGCCCGGCCTGGAGGTCGCCTCCGAGGTGCGCTACCCGCCCGATGCGACGGTGCTGACGCCGGAGGCGCTGGCGTTGGCCGTGCGTCAGCCGGACGCCGTGCTGCTCTGGGGCCTGCGACGCGACGGCCTGCTGGCGCTCGACGGGCTGCGGGCGCGCGGCTGGACCGGACCGGTCTACCTGCGCCCGGCCGCCTGGGGCGCCGATGCGGGCGGCCTGCCGGGCGTCGACGCCGGCGACGTGCGCCTGATGGTCTCCCCCGCCTCGCTGCCGGAGGCGCTGAGCGCCGACGATCCTGCGCTGCCGTGGATCGCCGACGCGCGTGCGCTGGGCGCGGGCCGGCTGGAGAGCCGGCAGCTGCGCGCCGACGGGGCGCGCATGCACGACGCGCTTACGCTCCTCGCCCTCGCTTTCGAACAGGTCGAGACCTACGGCATCGACGTCGCCGTCGACGCCGCCACCCGTTCGGCGCTGCGCGACGCGCTGCTGGGCCTCCCGCCACGCCAGCTGGCCGCCGGCGGCTACGACCTGCAGGACGGCGATCCCCGCGCCGCCACCCCGGACGGGTTGCGCGCGGTCGGGGTCGACGGTCCGCGCCTGGTCCCGCTGCGCTGACCCGCCGACCGACCCGCGCCGGGAGCCGGGCGACGGTCGCGCTATGCTGACGCCAATGATCTCCACGCTGGAACGTATCCGAGACGAGTTCGAGGCGCTCGAGCGCTCGCTCGCCGATCCGGAGGTGCTGGCCGACGCGGCCCGCTACCGGGAGGCGACGCAGCGCTACGGCGACCTCAAACCGATCGTCGAGGCGTACCGCCGCTTCCGCGGGGTGCTCTCGGCGATCGACCAGGCGCGCGAGCTGGAGGGCGACCCCGAGCTGGGCGAGATCGCGCGCGAGGAGTTGGCCGAGCTCGAACCCCGCCGCGACGCGCTCGAGGACGAGCTGCGCGTGGCCCTGCTCCCCAAGGACCCCTTCGACCACAAGAGCGTCATCGTCGAGATCCGGGCCGCCGCCGGCGGCGACGAGGCGTCGCTGTTCGCCCGCGACCTGCTCGAGATGTACCGGCGCTTCGCCGAGGGCGAGGGCTTCACCGTCGAGCTGCTCGACAGCGCCCCGACCGAGGTCGGCGGCCTGACCAAGGCCTCGTTCGAGGTGCGCGGCCGGGGCGCCTACGCCCGGCTCAAGTTCGAGTCCGGCGTGCACCGCGTGCAGCGCGTCCCCGAGACCGAGACCCAGGGGCGCATCCACACCAGCACCGCCACCGTCGCGGTGCTGCCCGAGGCCGAGGACGTCGACGTGCGCCTCTCCCCCGCCGACTACCGCGTCGACGTCTACCGCTCGTCCGGCCCCGGCGGGCAGTCGGTCAACACCACCGACTCGGCGGTGCGCATCACCTACAAACCCGGCAGCGACGAGGAGATCGTCGTCACCTGCCAGGACGGCAAGAGCCAGATCAAGAACAAGGAGAAGGCGCTGGCCGTCCTGCGCGCGCGGCTGCTGGAACGCGAGCGCGCCCGTGCCGAGGCCGAGGCCCGCGAAGCCCGCCTGGTCCAGATCGGCACCGGCGACCGCTCCGAGAAGATCCGCACCTACAACGTCCCCCAGTCGCGCGTGACCGACCACCGCATCGGCTTCACCACCCGCTCCCTGCCCCAGATCCTGGCGGGCGACCTGGCCGAGCTGGTCGACGCCCTGAGCCAGGCCGAGCAGGCCGAACGCCTCGAGCACCTGGCCGGCAGCGAGGAGACCGCTGTCGTGGGGACCGGTGGCCCGGCGTGAGTTCGTCGTTGCCGCGGCGATCCTCCTCGACGCACGAGGACGGGTTCTGCTCGTCGGCAACGACTGGCAAGGGCATGGCAACGTCCGCTGGACGCTGCCCGGCGGGGTGGTCGAGCGCTACGAGTCCACCGTCGACGCACTGAGGCGGGAGGTCTTCGAGGAGACCGGCCTGCAGGTCACGCGCGTCCGGCACATGGCCTACGCCGTGCACGTCGAGGATCGCCGCCGCAACGACCGCGCCATCAGCTTCGCGTTCGTCGCCGACTACGACGGGCTGCTCAACCCGCGCGATCCCGACGGCTTCATCGTCGAGGCCCGCTTCGTCCCGGTCGAGGAGATCGCGTCGATCATCCCGATCCCGCCGCTCCGCGAGCCGTTGGTCGCCTACCTGCGCGACGGCCGGCCCGGGCGCTTCTTCACCTACGCCGGCTGGGACGGGCGCGGCATGCGCATGGTCGACGCCGGGGTCAGCGGCGTGGGGCCTCCCCCGAGCGACCCGGACGACGACTGAGCGATCCGCAGCGGCCCCGCCGCCTCAGGTCAGGTGATCGGCCCACGGGTGGGCCGGCTCGCGCGTCAGCGCGGACCGCAACCAGGCGCGCGCCTCGGGAGCGAGGATCGGCACGACGTCCCGCAGATCGGCCTCGTCCTTGGCGACCCCCGGCGGGCGGCTCGAGAGCCGCGCCTTGCACAGCAGCGCGATCTCGGGGGCGAGCGCGGGGATGCCGCGTTCCAGCTCGTCGCCGAGGGGCAGGACGACGACGGCCTCGGTGATCGGCCGGCGTACGGCACGATCTGTGCGCAGCACCCAGGCGTCGGGCGGCCGCTCCTCGAGGGCGAGATCCCAGAACGCCGGTCCGGCGTCGTCGGTCGCGGCCGACGCCGGCGACGGCGCCACGAGCGGACCGACCCGAGCCTGCACCCGAGCGAACCCGTTCGGAAGGGGACGTCCCGCTTCCCACGTTTCCGTACCGGCGGCATCCGACAGGCGGAAGCGGACGCCCGCCCCCGCCAGGTGGGACATCCACGCCGCCGCCCCGGCACGGTCCACCACCACGTCGACATCGTCGTGCGCGCGTCGCGGCCGTTCGAGCGCCAGGTCCACGGCCCACCCTCCCCCCAGCGCCCAGGCGCCGAACGGCAGGTCCGACCGCAGCGCGTCGGCCGTGACGCGCGCAAGGCGCCGAACCGGTCCGAAACCGAGGCGCTGGACGCGACGTCGCTCGGCTCGCTCGGTCGTCTCGCGCACCCAGCCGTCCTTGCCGTCGACGTAGGCCTCCCGTGCGCCGGCGTGGGTCTCGACCAGCTGCCGCTTGAGCGCCCCGTAGCCTGCGCGCACGCGCGCATCCTCCGACAACAGGTCGCGGAACGCGAGGTGCCGGGCCAGGCCGTGATCCTCCGGCCTCCACAGGTGGAGGTGCACGTCGTGTCCGCCACGCGTCAGGAAGTGCCGTCCCGGGATGCCGTGTTCGCCGCGGTCGCGAAAGCCACGCGCGGCCAGCCGGTCCAGGGCAGCGGCGTCCAGCGGCCAGCACGCCAGACGCCCCATCAGGTCCAGCGTCGGCTTGGTCGTCAGGCCGGGCACGGCGGTGCTTCCCACGTGGTGGAGCTCCAGCAGGCGACCGTCCGCGCGGGTCATCGCGTCGCCGAGCGCCGCCACCACCTCGGCGGCCACCTCGCGGTACAGCGCGGCCCAGGCGTCGCCCGCCACGGTCAGCGTGACGGCCTCCGCGCCGCTGGCGGGCGAAGCGTCGCTGCGGCGCGCGGCCGCGTCGTCAGCGTCCGACGTCACGCGTTCAGCGTACGACGCGTCGTCTACGGGAGCACGCTTGCTAGCATGCCGGCGATGATGAACCCCGCGACCGATCCGTTCGCCGAAGGCCCCGTCGCGTTCGACGAGGCGATCGCCCGATTGGCCGCCGACGGCACGCTCTTCGCCGCCGGGCTCGTGGACGCCGAGGAGCACGTGCCGCTGGACGTTGCGGTCGGGCGGATCCTGGCGCGCGATCTCGCCTCGGTGTGCGATCATCCGAACGTCGACGACACCTCGCTCGACGGCATCGCCTGCCGCGAGGCGGACAGCCTCAACGCCAGCGACGAGGCGCCGGTCGAGCTGCGCCTGATCGGCGAATCGGCCGCCGGGCGTCCGTTCGGCGGGGTGGTCGGCCGGGGCGAAGCGATCCGCATCCAGACCGGCGCCGCCGTTCCGGAGGGCGCCGACGCGATCGTGCCGGTCGAGCGGCTCGAGGATCGCGGCGACGTCGTCCGCATCTTCGAGCCCGCCCGGCCCGGCGCCATTCGACACCGGGGGCAGGACGTCCGCATCGGCGACGTCGGGCTCGAGGTCGGTCGGCGCATCGACGCGGCGGCGGTGGCGCTGGCGGCGGCCATGGGCCACGAGCGACTCACGGTTCGACGCCGCTTGCGGGTGGCGATCGTCACGGGCGGCGACGAGGTCGTGCCGCCCGGCCAGCCGCTGGCGCCCGGCCAGGTGTACGACGCCAACGGTCCGACGCTGGCGGCGCTCGTGCGCGCTGCCGGAGCCCAGCCGACCGTGGCGCAACGCGTCGGCGACGCCGAGGGTGCACTCGACGCGGTCCTCGAGGAGGTGCAGGGCGCCGACCTGCTGCTCACCTGCGGCGGCATCTCGATGGGCCGCTACGACCGTGCCCGCGACCTGATCCGCGAGCGCGGCCGGGTCGTCTTCCGCAAGGTCCTCCTCAAGCCGGGCGGGCCGGCCACCTTCGCCTACCTGGACGACCTGCCGTGGCTGGCGCTGCCGGGCAACCCGGTCTCGGCCGCGGTCACCTTCCTGACCCTCGGGCGTGCCTGGCTGGACCGCGCCGGCGGCCGGACCGGTCCGCTGCCGGTCCAACAGCGGCTGGCCGCCCGGGCGGGCGCCCCGCTCCGGGCCGCCGGACCCAAGACGACGCTCCTGCGGGTCACGGGCCGCTGGGAGGAGGGCCGCTACGTCGTGCGGCCGGCCGGCGACCAAACGTCCAGCGTGGTGCGGACGCTGGCCCTGGCCGACGCGTTGGCGGTCGTGCCGGGCGGTGCGCGGCTGGAGCCGGGCGACCGCCTGGAGGCGATCCCGCTGCCGCCGCACCTGGGCTGAGGACGTCGTGTTCGACCGATCGGCCGTCCGGACCAACGCCAAGCCGGTCGCGCCCGCGCTGCTCGCGAAGGACGCGGACGCCGTCGCGCCGCGCCTGCTGGGCTGCGTGCTGCGGGTCCAGGCGGACGAGCGCGTCCGTCACGCCCGCATCGTCGAGACCGAGGCCTACCTCGGCGAGCACGACCTCGCCTGCCACGCCGCCAAGGGCCGGACGCCCCGCTCCGAGAGCCTCTACGGACCGCCCGGGAGCGCGTACGTCTACCTGGTCTACGGCCTGCACCGGCTCTTCAACGTCGTCGTCGCGGCCGAGGACGACCCCCAGGCGGTGCTGATCCGCGCCGTCGAGCCGCTGGACTTCGACGGCCGCACGCACGGCCCCGGCCTGCTCAGCGCCGCGCTGGGGATCGAGCTGAGCGACGACCGGTCCGACCTGGCGCGTGGCCGCATCCGCCTGCTGGACGGGGCCGCGCCCGCCCGGGTCGCGGTCGGCCCGCGCATCGGGGTGGACTACGCGGGCGCCTGGGCCGAGGCGCCGCTGCGCTTCGGGGACGCCGACAGTCGCACGCTGTCGCGGCGCTTCCCGGGTCCCTGAGCCGCGCCGCACCGTGCCGCGGACGGCAGACGACGACCCGTCCCGCTGGGATGCTGTCCGCGAGAGGGAGGTCCCCATGCGACCCCACGGCATGCACCACGTCACCGCCGTCTCGGCGGACATCCGCGCGAACAAACGGTTCTACACCGAGGTGCTCGGCATGCGCCTCGTCAAGCGCAGCGTCAACCAGGACGACGTCTCGGCCTACCACCTGTTCTACGCCGACGGCGCCGGCTCGCCCGGGAGCGACCTGACCTTCTTCGACTGGAAGGTCCCGCCCGAGCGCCGCGGCGGCCACGCCTTCGTGCGCACCGCCCTGCGAATCGAGGGCCAGGAGGCGCTGGCGTTCTGGGAGGCCCGGCTGCGCGAGCACGGCGTCGCGGTCGAGGCGCCCGCCGAGCGAGACGGCCGCTGGACCCTCGACTTCGAGGATCCCGAGGGCCAGCGCCTGGCGCTCGTGGACGACGGCGGCGACGGCGACGCGCCGGTCCCCTGGGACGCCGCCCCCGTCCCGGCCGAGCGGCAGGTCCGCGGTCTGGGTCCGGTCCGGGCCCGCATCCCCGATGCCGCCCGTACCGAGCCGCTGCTCCAGCACGTCTTCGGGATGCGCCTGGACCGCAGCTACGAGCTGGACGGTCGCGAGGTCCGCGTCCACGTCATGGGCGACGGCGGCGCGCACGCCGAGGTCCACCTCGAGATCGACCCGGACGCCCCGCCCGCGCGGTCGGGGGCCGGCGGGGTGCACCACGTCGCGCTGCGGGTGCGCGACGATGCGTACGACGACTGGGCCGAGCGCCTGCGTCGCTCGGGCGTCCCCAACAGCGGTCCGGTCGACCGCTTCTGGTTCCGCAGCCTCTACGTCCGCGACGCCAACGGCCTGCTGTTCGAGCTGGCCAGCGACGGGCCCGGCTTCGCCGTCGACGAGGATCCGGAGCGCCTGGGCACCACGGTGGTGCTGCCGCCGTTCCTGGAACCCCAGCGCGAGCGGATCGTGGCCGGCCTGACGCCGCTCGACTGAGCGACCGACCTCACGCGGGCGGGAACTCGTCGCGCGGCGTCGTCGCGCCGTCGCGCAGACCCTCCTCGTACGGCTCGACGTGGATCGTCGTGACCAGGTTGGGAAGCCGCCGGGCCAGGCGGTCCTCCAGCCGCGCCACGGCGGCGTGCGCCTTGGCCACGGTCGCGCCCGGATCGACGAAGACGTCGACCTCGACGAAGCGCCGTCGTCCGGAGCGTCGGCTCCGAAGCCGGTGGTAGCCGAGGACGTTCGGATCGGCGGCCAGCTCGTCGAGGATGGCGCGCTCCTCGTCGTCCGGCAGGCGCTCGTCCAACAGCCGACTGATTGCGCCGCCCAGCACCGCCACGCCCTCGCGCGCGATCTGGACCGCGACCACCAGCGCGATCGCCGGATCCAGCCGGAGCAGACCCGTCGCCTGCGCCGCGCCGACCCCGATCAGGACGCCGACCGAGGTCCACACGTCGGTCCGCAGGTGGCGGGCGTTGGCCCGCAGCGCCTGCGACTCCAGCCGGCGGGCGACGCGGAACAGGTAGGCGGCCATCGCGCCGTTGACGACGGCGGAGCCGGCGGCCAAGCTCAGGCCCGGCCCGACCCGCACCAGCGGCTCGGGATCGATCAGCCGACCGACCGCCGAGGCGGCGATCAACGTCGCGGCCAGCAGGATCAGGCCGGCCTCGAAGGCGCTCGAGAGGTCCTCGACCTTCTCGTGCCCGTAGGGGTGCTGGTAGTCCGGCGGCGTGCGCGCCAGGCGGATCGCCACCAGCAGGGTCGAGGCCGCGACCACGTTGACGATCGACTCGGCCGCGTCGGAAGCCAGACCCACCGAGCCGGTCAGCAGCCAGGCGGCGGTCTTGGCGGCCAGGACCGCGACGGCGACGACCAGGCTGAGGGTCGCCGCCCGCCGGTGGAGGCGCACGGCCGCGCGGCCCCCGCCGCGGTCCGGCCGGTCAGGCGTCGAGCGGATCCCTCGCGGCGGGGTCATCGTCGTCGTCCTCCGGCTCGTTGGCTTCGTCGCCGAACACCTCGGCGATCTCGTCGACCTCCAGCTCGCCGGACGCCAGCAGCTCGGCCAGCTCGTCCCCCTGGTAGTCGGTGACCGTCTCGGCGATCAGCGCCAGGGCGCGCTCGGCGTCGGCCTGCGGTACCAGTACCACCGTCGTGCCGACGCGGGACCCGCCGAGGTGGCTGTAGACGTCGTCCAACGGGTCGGCGCCGCGCACGACGGCGACCATCCCCTCCTCCTCGAGGATCGCGGCGACCATCTCGGCCAGCGGCTCGGCCGGCGCGACGTCGACGATCGTCCAGGGGTCGCCGTTGAGGGTGACGACGGTGCCCATCAGCTCGTCCGGCCTCATGCCACGCCCTCCAGCAGCGCCAGGGCGAGGTCGCGGTAGACCTCCGTGGACGCCTCCAGGTGGTCGATCCGGATGCTCTCGCGCGTGGTGTGCGCCAGCTCCTCCTCGCCCGGACCGATCCCCAGCACGACCGCCCCGCCGGCCGCCAGGTGGGGCGCGTCGGTCGCGAACCACCAGGTGCCCTCGCGGTAGGCCACGCCGTGCCGCGGCAGGACCTCGCGCAGCACCTCGCGTGCGCGGGAGGTCCAGCGGTTCTCGCCCGGCGCGAGGTAGGCGGGGTTGATCCGGTCGTACGACCTGCGGACGGTCCCGCTCTCGCTGACGGCGTGCTCGACCGTGACCTCCAGCCGCGCCTCGGGATCGAGCGCCTGCAGGCGCGCGAGCACCTCGTCCGGCGGGTCGCTCGGCAGGTTGCGGTAGTCGACGGTCACCACCGCCTCGCCCGGCACGACGTTGGCGCCGTCGCTCGGGTAGGAGACCAGCCGGGTGGGCGTGGCGCTGGACCCGACCAGCGGGCCGCCCCGTGGCAGCTCCAGCGCCTCGAGCTTGGCCAGGAAGCGTGCCGCACGGTAGAGGGCGTTCTCGCCCAGCTCGGCCTTGGCGGCGTGCGCGATGGCGCCGGGCAGGTGCACGTCGACCTCGATCCGGCCGCGGTGGCCCAGCTTCAGCTCCAGCTTGCTGGGCTCCCCCAGCACGACCACGTCGGCGGGCAGGGTCTCGCCCAGCCAGCGTGCGCCCAGGCCGCCGACCTCCTCCTGCACCACCCCGGCGACCAGCAGCGTGCCGTGGAAGCCGTGCTGGGCCGCCTGGGCGGCCGCGACCGTCATGGCCGCCAGGCTGCTCTTCATGTCGCTCGCGCCGCGGCCCCACAAGCGACCGTCGGCGATCACGCCCTCCAGCGGCGGCTGCGGCCACAGCTCGGGATCGCCGACCGGGACGGTGTCCAGGTGACCGTTGAGCATCACGGTCGGCCCCTCGCCGCGATCGAAGGCGCCGACGACGTTACCGGCCTCGTCGATCCAGGCGCGATCGAAGCCGTGTCGTCCGAAGGCGGCCAGGAGGACCTGGGCGGCGGGACTCTCCGCGCCGGAGGGGCTGGGAGCGCACAGCAGCGCGCGGGCCAGCTCGACGGTCGTCGACGTCGCGTCCATGCCGGCATGCTACCCGCTCACGTGACGTGCCTCCGGCCGAGGGCTGGACGCCGCGCGGTAGATTCACGCATGGACGCGAGCGCGGCGCCGGCGAGGGACGGCCCCTGGACCTGCCCGGAGTGCGGCTGGGAGAACGCCGGCGGCGCGACCTGCGACCGCTGCGGGATCGCCAAGGCCTGGGTCGAGGATCCACCGATGGACCTGCCCCCGCCGCCCGGCTGGTGGGAACGCCCGGACGGCTGGCTGGCGGCGCTGCACGCCGCGGGACTGCTGGGCGGCACGCTGTTGGCGCTGTGGCCGGACCTCGCCCCGTTCCTGGCCCTGGCCGAGCCGTGGCAGTGGGTCCAGGTGGCGCTGTCGGGCGGGGCCACGGTGGCCTCGGTCAACCGGGCGGTGATGGCGCGACGGTTCCACGAGGTGCGCGTCGACATGCCGCCGCACGCCCGCAGCGACCAGCCGTTCGACGTCGAGTTGACGCTGGTGCCCTACCGCCGCATCCCGAACGTGACGATCCGCGTCGACCTGGTCGAGAACACCTACCAGCGACGTTCCGGGCGCGAGGGCGGCGTGACCCTCCGCAGCCGGCGGTTGGCGCGCCACCACCTTCAGCGCGCAGCGCCGCTGCGCGGGCGCCGGACCCACCACGTCGTGACGACCTTCCTGGCGCCGCTGCCCAACCCCGACGTCCACGACGTGATGGCCGAGCTGCAGGCGTCGCTGCTGGCGCCGTTCGCCTGGCTGGTGCCCGGCCTGGGTCAGGCCGCCCGCAACCTGCGCGAGCACGGCGGCGTGCGCGTCCGTGCCGTGGTGGCGGTCGGTCCGTTCCGACACGTGATCGAGCGGCGCATCATCGTCTTCCTGGACACCGGCGCGAGCCTGCTGGCGGGCTGACGCTGTCCGAGCTCAGATCGGACCCTTCGGCTCGAAGCGGTAGCGGCCGAGGTCGACGGTGCCGTTCTCGACCTCGATCCCGTCGCGCCGCAGCAGCGCCTCCTGGAGCTCGCCCGCCCCGACCTTGTAGGTGCTGATGCCACCGCGGGCGTTGATGATGCGGTGCCAGGGGAAGTCGGCGTCCTCCGCCGCCAGCGAGCGCAACGCCGCGCCCACCTGCCGGGCCGCGCCCGGTCGGCCGGTCCAGCCGGCGACGTCGCCGTAGGTGGCGACCCGGCCGCGGGGGACCGCCCGCACGACGCGACCGACCAGGTCGCGGAAGGAGCGCAGGGTCGACGCCTCGAGGTCGGAGGAGACCATGCCGCAGGCTACCGCGCCGACCTTGCCGGTCGCCACCGTGAACGGCCTCCGACCGGGCTACCCTCTTGCCATGGCTCGTCGTCCCCGGTTTCGTGGAATCGCCCCGGTCGCCGCGGCATGGCTCGTCGTCGCCAGCGCAGCGCTGGCCGGTGCGCCCAGCTCGCCCCCCGCGACGCCGGAGGCCGCGGCATCGTCGGAGAGCGCGTTGCTGGCCGCCAGCAACGCCGCCCGCTCGGCGCACGGCCTGCCACCGCTCCAGCCGGATCCGGGGCTGGCCCGCGCGGCGCGTGCCCACGCCGACGAGAACGCCGCCCGCGGCGTGCTGGATCACGGCTCCCCCGACCCGTCGCGCGACACGCCGCTGGAACGGATCGGCCTGGCCGGCGTGGCGCTGCTGGAGGTGGGCGAGAACCTCGCCCTGATCCCCGGAGCGGACGTCGCGAAGGCCGCCGTGCGCGGCTGGCTGGCGTCGCCACCGCACCGCGCCAACCTGCTGGACCCCGACTTCACGCACGTGGGCTTCGGCACGGCCGAGGGGCCGGGGGGAACCTACGTCGCCCAGCTGTTCGGCGCGCGACCGCTGACGCGCCGCCAGGCAAGCGCCCAGCCGGTCGTGCGCGAGACCCCGACCTGGACGCTCGACGTTCGTGGCCCCGCCGGCGGCCAGGCGATGCTGTTCGTCCAGGGGGATCCGGTCGTCGGGGCGGCGATCGACGCGTCGGGCCAGGCGACGCTATCGCTACCTGCGGCGGAGGGTGCACTGGAGGCGACGCTGGGCGTCGCGACCTCCCCTGGACGCTACGCCGCGGCGGATCGCGTCCGCCTGATGCCGGATGGAGCCTGGCGTCGCGTCGACGGTACGGCCGTCGGAACCGCGCGGATCGCGGGCGGCCGATTGGCGACGGTCGTTCACCCGGGGATCGAGGTGGTCCTCGCCTACGAGGCGGTCGACGGCCGGCTGCGGCTGCTGGTGGACGGTACCCACCAGCCCGACGTGGCGCCCAAGGACGGCGTCCTGCGGGCCTGGCTTCCGCGCGCGGACGCGCCGCGCGAGGTCGCCGTCGGCCTGGCCGACGCGGACGGCCGCATCCGTGTGCTGGAGCGCTTCCAGCTGACCGCCGGCGCCGATCCCGGCCTGCTGCCCGGCGCGCCGGGCGGCGAAGGGAGCACGCCATGAACCCGACCTGGGACTGGATGATCGCCGCGGCCGCCTGGACGTTCCTGATCGGAACGCTGATGGTCACGGCCTCCGCCGTGCCGGCGATCGGCAGGCGCTACCCGCGCCTGCTGGTGGCGGGCTTCCTGCTGGGGATCGTCAGCTTCGTGATGGTGCTGGCCGCCTGGGCGCTGCCCCGCCTGCCGGGCGCGTTGGGCCTGGGCTGACGCGCGTCCCCGCGTCGCCTGCGCTGGCGCCCGAGGCGGAGCGCCTGCTACCCTTTCCCGGTCCCGGCCCGACCGGTCGACCCCCCGCATGAGGAGGCCTGCGTGCGCGCCCACGTGATCACCTACGGCTGCCAGATGAACGAGTACGACACCCACACGATCCGGTCCGAGCTCGTGGCGGGTGGGCACCAGCTGGTCGATCACCCCGACGACGCCGAGCTGCTGCTGATCAACACCTGCGCGGTGCGCGGCAAGCCGGTCGAGAAGGTGGTGTCGCTGCTGGGCCAGCTGCGCAAGGAGAAGCAGGCGGGCCGCGACCTGACGGTCGGGATGATGGGCTGCCTGGCGCAGCTCGAGGAGGGCCAGGCGATCGCCGAGAAGTTCGCGGTCGACATCCTGCTGGGTCCGGGGGCGATCACCGACATCGTGCCCGCCATCGACGCGCTCGATCGGGGCGCCGAGCGGTTCGAGAGCCTGCGCTTCAAGAGCGACCTCGACACCCTCATCCCGCCCGCGCCGGACGCGGCGACCGGCTTCCTGACGATCATGCGCGGCTGCGACCACCACTGCACCTACTGCATCGTGCCCACCACGCGCGGTCCCGAGGTGTCCCGCCCGGTCGAGGCGATCCTGGCCGAGGCCCAGGCGATGCGCGACGCCGGCGTGCAGGAGATCATGCTCCTCGGTCAGAACGTCAACAGCTACGGCCTCAAGGACGAGAGCCTGCCCAGCTTCGCCGAGCTGCTGCGCTTGGTCGCCCAGGTCGGCATTCCGCGCGTCAAGTTCACGACCAGCCACCCGATGAACTTCACCAGTGACGTCATCGACGTGATCGCCGAGGAACCGAACGTCTGCAACTTCATCCACCTGCCGGTCCAGTCGGGCAGCGACCGGGTGCTGCGGCGCATGGCGCGCGAGTACCGGCGCGAGCGCTACCTCGACATCATCCGCGAGATCCGCGCCAAGGTGGACGACGTCGTCATCAGCACCGACGTGATCGTCGGCTTCCCGGGCGAGAGCGAGGAGGACTTCCAGCGGACGCTGTCGCTCTTCGACGAGGTCGCCTACGAGCACGCCTACATGTTCATCTACTCGGCCCGGCCGGGCACGCCCAGCGCCGAGCGGTTCGAGGACCTGCCGCGCGAGGTCAAGGTCGAGCGCCTGCAGCGCCTGATCGAGAAACAGAAGACCTACGCCTTCCAGGCCAACCAGCGCTGGATCGGTCGCGAGGCCCGGGTGCTGATCCGCGAGGTCCAGGGCGAGGGCGACTTCGCCGTCGGCCACTCGGACCAGAACCACACCGTGCTGGTGCCCAAGGACCAGGTGCGGCGTCTGGGCCTGCACCGCGTGCAGGTCCAGCACGCCACGCCGCACACCCTGTACGGCGCGGTGGCGGACGTGCGCCCGTCGGCGGTGCCGCTCGTGATGGCGTCGTGAGCGACGACGGGCCCGACGCCGGCACCGAGGCTGCCGTCCCGAGCCGCGACTGGTGCGCGACCGCCTTCGTGGTCTGGCGCGGCCGGCTGCTGCTGCACCACCACGCCAAGCTGGGCCGCTGGCTGCCGCCCGGCGGTCACGTCGAGCGCGACGAGCTGCCCGACGACGCCGCCGTGCGCGAGGTGCACGAGGAGACCGGCGTCCGGGTCGAGCTGATCGGCGAGCGCGCGCACGACGCTCCCGGGCCGGTTCAGCTGCTGCGGCCGCGCGGCATCCAGCTCGAGACGATCCGGCCCGGCCACGAGCACATCGACCTGATCTACTTCGCCCGTCCGGTCGAGCCGTACGACGGGTCCCTGCCCCTCGCGGACGACGACCCCAGCCTGGGCTGGTACGACGCGGCGGCGCTCGAGACGCTCGAGCTCGACGAGGAGATGCGCGCCTGGTGCGCGCTGGCGCTGCGCGAGGCCGGCGGATCGAACGGCTGAGGGCGGCTCAGGGCGCGGCGCGCCAGCGGCGCCGCAGCAGGTAGGCGAGCGTCAGGCTGATCACGAACAACGCGGCGGCCGCCGCCAGGTAGCGCAGGTCCAAGGTGACCTGCGCGTCCGCCAGACGCCCCTCGGCCGACGCGCCGGCCAGCACGGCCGTCGTCATGGTCAGCGCGTTACCCAGCACGATCCCCGCCAGGAAGGTCGCGAAGGGCACCCGCAGCAGGCCCGCGGGCAGGTTGACCATGTCGGCGTGCAGGTACATCAGGCCGCCCGCGACGACGCTCTCGAAGCCTCGGCGCCGCAGCCCCTGCGCCAGCGGCGAGCGGTGGGCCATCTCGGCCACCGGCCCGGCCGAGCCCAGGAAGCGACCGATCGCGTAGCCGATCATCGACGACGCCAGCGTGCCCGCCAGGGCGAACGGGACGCCCGCGACAGCCCCCAGGACGAAGCCGGCCGCCAGGTTGGCGACCGTGATCGGGACCAGCAGCAGCGGGCGCAGCAGGTAGAGGCCCAGCACCCCTGCCGCCGCCCACGGGTGCGCCGCCAGCGCATCGACGACCGAGCGCAGGTAGCCGATCGGCCCCTCGTCGGCCGCGCGGGCCCCCAGCCAGAAGGCCACCAGCAGGGCCGTCCAGGCGACCAGCGCCGCGCCGCGCAGCACCAGCCCGGAGCGCCGCCGGGCGCGACCGGGCGCCGGCGGTTCGCTCACGCGCCGCGCGGGTGGCCCGGGTCCGCGGCACGCCGGCGCGTACCGAGGTCGGCGACCAGCGAGTGCGCCGTGTAGAACGCCACGTAGCCCAGCGAGCCGTAGATCAGCGCGGTTCGGAGCAGGCTCGGCTCGAGCAGCAGGGCCAGCAGGCAGGCAACGCCCCAGGCGCCCCCGAGGACCAGGTGCAGCAGGCGATGACGGCGCAACCGGCTGACGTACAGGAAGCGCACGTCGGCGAACACCAGCAGCGACAGCACCAGCACCAGCGCCGTCGTGGCGCCAGCCGGCAGGTCCAGCAGGAAGGCGTAGAGGGCGACGACGTTCCAGTACGACGGGAAGCCGACGAAGAACCCCTCGTCGACCTGCTTCGCGCTGGTGCGCGAGAAGCCGAAGGCCGAGCTGAACGCCACCACCGCGGCGAACAGGGTCACCGGCTGCGCCAGCATGCCGGCGTGCATCATGAACAGCAGGGGCAGGAAGACGTAGGAGGTGAAGTCGACGACGTTGTCGAGCAGCGGGCCGTCGATGCCGGGCGCGGTGTGCGCGATGTGGTACTTCCGTGCCAGCGCCCCGTCGGTGGCATCGATGACGAGCGTGACCGCCATCGCGATCAGCGCCGCCGCGTAGCGACCCTCGAGGGTCCACTGGATCCCGAGGACCACGAACGCCAGCGTCGACATCGTGTAGAGGTGGACGAGGTAGCCGCGGGTCTTCGACAACGTCATGGCACTCCTGTCGCGCGGGGACGCCGTCCGCTCGCGGCGTGCATCGGGGTAGGGTCGCGTCTCGCCGGAGGGCCGGTCGCCCGCCGGAGGAGGATCGCGTTCGACGATGTCCCCTAGTCTGCCCCGAACCGGCGCTCTGGATGGTGCCCGGGACGGCGGGGTAGGCTGGTCGGGCCGGTCGCGGCGACCGGGGTCCATCGGGGCGTGGCGCAGTCTGGTAGCGCACCTGCTTTGGGAGCAGGGGGTCGCAGGTTCGAATCCTGCCGCCCCGACCATCCGGCCCGGCACGACGGCGCGATTCCGGGTATGATCTCCGCCGCGAGCGGGAGTAGCTCAGTTGGTAGAGCGTCAGCCTTCCAAGCTGAATGTCGCGAGTTCGATTCTCGTCTCCCGCTCCACCTTTCCTCGTCGGGA
>CAZJGU010000032.1:8357-29015 GCA_964545455.1 uncultured bacterium | reverse complement strand
GAACCCCTGGCCGCGGGCCTCCTCGAGCGTCGCGATCGGATCGACCTGCCAGCCACCGTCCTCGTTCCAGCGCCAGCGCACCGCGCACAGCGCGCGGCCGTGGTCGTCCTCGAGCAGCACGGCGCCGCCATGCTCCAGCCAGCCACGCATGCCGGCCTCGTCCTCGCCGTCCTGGGGTCGACCGTCGGTGGCGCGGCTGAGGCGCCACAGTGCGGCCAGGCGGGCGGCGTCGCTCTGTCCCGCCCAGCGCAGCCGAGCGGCCTCGTAGGCGCGCCCGGAGCCCAGGCCGGCGGTGTGGCCGGCGCTCACGCCTCCTCGGAGCCTGCCGCCGCGAGCTGGGCGGCGATGCGCAGCCGCAGGGCGTTGAGCTTGATGAAGCCGTCGGCGTCGCCCTGGTCGTAGACGTCGTCCTCCTCGAAGGTCACGACGTCCTGGCGGTAGAGACTGGTCGGGCTGGTCCGGCCCAGGATCGCGACGGCCCCCTTGAAGAGCTTGAGTCGCGCCGTGCCGGTCACGGGCCGCTGGACGTGGTCCATGAAGGCCTGCATGGCCTCCCGCTCGGGCGCGTACCAGAAGCCGTCGTAGACCGCCTGAGCGTAGGCGGGCACCATCTCGTCGCGCATCCTGAGGACCTGGCGGTCGAGGGTGAGCTGTTCGATCGCCTTGTGCGCGTGGAACAGCAGCGTGCCGCCGGGCGTCTCGTAGCAGCCGCGCGACTTCATCCCGACGAAGCGGTTCTCGACCAGGTCCACCCGACCGACGCCGTGCTCGCCGGCGATCTCGTTGGCCGTGCTCAGCAGCTCGACCGGACCGAGGCGCTCGCCGTCGATCGCGACCGGGTCGCCGTGCTCGAACTCGACCTCGACGATGCGCGGCTCGTCGGGTGCGGCCTCGGGGTCGGTGGTGCGACGCCACATGCCCTGCGGCGGCTCGTTCCAGGGATCCTCGAGCACGCCCCCCTCGTAGCTGATGTGGAACAGGTTGGCGTCCATCGAGAACGGCTTCTCCTTGCTCGCGCCGACCTCGATGCCGCGCTCGTGCGCGTAGGCGATGCAGTCCTCGCGACCCTTGAGGTCCCACTCGCGCCAGGGCGCGATCACCTTGATGTCGGGGGCCAGGGCGTAGGCCGACAGCTCGAAGCGCACCTGGTCGTTGCCCTTGCCGGTCGCTCCGTGCGAGACGGCGTCGGCGCCCTCGCGCCGTGCGATCTCGACCATGTGCTTGGCGATCAGTGGCCGGGCGAAGCTGGTGCCCAGCAGGTAGTAGCCCTCGTACAGGGCGCCCGAGCGCAGGACGGGGAAGACGAAGTCGCGGACGAACTCCTCCTGCAGGTCCACGGCGTAGGCCTGCAGCGCGCCGGTGCGCAGCGCCTTGTCCTTGGCCTCCTCGACCTCCTCGCCCTGACCGATGTCGGCGGTGAAGGCGATCACCTCGGCGCCGTAGGTCTCCTTGAGCCAGGTGAGGATGACGGACGTGTCCAGACCGCCGGAGTAGGCGAGGACGACCTTCGCGATGTCGGAACTCATGGTGCCTCCAAGACGAGAACGGCCCACGAGGAGCCGTCCACTGCGGTACGACGCCCGTGGGGGAGCGGGGTCAGCGGCGTCGAGCGCGAGGGGAGATGGACTGCGTCGGGTGCATGCGGGAAGCCTCTGCATCGGTATGCAGCAGCGGCGATAACGTTGCGAATCGTAGCACCGGCCTCGGAGGCGGTCAAGCGTCGCCCGCCCCTCGAACGTGGGCTCGGGGACGGCGCCGGAGGCGCACGCCCGACCCGGCTGCCGCCGCGATCACCAGGGCCGCGCCGGCCAACCCCAGCGTCCCCATCCGCTCGCCGAAGACCGCCCAGGCCAGCGCCCCGGCCACGATCGGCTCGACCGTCGCGACCAGGACCGCGCGCGACGACGCGGCGCGGGTGACCCCCAGGCCGTAGAGCAGGTAGGCGGCGTAGGTCGAGACCAGCGCCGCCGCGACCAGGAGGGCCCAGGCGGCCGGCGGCTTGGCGCTCCACGTCACGAACGGCGCGATGCCCAGCGCCCCCAGCGGAAGCGCAAGGCCGTAGAGCTGGACCGGTGCCTGTCGCGCCAGCAACCGCTTGCCCCAGAGGTAGTAGGAGGCGTAGGCGAGTCCCGACGTCAGGCCCCACGCCAGCGCCGCCGGCGACGGGTCGACCCCCGTCCCGCGCGAGGCCGAGACCAGCGCGACGCCGACGACCGAGACCGCGACCAGGCCCCACTGCAGCGGCGTGGCGCGCTCGCCCAGGACCGGCCCCGCCAGCAGCACCACCCAGGCCGGTGCGGTGTAGAGCAGCACGAACGCCAGGCTGACGCCGCCCAGGTCGATCGCACGCACCAAGGAGACGTAGAAGAGCGAGACGCCGAAGGCGGCGAACGCCGTGGTCGCCAGCCAGCCGCGCCGCGTCAGTGGACGCCAGCGCCGCGCCGCCAGCGCGTGGACGAGGAAGGCCGCGCCGCCGAACAGGGCCCGCCAGAAGGCGATCTCGACCGGACCGACGCCGAGGCGCAGCAGGCCGGCACTGAACACGCCCAGCATGCCCCACAGCACCGCGGCTGCCAGGATCAGTCCCAGTCCGACCGCCTCCGCGCGGCCGGTGCTCACGCCTCGGGGCGGGGGGCGGGCGGCAGCCCGTAGGACCGCGCCCGCTCGGGCTTGTTCTCGCGCAGCAGGCGCATGCGGTGGCGGTAGCTCGCCAGCTCGACGAAGAAGCCGACCGTGTTGATCGCCCACAGGCCGCCCAGCAGCCAGGCGTGCGCCGTGGCCGACAGGCCCAACGGGCCCGCGCCGCGCGTCGCGGCCAGCAGCGCGTCGCTCCCGATCAGGGCCCAGGGGACCAGCAACAGCAGGCCCCAGAGCTCGTCGGCGTGGCCGCTGCCCGGCACCACCAGCGCCCCCAGGTGGTAGGCGAGCGTGCGCGGCGCGTCCCGCGACACGCGCGGTCGAGGGAGCGCCAGGAACGCCACCAGCGCGAGCGCCAGCAGCCCGAAGGCGAGCCCCGCCAGCCAGGCGACCCAGGTCGGCACGGCGTCCGGTCGCGCTTGCCCCAGCGCGACCCATGGGGCGGTGATCGCCGTGCGCAGGGCCGCCCGCCAGTCGCCGGCCGTCGCCAGGCGCAGGTCCTGCGGGGACGGCACCGCCCACAGGGCGGCGTCCGGCACGGTGGTGGCGTGGAACGGCGAGGGGTCCGCGGCCCGGCCCGTGAGGAAGCGCGCGACCGGCTCGCGTGGGTCGGCGCGCAGGGCCGCGTCGAGCAGGGCCTCGTCGCCCCCCGCGGCGACCGCGCGGTTGGTCAGCGCCGGGGCGAGGTCGCCGGCGTCGCGCCAGGCGGCGCGGGCGGCATCCAGCTCGCCGCGCTGCGCGAACGACAGGCCCCGCAGCCAGGCCGCTCGCGGCGTGGGGGGCAGGGTCTCGACCGCGGCGATCGCTTCGGCGCTCGCGAGCGTACCGGAGCGCAGCGCCGCCTCGGGCGCGCGCACGTCGGCGTGCCAGCCGGCCAGCGCCGCCTGCAGCCCGGTCAGGACCAGCAGCGCGATCAGGGCCAGCTTCTCGGTGGTGCTGGCGTGCCGCGGCACCCACAGGCGGGTGACCGCCGGTGGCGCCTGGTCGCGCTCCTTGAGCTGCCGGCGGGCCAGGCCCTGCGCCCGCCAGACTTTGGCCCAGAGCACCAGCCAGGTCAGGGCGAAGGCCACGAGCAGGCCGCCGACGCCCCACCAGCCCAGCGCGCCGAGCCGCAACGCCAGCGTGTCCACCCAGGTGTCGAGGCCGGCGCGGTCGAGGGCGCGGGCTCGCTCGCGCCAGAGGGTCGCCCGTTCGCGCGGCGTGCCGCCCTCGCGCAGGCCGCCCGGGTCGAGGGCGTCGCTCGGAGCGCTCCTGAGGGCGTCCGCCAGGTCGTGCAGGACCGTGACCGAGGCGGGCGCCTCCTCGGCCGCCAGGCGCCAGACGTACGGCGCCAGCCGCACGGCGGCGTCCAGGTCGCCGCGCGCGAGGGCGTCCTCCAGGCGCGCCTCGGGGAAGCCGTAGGCGGCGCGCAGGGCAGGGTCGGTCGCGAGGCGTGGGTCGTAGCCCCGGGTGGCCAGGTCGGTCAGGCCCGCGTCGAAGCGGCGCTCGGCCCGCGGCCACGCGTCGAGGGAGGCCAACTCGCCCGCCAACGCGAGTTGCTCGAAGAAGGGCAGTCCCGTCGCGGCGGTGTCGACCCTGTCCAGCCACGCCTCGCGCGCTGCGTCGTCGCCCGCGCCCCGGGCGGCCTCGAGGGCCAGCCAGGGATCGGTCGGGTCGCGCTCGGCGCGGGCGGCCGGGTCGGACGCCGCGTCGGCGGCCCGCGCTAGCGCACCGAACCGGTCGACGTCGCTGCCGAAGCGCACCGGTCCGTCCGGCATGCCGTCGCGCAGCGTCAGCGTCGCGCTGCCGATCGGGCCGTGGTCGACCTCGACCCGCAGGGCGCCGTCGTCCCCTCGCGTGAGCGACCGCACGGGGGCGGGCATCGCGACGCGGTCGCGGACGATCCCGTCGTCGAGCCCGATCGTGAGCAGGTAGCCGCCGTGGCCGACGTGCGCTCGGTCGTCCTCGACCGGGCCCAGCACGGGCAGGCCCGCCTGCGCCGGCAGCGCCAGACGCCAGACGACCTCGTCGCCGCGCTGGGCGACCAGGTCGTCGGCGACCAGCGTCAGCTCGATCGGTTCGGCATCGTCGACCGGTTCGGCGTCGTCGACCGCGGCAGGGTCCTCGACCGTGGGGGGCGCTCCGGCCGGCGTCTCGTCCGGGGCGGGGGCTTCCACCGCTTCGTCCGGCTCGGACGCCTCGCCGGACGATTCCGGAGTGGCCGCGTCGTCGTCGGCCTCCGCCGGTGCGGCCTCGCCGTCCTCGCTCGCGGGCGTCGTCGTCGCGCCGGGCTCCTCGTCCGCGCCCGGCTCCTGGTCCGCGCCGGGTACGGCGGGTGCCGACGGCTGCGCCTGGGCCAGCACCGCCGGACCCGAGACGTAGGTCGGGGCGCCCGCCAGGGCGAGCACCAGGGCGACGACGACCGGCCACCAGGCGAGGTGCGACCGGCGGGAGGGGGCGGGCCGAGGGCGGACGGAGCGACGGGGCGGCATCATGCCCGAACGGTACCGCACCGCCGCGACGGCGTCGCGCTCGGTGTCCGGCCGGCGTGCGCTTCCTGCCCGGAGCGGCCGAGGGGGCGTTGCTATACTCCGCGGCATGTCCGCGCCCGCCTGGTCCAGGCTCGCCGCGCCCTTCGCGCCGGAAGCGGTGCGCTGGCACGCCGTGGCGATCGACGAGGCCGAGGGACGCGTGCGCCTGGCGCCGCACCTCGACCCGGCACGGCTGCGTGCGCGCCTCGACGAGGTGGCCGGCCCGCAGGGCTGGTCGCTGCGCCTGTCGCCGTGGGGCGGCGACGGTCTGATCGCCGAGCTGACGGTCGCGGACACGGTCCGCTCGGCGGTGGTCCGCGTCGCCCCCACGCCCGGTCTGGAGGTGGACGACGGCACGATCGATGCCGGCTCGGCCGCCACCGGCGCCGCCTGGACCGCGGCGGCCGCGGCGTTCGGGGCGCGTCTTCCCGTCCGCCCGGCGGACGACGGATGGGTGGCGTTCGATCCCGCGCGGCGCGAGCCGCTGCACCGACCCGAGCACGCCCTCACGTCCGACGCCACATCCGACGCCGGGCGCGACGAGATCCCTGCCCGCGGCGAGGCCGCGGCGGCCGGCGCCGAGACGGCGGATGCCGACGACGCCAAGCCGGAGGCGCACCAAGTCATCGACCGGTTGGTCGACCGGCTGCGCGAGGAGGGCCTGGGGGCGGAGGCGGCCCGACTGGTGGCCGGCTACGGCGGCTACGGTGCGGACGTGGGCGCCAGCCGCGAACTCTACGCCAAGCTGCGTGCGCTCCTGCTCGAGGGGAGGGTCGAGGCGTGATCAAGGTGGTCGCGATCGGCGACGTCCACGGCATGTGGGCCGAGCTGTGGAGGGTCCTGAAGGCCTCGGCCGCGGCGACCGCCACGTACGAGCCCAGCCCCGCGGTGGTCGACGGCCGTGTCCAGGTCGTCTGCATGGGCGACCTGGTGCACTACAAGGATGCGCGCGGCTACGCCAACGCGGTCGGTGTCGAGCCGTACGACCCCAGCGACGCCGATCAGCTGCGGCGCGCGGCGCGCGCCCAGATCCGAGAGCTCTACCGCTTCCAGCGCTTCGTCGAGGCAGCGGCCGGCAACGTGCACGTCATCCTCGGCAACCACGACGAGGCGGCGCTGGACCACCGCTACGAACTGTCGACGCGGGGCGGCCTCAAGCACGTCGAGTTCGACCCCGAACGGGGGGGCGAGGCGCTGCCCGACGAGCTGGCCGGCTGGGTCCGGAGCTTCCCGCGCGAGGTCGTCTTCCACGGCGTGCAGTTCGCGCACGCCGGTCCGACCCCGGGCATGCAGCAGTTCGACGATTTCTTCTATCACGACCCCGATACCAAAGCGTGGTGGTACGAGAAACCGGACTTGGTGCGACAGTCCGGTCACCGCTTCGGGGTCTACGGACACACCGTGATGCGCGATGGCGTCTACGTCGACCGCGAGCACGGCTTCGCGATGATCGACGCCCTCGCCCAGCTGCAGTTCCTGGAGATGTTCCTGGACGACGACCGGCTCGACTACAGCGTCACGCAGCTGTGAGCCATCGGAACGGCCCCTACAGGCCGTAGCCGCCCTGGTCGTCGTCGCGCACCAGCTCCCCGCCGCGGAGCACCAACGTCCGGCGCCGCAGGCGATCGACCAGCTCGCGCGAGTGGGTCGCGATCACGATGGTGGTGCCGCGGATGTTGAGGTCGCTCAGCAGCTCCAGGATCTCCCAGCTGGTGTCCGGGTCGAGGTTGCCGGTCGGTTCGTCGCACAGCAGCAGCGGCGGGTTGGTCACCATCGCCCGAGCGATCGCGACGCGCTGCTGCTCGCCCATCGACAGTTCGATCGGGTAGGCCTTGCGCTTGTGCGCCAAGCCGACCTGGCGCAGCACCTGCAGCGCACGTTGGTCGAGGTTGCCCCGCGTGCCGGCGGCGCGCAGCGCGAAGGTCAGATTCTCCATCGCGGACAGGTTCGCGAGCAGGGCGTGGTCCTGGAAGACCATGCCGATCGCGCGCCGTAGCAGCGGCAGCTTCCGCTCGGGAAGGCGCGCGAGGTCCTGGTTGTTGAGCGTCACCCGCCCGTCGCTGGGCACGATGCGCCGCAGCAGCAACGACAGCAGCGTCGACTTGCCCGCGCCGGAGTGGCCGGTGATGTAGACGAACTCGCCCTTGCGGATGCGGAAGTCGACGTCCTTCAGGGCGTGCGTGTGCGTCCGCGGGTACGTCTTGGTGACGTGCTCGAAGCGGATCACGCGCTCAGCCCGGCGCGCCTGGCTCCGCCCGGTCGGCGGCCAGCGCGCCCTTCAGCCGGGTCCAGGCGGCCGGGGCGTCGATGCGGGTGAGGACCTCGACGTTGGGCGTTCCGCGGCGGTGCACGTCGCGTTCGTCGCACAGCGTCATGCCGCGCGTGTGCTCCCCGCGCAGCTCGACCACGACGTTCAGGGGCGTGCGCTCGAACAGCTCCGGGTCGGTCACGGCCAGCACCGCGCAGGGATCGTGCATCGGCGCGGAGGGCTGGCCCGACCGGTGCTCGTAGCGCTCCAGGAAGAAGCCGAGCAGGTCCGCGGCGAAGACGGCCAGCGGGCTGGCGAGCGCGCGCAGCTCCGCGACCTCGTCACGCCCGAGGCGGAACTGGTGGGTCAGGTCCAACCCCGCCATGACCACCCGAGCGTCGCTGCGCAGCACCGCGTCGGCGGCCTCCGGATCGGCCAGGATGTTGAACTCGGCGGCCGCGGTGGTGTTGCCGCCGGTGCGCGAGCCCCCCATCAGCGAGATCCCCGCGATCCGGTCGACCAGACCCGGATCCAGGCGGAGCGCCAGCGCCAGGTTGGTCAGCGGCCCCGTGGCGACCAGCCACATGCCCTCCTCGCGGCGGGTGGCCTCGACGATCGCCTGGGCGGCGGGGACCGGGTCCACCTCGCCGCGAGGCGCGGGCAGGACCGGTCCGTCCAGGCCGCTGTCGCCGTGGATGTCGGGCGCGTGCAGCGGCTCGCCGACCAGCGGGCCGGCGGCACCGCGGTGCAGGGGTGCGTCGAGGCCGGCCAGGTCGCGCACGATGCGGGCGTTCCGCGTCGTCGAGGCCAGCGAGACGTTGCCGGAGACGCTCGACACCCCGACGACGTCGCAGGTGCGCGCCGCCAGGAACAGCGCGAAGGCGTCGTCGTGGCCCGGATCGCAGTCGATCCAGACGCGCGGCCGGGCGGCGCTCACGCGTCCTCCTCGCCCAGGTCGGCGAGGTCGTCCTCGTCGATCAGGCGCCCCTGCGGGTCGTCCTCGGGCGCGTCCGCCTGGTCCGCCGGCGCCCCGGCGTCGCTGCCGTCCTCGTCCTCGGTCAGGCCGGCCAGCGCTTCGGCCTGCGCCGCCTCGACCTCTTCGCCGACCTCGTCGATCCGTTCCTCGGCCATCATCACGATGGCCGAGACGACGCGGTCGCTCTCGCCCAGGCGCATGATCGTCACGCCCTGCGAGGAGCGGCCGTAGGAGCTCACCTGCGCCACCTTGGTGCGGATCAGGATGCCGCCCTCGGACAGCACGAACAGCTCCTCGTCGCCCCGCACGGGGGTCAGGCCGACCAGCGGCCCGGTCTTGGAGGTCACCTTGAGCGTGATCACGCCCATTCCGCCGCGGCCCTGCAGCGGGTACTCACCCAGCGTGGTGCGCTTGCCGTAGCCCTGCTCCGAAACGGCCAGCATCTCGGTCGACTCCTTCTCGTCCGGCGCCACGGTGGCCAGGCTGACGACCTCGTCCCCAGCGCGCAGGCGGATCCCGATCACGCCCTGGGTGGCGCGACCGGTGTCGCGCGCAGCGCTCTCCTCGAAGCGGATCGCCTGGCCGTCGCGGGTGGCGAGCAGCACGTCGTGCTCACCGCCGGTGACGCGCACGGCGACCAGCTCGTCGCCACCCACCAGGTTGATCGCGATCAGGCCGGCAGCGTTGATGTTGGCGTACTCGCGGATCTCGGTGCGCTTGACCAGGCCCTTGCGCGTCGCGAAGACGAAGTATCCGTCGACCGAGAAGTCCTGGATCGCCAGGACCGTCTGGACCGTCTCGTCGTCCTCGAGCGGCAGCAGGTTGCGGATGTGGCTGCCGCGCGCGGCCCGCTCGGCCTCGGGCAGGTCGTAGATCTTCTCGCGGTAGACGCGGCCGCGATCGGTGAAGAACGCCAGGTAGTCGTGCGTCGAGCCCACCAGCAGCAGGCTGTTGACGTCGTCCTCCTTGGCGCGCTGGGCCGACACGCCGCGCCCGCCCCGCGACTGGGCGCGGTAGGCGCTCAGGGCGGTGCGCTTGATGTAGCCGCCGCGGGTGAGGGTGACCACCATCGGCTCCTCGGCGATCAGGTCCTCCTTGCCGATGTCGTCCGACAGCACCCCGATCTTGGTGCGACGCGCGTCGCCGAAGCGTTCCGCGACCTCGAGCAGCTCGGCCTCGACGACGCCCCACAGCTCCTTCTCGTCGCCCAGGATGAGTTCGAGCCGTTCGATCAGCGCCTGCAGCTCGTCGTACTCGCTCTGGATCTTCTCGCGCTCCAGGCCGGTCAGGCGCTGCAGGCGCATGTCGAGGACCGCCTGCGCCTGCGCCTCGGACAGCGCGAAGCGTTCCATCAGGCCGTCGCGCGCGGTCGGACCGTCGGGCGAGCGCCGGATCAGCGCGATGACCTCGTCGAGGTTGTCGAGCGCGATCAGGTAGCCCTCGAGCACGTGCGCCCGTTCGCGCGCCTTGCGCAGGTCGTACTCGGTGCGGCGCTGGACCACCTCGGCGCGGTGGTCGAGGTAGTGCCGCATGGTGTCCTTGAGCGACAGCAGCTTGGGCGAGCGGCCGACGATCAGGACGTTGTTGATCGCGAAGGTCGACTGCAGCTGCGTGTACTTGTAGAGCTGGTTCAAGACGAGCTCCGGCAGGGCGCCGCGCTTGAGCTCGAAGACGATGCGCATGCCCTGACGGTCGGACTCGTCGCGGATGTTGGCGATGTCCTCGATCTTCTTCGCGCGCACCAGCTGGGCGGCGGTCTGGATCAGGCTGGTCTTGTTGACCTGGTAGGGGATCTCGGTGACGACGATCGAGGGCTTCTGGGCGTTGCGGTCCTCGATCCGCGCCAGGCCGCGCACGCGGATGGTGCCGCGCCCGGTCTCGTAGGCCTGGCGGATCCCCTCGCGGCCGATGATGCCGCCGGTCGGGAAGTCGGGGCCCTTGACGTGCTGCATCAGCACGTCGAGCGAGACGTTCGGGTCGCGGATCAGCGCCACCAGGCCGCCGATGATCTCGTTCAGGTTGTGGGGCGCGATGTTGGTCGCCATCCCCACCGCGATCCCGGCCGCGCCGTTGACCAGCAGGTTCGGGAAGGAGGAGGGCAGGACCTCCGGCTCGCTGGTGGTTCCGTCGTAGTTCTCGCGGTGATCGACGGTCTCCTTGTCGATGTCGACGAGCAGCGACTCGGCGACCTTGGTCAGGCGCGCCTCGGTGTACCGGTAGGCCGCCGCGGGGTCGCCGTCGATCGAGCCGAAGTTGCCCTGGCCGTCGACCAGCGGGTAGCGCACGTTCCACGGCTGCGCCATCCGCACCATCGCGTCGTAGACGGCGCCGTCGCCGTGCGGGTGGTACTTCTTGATGACCTCGCCGACGACGCCCGCCGACTTCGAGTGCTTGCGGTTGCTGGCGAGCCCCTCCTGGTGCATGGCGTAGAGGATGCGCCGCTGCACCGGCTTGAGCCCGTCGCGGACGTCGGGCAGCGCCCGATCCACGATCACCGACATGGCGTAGTTGATGAAGCTCGACTTGATCTCGTCCGTGATCTGGACGGGGACGACCTGTCCTTCGTTCAACGGATGCCTCCTCGTGGCCAGGGAGCGGTCGACCGGCGCCCGGCGACCTCGCGGAGGGGGCGCGGCGGG
The DNA here is from genome assembly GCA_964545455.1 of uncultured bacterium. GTDB lineage: Bacteria > Deinococcota > Deinococci > Deinococcales > Trueperaceae > SLSQ01. The sequence continues at coordinate 18,005 of CAZJGU010000032.1, read as the reverse complement.
ACGACGCGGGAACGCGGCAGTCTACCACCGCCGGCGGGTCGCTTGCGGGCGCCGTCGATCCCGTCGCAGACGTGCGAACCGCGCTCGGCGCGGACCGCTCCTCAGTCGCCCCGCTCGAGGGGCAGGAACGTCCCCGCCAGCCCCAGCCAGACCGGATCGGGACCGGCGGCGGGCACGGTGTAGACGCTCGCGAGCAGCCAGTCGCGGCGGTGCACCCGCTCGCGCAGCGCGGACTCGAGGAAGCCCTGGGCCGCCCCGCCGATGGCGTCGCCGATCGGGCCGCTCAGCCCCAGCTCGCGCGCCACCTCGGCGCTGGCGCGATCGGCGTAGAAGCGGGCGAAGTCGTCCCGGTCCGGGTTGGTCACGGCCAGGATCGCGACGACGGCCAGAAGCGCCGCCAGGAGCACCGTTCTCGACATGCGCCGAGCCTACCCGAGCGGCCGCGGGAGCTGCGCGACGTGCGTGGTAGCGTTCCGCCATGATCCCGCGCTACGCGACGCCCGAGATGCGCGAGACGTGGAGCGAAGCGCAGCGCTACCGGACCTGGCTCGACGTCGAGCTGGCCGCGGTCGATGCCTGGGAGGAGCTCGGCGAGATTCCGGCGGGGACCGGTCGCGCCCTGCGCGACGCCGCGGCCACCGCGCCGCTGGACGACGCCTTCGCCGAGCGCGTCGCCGAGATCGAGGCCGAGACCCGGCACGACATCGTCGCCTTCACTCGGGCGCTGACCGAACGGCTCGGGCCCGCCGCCCGCTTCGTGCACCTCGGCCTCACCTCGACCGACGTCGTCGACACCGCCCAGAACCTGCTTCTGGTCCGCGCCGTCGAGCTCATCGAGGCCGACCTGGCGGCGTTCCGGCGGGCCTTGGCCGCCAAGGCCGAGCGCTACCGTGCGACGCCCTGCATCGGCCGGACCCACGGCGTCCACGCCGAGCCGACCACCTTCGGACTGAAGTTCCTGAACCTCGACACCGCCGCCGAGCGCGACCAGCGTCGCCTGGCGGCCGCCAAGGAGGCGGTGGGGGTCGCGATGCTGTCCGGCTCGGTCGGCACCTACGCCCACGTACCCCTCGAGGTCGAGGAGCGCGTCGCCGCGCGCCTGGGACTGCGGGTCGATCCGGTCACCAACCAGACGGTCGCCCGCGACCGTCACGCCGAGCTGCTCTCCGCCCTGGCGCTGATCGGAACCACCATCGAGCGCGTCGCGCTCGAGGTCCGGCACCTTCAGCGCAGCGAGGTGCGCGAGGCGCGCGAAGGCTTCGGCAAGGGCCAGACTGGCTCGTCCTCGATGCCGCACAAGAAGAACCCGATCGCGTCGGAGAACCTGACCGGCGTGGCGCGCTTGTTGCGCTCCTACCTGGGACCGGCCCTCGAGGACGTTGCGCTCTGGCACGAACGCGACATCAGCCACAGCTCGGTCGAGCGCGTGATCCTGCCCGACGCGACGACGCTGGCGAGCTACGCGCTGCGGCGCGCCACGCGCGTCCTGGACGACCTGGTGGTGGACGAGGAGCGCATGCGCGAGAACCTCGGCGCCCTGCACGGCCTGATCCATTCCCAGCGCGTCCTGCACGCCCTGGTCGAGGCGGGGATGATGCGCGAGGACGCCTACGCCATCGTCCAGCGCGCCTCGCTGCAGGTGTGGGAGGGCGCCGGCGAGCTGCGCGACGTGCTGGCCGCCGATCCGGAGCTGCCGCTGGACCGCGCCGCGCTGGACGCGGCGTTCGATCCAGCCTGGTACCTGAGGCGCGTCGACGCGATCTACGCCCGGCGCGCGCGCGAAGGGGGCACCGCATGAGCGACACGGAGGCGACCGGGCGCCTGCTCTACGAGGGCAAGGCCAAGCGGGTCCACGCGACCGACCATCCCGAGCGGCTGCGCGTCGTGTACAAGGACGACGCGACCGCCTACAACGCCGCCAAGCGCGGCACCATCGCGGCCAAGGGCCGCATCAACGCGGCCATCACCCGCACCCTCTACCGCTACCTCGAGGACCAGGCGGGGATCGTCACGCACCTGATCGACGCGCCCGCGCCGGCCGAGCTGATCGTCCGCCGCGTCGACATCGTCCCGGTCGAGGTGATCGTCCGCAACCGCGTTGCGGGCTCGTTCGCCCAGCGCTACGGCGTCCCGGAGGGCCGCGACCTCGACCCGATCGTGATCGAGTGGTGCCTGAAGAGCGACGAGCTGGGCGACCCGCCCATGAACGACGCCACCGCCGTCGCGCTGGGGTTCGCCAGCGAGGACGACCTGGCCGAGCTGTTCGAGGGCGCGATCGCCGTCAACGAGGCGCTGCGACCGTTCTTCGAGCAGCGCGGCCTGGACCTGGTCGACGTCAAGCTCGAGTTCGGGCGCGACGTCGACGGTCGACTGATCCTGGCCGACGAGATCAGCCCCGACACCTGCCGGCTGTGGGACCTGGCGAGCGGCGAGCGGCTGGACAAGGACCGCTTCCGCCGCGACCTCGGCGGCGTCGAGGAGGCCTACCGCGAGGTGCACCGTCGGATCGTGGGGGAGGAGCCCGCATGAGTCGCACCCGGGCGCGCGTCACCGTTCGTCTCAAGCCCGCCATCCTGGACCCGCAGGGCCGGGCCGTGCAGGCCACGCTGCAGCGCCTCGGCCACGACGACGTGGCCGACCTGCGCGTCGGCAAGATCGTCGAGTTCACCGTCGCCGGCGATCCCGCCACGGCCGAGGCCAAGGTCCGCGCCCTGGCCGAGGACGTGCTCGCCAACCCGGTGATGGAGGACGTCGAGATCGCGCTCGAACCCGTCGCCGACGGCGACGGCTGAGCGCAGGAGGACGCCATGGACGACGTCGGCACGCTGGACGAGCTGTTCGTCCGCATCGTTCCCGCCCGCGGCGAGACCCGCGCCCGGCTGGCGATCGTGCACGGCTTCGCCGAGCACGGGGACCGCTACCTGTCGCTGGCGGAGCGCCTGGCCGACCGCGGGGTGGAGGCGCACCTGCTCGACTACCACGGCCACGGTCGCAGTCCCGGCCCGCGCGGCCTCATCCCCAGCGAGGAGGCGGCGGTCGGGGCGGTCGTCGCGCTGCTGGAGCGCCTGCGCGCCCTGGACGGCCATCTCCCGGTGGCCGCCTTCGGCCACAGCTTCGGCGGCGCGCTGGTGCTGCGCGCCGCGCAGCTCCGTCCCGACCTGGTCGACGCGGTCGTCGCCAGTGCGCCCTACCTGGTCTCGGCCCTGCCGGACCCGCCCTGGGTGATCGGGCTGGCCTCGGCCGCCGCGCGGCTGGCGCCACGCCTGCGCACCAAGCCGCTGGACGCCGGCACCGTATCCAACGTCGAAGCGGAGGTGCGCGCCTACGACCAGGACCCGCTGGTCGATCGCGGGGGCGTACGGCTGGGCAGCATCCGCGCCCTCCACGCCCTCGGCCCGCACGTCCTGCGCGACGCCGCGGCGCTGGTCACGCCCACGCTGATCGTCCACGGCAGCGACGACGCGCTGGCCTCTCTCGAGGGTTCGCGCCAGCTGCACCTGGCGGCGGACGGCGGCGACGTCGAGCTGCGCGAGGTGCCGGGCGGCGCGCACGCGCTGCTCCACGACGCCCAGGCCGATCGGATCGAGGAGGACGTGGTCGCGTGGTTCGCGCAGCGCCTGGCGCTCCCCGAGGCGGACACCTCGAGCGGCGCCGCGACCGCCTGAGTCGGGCGTCGACCTAGGCGCGAGCCGCCTCGCCGAGTTCGCCGGCCACGACCTCTCCGCCCTTGAGGACGCACGCGATCGCGTCGCGGCGCTCGAGCACGCGGACGTCCTCGAGGGGATCGCCGTCCACGACGACCACGTCGGCCAGGGTCCCGGCCTCGAGGGTTCCGATCTGGCCCTGCCACCCCAGGCAGGCGGCGCCGCTGGCCGTGGCGGCGACGATCGCCTCCATCGGGCTCATGCCGACGTCGACCATCAGGCCCAGCTCGCGCGCGTTCGTGCCGTGCGGCATCACCCCGGCGTCCGTCCCCATGGCGATCCTGACGCCCGCCCGGTGAGCGCGCGCCACGCTGTCCTGGTGGGCGTCGAACACCTCGCGGGCCTTGTCGAGCGCGCCCGGGGGCAGGTTCGCGCCCGCCTCGCCCGACTCGATCACGTACAGCGGGGCCAGCAGGGTCGGCACCAGGAAGGTGCCGCGCTCCAGCATCAGGTCGATCGCCTCGTCGTCGAGGTAGACCCCGTGCTCGATCGAGTGGACGCCGGCCCGGACGGCGTTCTTGACGCCTTCGGCGCCCTGCGCGTGGGCCATGACCTTCACGCCGCGGCGCGCGGCCGCCTCGCTCACCACGACCGCGAGCTCCTCGGGCGAGAACTGCGCGAAGTCCGGGTGGTCGGTCGGGCTCATGACGCCCCCCGTCGAGCAGATCTTCACGATGTCCGCACCGGCGCGCAGCACCTCGCGCACCTTGGCCCGGACCCCGTCGACCCCGTCGCAGATCCCCCTCGGCAAGCCCGGGTGGCTGGGCAGGAGATCGATCTCGTTGCCGGAGGGCATCCAGAAGTCGAGGTGCCCACCGGTGATCGATAGCGCAGTGGTCGAGATCTGCATGCGCGGACCGGCGACGAGGCCGGACTCGACCGCTCGCTTGAGACCCAGGTCGGCGCCGGCGGCGTCGCGCACCGAGGTCACCCCGGCGGCGAGCGTCCGCTGCATCCGATCCAGCGCGAGGTAGAAGTTCAACGAGAACGGCGTCGCCAGCATCCGGAGCAGGTCGGCCTCCTCGAGCATGAGGTGAACGTGCGCGTCGACCAGGCCCGGAAGCAGCGTCGCACCCCGCGCGTCGATCGTCCGCGCTCCGGCGGGCGAGGGGCCGACGTGGTTCGCCGGACCGACCGCCTCGACGCGCTCGTCCCGGATCCGCAGGGCAGCGTTCGGGATCGGCGGTCCGCCGCGGCCATCGATCAAGGTGGCGTTGTGGATCTGGGTGATGGGCATGCGGTCCTTTCGCGCGGACGTGGACACGTCGCGGCCCTCGGCGAGGGGTGGGCACGAGCTTCTCGGTCGATCTGGCGCGGAACGCATGCATCGTACCCGTCGGCGCTGCCGCCCAGCGCGTCGTTCGCACCCAGGGGCGGACCGGCGGGAGGCTCGGCCGTCAATCCTCGAAGCGCAGCAGCAGGACCTTCAGGTAGCGCCCCTCCGGGAACGAGGGCAGGACCGGGTGGTCGGACGGCTGTCCGCCCCGCTGCACGATGCGGGCCGTGCGACCCGCGTCGCGCAGGCCGGCACGGACCGCCTTCTCGAACTCGCGGACGCCGACCTGGGCCGTGCACGATGCGGTCGCGAGCAGACCACCCGGCGCCGTCAGACGGGCCGCGTCGGCGTTCAGCCGTCGGTAGGCCGACCAGGCGCGGGCGCGCTGACGCTTGGCGCGCGCCAGCGACGGCGGGTCCAGGATGGTCAGGTCGAAGCGCTCGCCCGCCGCGGCCCAGCCTGCCGCGACCTCGAACACGTCCGCCTCCACGGTGCGGTGACGCTCGGCCGGGAGTTCGTTCAGGGCCACGTTGCGCTCGGCGTCGCGCAGGGCCGGGGCCGCGACGTCGACGCTCCACACCTCGCGCGCGCCGCCCGCCAGGGCGTTGACCGAGAAGCCCCCCACGTAGGCGAACAGGTTGACGACGCGGAGCTCCTCGGCCAGCTCCCGCACGTGGGCGCGATGCTCGCGGTGGTCGAGGAACAGGCCGGTCTTCTGCCCCTCGCGCAGGTTGGCGAGGAAGCGCAGGCCGTTCTCGACGATCGTCTCCTCCGGCGGTGGCGCCTCCCCGGCCAGCACCTCGAGCCCGTCAGGGCGACGGACCACGACCCCCTTGAGCCGCGCGGCCCGCAGCAGCGATCGCGCCACGACGGGCAGGAACCGTTCGACCGACGCGGCGTGCGGCTGCAGCACAGCGAAGCGGCCGTAGCGGTCGGCGACGATCGCGGGCAGCCCGTCCCCCTCGCCGAAGATCAGCCGGTAGGCGGTGTGGCCGGCCGCGCGCAGGGGCGCACGGACCCGGACCGCGCGCTCGACGGCCGCCCGCCACCAGGCGTCGTCGGGCGGCCCGGGCGCGTCGAACCGCCGGAGCGCGATCGCGCCCTCGGCGTCGTAGAGGAAGGTGGCCGCCTCGGGCCCCGCCTCGACCCGGAGCCAGTCGCCGCTGCTCAGCCCATGGGCCTCGGCCACGCCCGGCGGCAGGTGGTCCCGGTAGATCCACGGGTGTCCGGACGCGAGCGCGGACGCCAGCCCGTCGGCCAGCCGGACGGTGGGGAACGCCTCCGACACAGGCCGCCTCAGGCCAGCCCGGCCAGGGCCTTGGCCTCGTTCAGCACGTCGTCCAGCATCGCGGGGGTGAGGACGCCGGTGTTGGTGTTCTGGAAGCTCGGGTGGTAGCTGCCCAGGATCGGCAGCACGCCGGCGCCCGGGGGGGCCGCGTCCAGGCGGTGCAGCACGCCGTGCCCGAAGCGATGGCGTGCCTTGACCAACCGCACCCCGCGCGAGCGCAGCAGCTCCAGGTAGGCGTCGTGCGCGAAGGCGCCCAGCGCCAGCACCAGCCGAAGCTGCGGCAGCGCCGCCAGGTCGCCCTCCAGCCACGGGCGGCAACGCGTGGCCTCCTCCCGGGTCGGCTTGTTGCCGGGCGGCACGCAGCGGACCGCGGCGGTGATCCAGGTGCCGCGGAGGCGCAGGCCGTCGCCGCGCCGTACGCTCTCGGGCCGGTCGGCCAGGCCGGCACGGTGCAGGGCCGGGAAGAGGAACTCGCCCGAGGCGTCGCCGGTGAACTGGCGACCGGTCCGGTTGGAGCCGTGCGCGCCCGGGGCCAGGCCCAGCACCAGCAGCCGCGCCGCAGGATCGCCGAAGCCGGGCACCGGCCGGCCCCAGTAGCGCTCCTCGCGGTAGGCGGCCCGCTTGCGTGCGGCGACCGCCTCGCGGTGTTGGACCAGCCGCGGGCAGGCGCGGCAGGCCTCCAGCCCTTCGGGGAGCCGCTCGACCGCCGCCCAGGACGGTGGGCGGTCCCCGCTCACGCCGACGTGAGCGCTGCGGCGATGCGGTCCAGCGCCTCGTCGACGACGGCACGCGAGGTGGCGAAGTTGAGGCGCACGAAGCCCTTGCCCGCCGGGCCGAAGGTGGCACCGTCGTTCAGGCCGACGCGCGCCCGCTCGACCAGCGCCGCCGCTGGATCGTCCGCGAAGGGGGTGGCGCGGAAGTCCATCCAGGCCAGGTAGGTCGCCTCGGGCGGGTGCACCCGCACGCCGGGAAGCTCGGCACGGACGCGCGCGACGACGTGGTCGCGGTTGGCCCGAAGGTAGGCGAGGGTGTCGTCCAGCCATGCGTCGGCGTCGCGCAGCGCGGCCCGAGCGCCGGCCTGGGAGACGCTCGGCGCGGGCATCGCGAACCCCACCATGGCCGCCTTGAACCGTTCGAGCACCGCCTCGTTCTCGGCGATCGCGAAGCCGATCTTGAGCCCCGCCAGGTTGAACGCCTTGGTCGGGCCGATCAGCGTGACCGTGCGGGCCGACAGCTCGGGCGAGAGCGAGGCGAACGGCCGGTGCTCGGCGCCGAAGTTCAGGTCGGCGTGCAGCTCGTCGGAGACCGCGAACAGGCGGTGGTCCAGGACCCGCTGGGCCAGCGCCTCGAGCTCGCCGCGGTCGAAGACGCGGCCGGTCGGGTTGTGCGGGTGGCACAGCGCCAGCAGCCGGGTCGAGGGATCGATCGCCGCGTCCAGCGCGGCCTCGTCCAGGCGGTAGCCGTCCTCGCCCTCGGCCAGGTCGACCGCTTGGAAGACGCGACCCTGCAGGTCGGCCGCCATCTTGAACGGCGGGTAGAGCGGCGTGGTCGCCAGCACCCCGTCCCCCTGCGCGGCGAACGCCTTGGTCGCGCCGAACAGGCCCGCCACCGTGCCCGGGATGGTCCAGACCGCCTCGGGCGCGACGCGCCAGCCGTAGCGGCGCTCCAACCGGTCCGCGACCGCCTCGCGCAGGCCGGGCAGGCCGGTCCACTCCGGGTAGCCCCACAGGTCGCCGTCGGCCCAGGCGCGAATCGCAGCCCGGATCGGCTCGGCCACCGGGAAGTCCATGTCGGCGACCCACAGCGGCAGCACGTCCTCGTCGTAGTGGCGCCACTTGATGAGCGGCCGGCGGCGCAGCTCGTCGATCGTCAGCTCGTCGTAGCGGTGCGGCATGCGCGCGAGCCTAGCACGCGCTTCAGGCGGGTCGAAGCGCGGCGGGTAGGCTCCCCGCATGCAGCTCGAGGTCACCGTCCCCCCCTGGGCGCGCCACGTCGTCTCCGATCGCACCGACATGGACCGCGCGCCCCGGCCGATCGACCCGACCGCGGTCCGGCGCTTCAAGGTCCCGCTCCCCGACGACGTCTACTACGAGTACGCCTTCCTCGACGCCGAGGGGCGCATGCGGGCCGATCCGGACAACCCCGAGCGGGCGGACAACCCGTGGTACCCCGAGGTCAGCTGCGTGCGCGGACCCGGCTACCGAGCCCACCCCCTGGCGGCGCCCGATCCGCAGGCGGCGCGTGGGGAGCTGCGCCGCCTGCGGCTGCCGGACGGGGCAGGAGGCGTGCGCCGCGTCGCGCTCTACCAGCCGGCCGGGCTGACCGGTCCCGCCCCGCTGGCGATCGTGCACGACGGGACCGCCTACCAGCGGATCGCCCGCCTCCCGGCGCTGCTGGAGACGCTGGTGGCCGAGGGACGCGCCCGTCCGGCCCGGCTGGCCTTCCTCGACCCCTCCCGGCCGGCCGCTCGCCAGGTCGAGTACGGCTTCGGCGAGCGCTACCTGCGCGAGCTGACGCGCGAGCTGCTCCCCCGCCTGCGCGACCAGGCGGACGCCGAGGGCGGGACCGTCTGGATCGGCGCCTCGCTGGGCGGGCTGGCCGCGCTGCGGGCCGCCTGGGAGGCGCCCGAGGCGACGGCCGGCCTGGTGCTGCAGTCGCCGGCACTGCTGGGCACGCCGGACGAGCGCGACTTCCACGGCGGCCACCGCTCGTGGTGGCTGGAGACGCTGGCGCGCGACGAGCGCGCGCTGCCGTGGCGAGTGGCGCAGGAGGTCGGGACGTTCGACTGGCTGCACGACGTGAACGTCGAGGCTGCCGCCGCGCTCGCGCCGCGGGTCGACGCGCGGCGCTTCGTGACGCGCTCGGCGGGGCACAACTGGACCTTCTGGCGCGACGGCCTGGCCGACGGGATCGCGTTCGTGCTGGCGCCGGACGCGCGGTAGCATGCCGGCATGAGCGACCATCGCACCGAGAAGGACACCCTGGGCGAGATCCAGGTTCCCGCCGATCGCTACTGGGGCGCCCAGACCCAGCGGTCGATCCGCAACTTCCCGATCGGCGACGAGCGCCAGCGCATGCCGATCGAGATCGTGCGCGCCTTCGCCGTGCTGAAGAAGGCCGCCGCCCAGGTCAACGCCGAGCTGGCCGACCTCCCCACGGACAAGGCCGAGCTGATCGCCCGCGTCTGCGACGAGATCCTCGCCGGCGACCTGGACGACCACTTCCCGCTGGTGGTGTGGCAGACCGGCTCCGGCACCCAGTCCAACATGAACGTCAACGAGGTCGTCAGCAACCGCGCGATCGAGCTGCGGGGCGGCGTGCTGGGCTCCAAGGACCCGGTGCACCCCAACGACGACGTCAACAAGTCGCAGTCGTCCAAC
>CAZJGU010000032.1:0-8347 GCA_964545455.1 uncultured bacterium | reverse complement strand
GCACATCGCCGCGGTCGAGGCGATCGAGGGTCGGATGCTGCCCCAGGTGCGCCAGCTGGCCGTCACCCTGCGCGCCAAGGCGGACGCCTTCGCAGACGTCGTCAAGATCGGCCGCACCCACCTGATGGACGCCACGCCGCTGACGCTGGGGCAGGAGATCTCCGGATGGGCGACCCAGCTCGAGCACGGCGTCCGCGCGGTCGAGGCCGCGCTGCCGTCGCTCTACGAGCTGGCGCTGGGCGGGACCGCGGTCGGCACCGGCCTGAACGCGCCCGACGGCTTCGCCGAGCGCGTCGCCGAGCGGATCGCCGAGCTCACCGGCCGCCCGTTCGTGAGCGCCGCGAACAAGTTCGAGGCGCTCAGCGCGCACGACGCCGTGGTCGAGGCGTCCGGCGCCCTGAAGCGGCTGGCCGTCTCGGCGATGCACGTCGGCAACGCCGTACGGATGCTGGCGTCGGGACCGCGCTGCGGGATCGGCGAGATCACCATCCCCGCCAACGAGCCGGGGTCGTCGATCATGCCGGGCAAGGTCAACCCGACCCAGGCCGAGGCGCTGACGATGGTGTGCGCCCAGGTGATCGGCAACGACGTCGCCATCTCGGTCGGCGGGACGCACGGCCACTTCCAGCTCAACGTCTTCAAGCCGGTCATGATCCGCAACCTGCTGGAGTCGGCGCGCCTGCTGGGCGACGCCTGCGCCTCGTTCGACGTCGGCTGCGCGCAAGGGATCGAGCCCGACCGGCAGCGCATCCGCATGCACCTCGACAACTCGCTGATGCTGGTGACCGCGCTGAACACCAAGGTCGGCTACTACGCGGCGGCCGAGATCGCGCAGAAGGCGCACGCCGAGGGCACCACGCTGAAGCAGGCCGCCCTGGCGCTCGGCCACCTGACCGAGGAGGAGTTCGACCGCACCGTGGTGCCGGAGAAGATGGTCTAGCCGGGCCTCACTCGCCCGTGGACGCCGAGGCCCGCTCGTCGAGGATCTCGGCGTCCTCGGGCAGGAAGGTCACGTCCTCGGCGGTCAGGCCCTGATCGAGCCGCAGATCCTCGAAGCTCAGCTCGGCCAGCAGGGCGCCGTCGGATCCGTGGAAGGCGAGCCGGTAGGGCAGCAGCGTGGCGTCGGGCACCGTCGCCTCGACCCAGGCGATCACCGCGCCCTCCTCGACGTTGTCGAGGCGGACCCGGTCGGCGAGCCCCTGCGGCGTCTCGGTCCGGTCCAGCAGGCGCGCCTCGTAGCCGGCGAACAGGCGGTTCAGGTCGAAGGTCACGTCCAGCGCGCCGTCGTCGCCGCCGCCGATCAGGCCGCCCAGCGCGTCGGGATCGTCCGCGTCGAAGAGCGTCACCTGATGCGTCAGGAAGGTGTAGTTCGCGACCGTGTCGCCGTTCAGCACGATGATGTTGTCCGCAAGCGCGTCGGGCTGCAGGACGTAGGCGCTCGCGACCCGTTCCGCCGGGATCGTCTGCACGTCGATCTCGAGCGGGATCTCGGTCCCGTCCGGATCGATCAACCGGCCGGTCAGCAGGAACGAGGCGTCCTCGAGGGCGGCCGCGCGCTCGGCGACCGCGTCGAGCAGGGCGTCGGCCTCCGGATCGGACTGGGCGCCGGCGACGGTGGGCGCGAGGAGCAGCAGAGCGAGCAGCAGCAGGGGAACGGTGCGACGCGTCATGGCCGCAAGCGTACCGTCCCGCCGGCGCCGCTGCGTGAACGGACGTTCAGATCGCCATCATCGGCGTCCGCGGATCGCCGTGCTACCTTCGCGGCATGGAAGGAGGTCGTCCGTGAAACGGATCCTCGCACCACTCTTCGCACTGCTGCTCCTCGCCCTGGTGGTCTCCGCCCACGCCCAAGGCGTTCGCTTCGAGCCCCGCGCCATCGTCGTCAACCCCGCGCCGTCCTTCGGCGTCTCCGTCTCCCTCGACAAGTCGGGCAACGTGCCCAGCTACGCCGTCGGCGAACGCATCTCGATCAGCGTCCGCAGCGACCGCGACGCCTACGTCTACCTCTACAGCCTGCAGCCCGACGGCTCGGTCACGCAGATCCTGCCCAACCGCTTCGACGACGACAACTACCTGCGCGGCGGCGAGACCCGCACCTACCCACCGCGCGACGCGGGCTACGTCTTCAACGTCGAGGCGCCCACCGGCCTGTCGCGGGTGGTGGCGGTCGCCAGCCTGCGCCCGCTGGACACGCGTCAGCTGGCCCGCTTCGAGAGCGGGGCGGCGTTCGCGACCAGCGACCTTGGCCAGGCCGGCTTCCAGAGCGCCTTCCGCATCGTCGTCGAGCCGATCCCCAACTCCTCCTGGGTCACCTCGACCGCCTACTACGACGTGGTGCGGGGCGGCGGGGGCGGCAACGTCCCGGCCGAGGCGACGCTGGCGATCGACTCCGATCCACGCGGCGCCGACGTCTACCTCGACGGCCGCTTCGTCGGCACGACGCCCCTGCGGGTCGGCGCCCAGCCGGGCCGGCGCTCGCTGCGCATCGAGGCGCGCGACTACTACGCCTTCGAGACCACCCTGCAGCTCTCGCCCGGAGAGTCGCGCCGCGTCGACGCCCGCCTCGAAGCGATCCCGCGGACCGGCACGCTGGTCGTCCGCGCCAACGTCGGCGGAGCCCAGCTGTTCCTCGACGGGCGCTCCGTCGGGACGATCCCCAGCGGCAGCGGCATCCTGCGGCTTCCGCAGCTCGACGTCGGCGAGGTCGAGCTGACGCTGGTCGCGCCCGGCTACGAGACCGTCGTGACGCGCGTCGACGTCCGGGCCGGCGAGGTGCGTGACGTCCGGCTCGAGCAGCGACGGCGCTGACGCGAGCGATCCCCCTCCGACCTGCCCTGGGCGCACCGAACGGTGCGCCCAGGGCCTTCTCTCCGGCAGCGGCCCCGGGCCAGGGGCAGCGACCGCGCTAGACTGGGAGGCACCGTGACCGACGCGATCCACCGTAGTGACGTTCCCGCCGGCGGCGCGCCCGACGGGCCCCTGCCGGTCATCGTTCTGGCTGGTGGCGACGCCGGCGACGAGCTCGCGCGCGCCGTCGGCGCCCCCGCCAAGGCGCTGGTGCCGCTGAAGGGACGGCCGCTGGGCGCCTACGTCCTGGACGCCCTGCGCGCCGCACGCCACGTCGGCGAGGTGCACTGGGTCGGAGCGCTCGACGCTGCCATGCGCCGGCGGGTCGACCGCGTCGTCCCGGGCGGCCCCAGGCTGGTCGACTCGCTGGCGCTGGGCCTGGGCGCTGCCTGCGGCGACGACCCGGAGGAACGGGTGCTGATCGTCAGCGCCGACCTGCCCTGGCTGACCGGCGTGGCGCTGGACCGCTTCGTCGAAGCGGCCGGCACCACGCACGACCTGGTCTACCCGATCGTCGCGCGCGACGTCTACGAACGGGCCTTCCCCGACCTGCCCCGAACCTGGGTGCGCCTGGCCGGGACGGACGTCACCGGCGGCAACCTGGTCGTCGCGCGCGCGCACGCGCTGCGGACGCTGCTGCCCTGGATCGACCTGGCGACCCGCGATCGCAAGTCGCCGCTGCGCCTGGCCGCGCGGCTCGGACCGGCCACCCTGCTGGCGCTCCTCACGGGTCGCGCCTCGCTGCCCAAGCTCGAAGCGCGCGTGTCGCGTCTGGTGGGCCTGTCGCTGCACGCTCTGCCGTCCGACGATCCCGTGCTCGCCTGCGACGTCGACCGCCCCGATCAGCTGCCCGCCACGCTCTCCCTGGCGTCGCCGTCGTCCGGCGCCGGCGAAGCGCACCGCCCGCGACCGTCGTGAGGCGCCCGGGCCAGCTGCGGCTGGCGGCCGTCCTGGGGGCGATCGCGTCCTTGGCGACCGGGCTGGTGCTCGCCTACGGGCTCCACCGCCTCCTCGGCGGCGAGGGCCGGCTGACCTTCGGAGAGGTCGATCCGGCCGGCTGGGCCGAGGGACTGGTGTTCGTGCTGGCCTTCACGACGGCGTTGCGCTACGTCCGGAGCGCGGCCCGCATCCCAAGCCCGACGTTGCTCTCCTTCGGACTACTCGCGCCGCCGACGGCCGCGCGCGTGGCCCAGAAGGTGCCGTCCGTGGACGCCGTCCACGGGCTGGGCGACCTCACGGTGGGCCGTATCGTGCTCGTCGAGGAGCGGGGGGTTCCGATCGGCCTGAGCGGCGTCCGACGCGAGCGGATCGTCCCGTGGGACGACCTTCCCTCCGTCGATGGCCGCGTCGCCGTCACCGAGCTGCGCGGCGTGCTGGCGCACGAGCCGTTGGTGATCGTGACCGACGGACCGCGCGTGGTCGGCGTGGTGACGCAGGAGATGTACCTGGCCGGCCTGTGGGGCCGCGCCGTCTGACCGCGGATCAGGCCAGGGCGTCCTCGAGCGGCAGGTAGGGTGCGGCGTCGCGCGTCCACTCCGGTTCGGTCGCCCCGCGCGCCAGCCGCGCCCGGGCGGCCAGGGCGATCATCGCTCCGTTGTCCGTCGTCAGCGCGGGGGGCGGCACCCGAATCGCCAGGCCGCTGGCGGCCAACACGTCGCGCAGGCGCTGGTTGGCCGCGACGCCCCCCACGACGGTCACCGCCTCGATCCCCTCGTCCCGCGCGGCGCGCGTCAGGGTGCCCATCAAGGCGTCCACCACCGCCCGCTCGAAGGCGGCGGCCACGTCGGCGGGCTCGACCTCCGGGGTGCGCTCGAGCAGCAGGGCGACCGCCGTCTTGAGCCCGCTGAAGGAGAAATCGTAGCCGGCGCGTCCGCGCATCGGCGTCGGAAGGTCGACCGCGTCCGGATCGCCCCGGCGGGCCAGCTCGGACAGCGCTGGACCGCCCGGGAACGGCAGGCCCAGCAGCCGCGCCACCTTGTCGAACGCCTCGCCGGCCGCGTCGTCGCGACTGCGGCCCAGCTCGTGCGGTCGGCCGTCCTCGCCGACGAGGAAGAGGCTGGTGTGGCCGCCGGAGGCGACCAGGCACAACTCCCGCTCGCGCGGGGGGCCGGCCGACGCCAGGTGGCCCTCCAGGTGGTGCACCGGCAGGAACGGCAGCTCGCGCGCCCACGCCAGCGCCTTGGCCCAGGTCAGACCGACCAACAGGGCACCGACCAGGCCGGGGCCGTAGGTGGCGGCAACGGCGCTCACGTCGTCCAGGGTGGCCCCCGCCTCGGCCAGCGCATCGTGCGCTACGCCGTCGATGACGGCCAGGTGCTCGCGGCTGGCCCGCTCGGGCACCACCCCGCCGAACGGCGCATGGACCGCCGTCTGCGAGGCGACCCGGTTGGCGACCACCGCGCCGTCGTCGCGCCGGACCAGTCCGACGCCGGTGTCGTCGCACGAGGTGTCCACGCCCAGGATCAGCGACACGGGCCGGACGCTACCATGGGCCGGCTGCTATCCTCCCGCCGTGCCGCCCTCGCCCGTGCCCCTCGACGTCGCCGAGCTGGACGGCGTTCGCTTCTCGTGGCGGCTGGGGTGCCGAGGGCACCCCGACCTACCCGCCGGCGTCGCGTTGCTGGTCCGGGCCGCCCGCGACCGGGACGGGCCCCTGCTGGACGCGTCGGGGTGGCTGGGCCTGCCCGCGCGGGCCGCGCAGCGGGCCGACGCGACGGTGCTGACGTCGTCGGCGACGGCGGCGACGCTGCTGCGCCACGACCTCGCCGGCGACGGCGTCCGCCCCCCGGTCCGAGGCGGCGAGCTGCAGGTCCACGCCGGGCTTCCCTGGGACGCCCATCCGGACGTCTACGGCACGGTGGTGCTGGCGCCACCAGCGGAACGGGGCCACCAGCGGGTGCTCGCCGAGCTGGACGCCGCCACGCGCGCCCTGCGCGCGGACGGCGAGCTGCTGCTTCTCCTCGACAAGGACCGCGGTGCCAAACGCTATGAGCGCGAGACGGCCCGCCGCTTCGCCGCGGGCGGCGTGGTGGCCCGGGCCGGGACGGCGCGGCTGTCGCGCTGGCGCGACCCCCGGCCGGTGGAGGACGCCGCGCCGCCGTGGACGACGTTCGAGCTGGACGGCGAGCGCGTCCGGTCGCTGGCCGGCTGCCATGCCGGCGGCAAGCTGGACCCGGGCACGCGCCGTCTGCTGGACGCCTTGGCTCGGGCCGATGCGATCGCGGCGGACGCTACCGTCCTGGATCTGGGCTGCGGCTGGGGCGCCATCGCCCGCTTCGCGGCGCGCCGGGGCGCCCGCGTCGATGCCATCGACGACGACCTGGCGGCGGTGCGTAGCTGCCGGGAGAACGTGCCCGACGCGCGGGTCCGGCACCTCGACGGCGTGGCCGGACTGGATTCGGACGAGCGCTACGATCGCGTCCTGGTCAACCCGCCGTTCCACGTCGGCCGCGCGGTCCGCACCGAGCTGGGTCGCGCCCTGCTGCGGGCGGCGCACGCCGTCACGGCTCCGGACGGCGAGCTGTGGTGGGTCGCGAACCGCGACCTGCGCTACGAGCGCCTTCCCGAGCTGGCGGCGGCCGAGCTGGTCGCCGACGAGGGCGGCTTCAGGGTGTCGCGCTGGCGCCCTCGAAGCGTCCGCTGAGGCGCGCCCCCCGGCCGACCTCCGGCTCCACGACGCGACCGTCCGGTCCGGCGTACGCGGCGAGCACGGCGCGGCAGGCGTCGACCGCCTCGCTGGCGCAGACGACCGCCAGCGTCGGGCCGGCGCCGGACAGGTAGGCGGCCCAGGCCCCGACCTCGCGAAGGGCGCGCTGCGCCTCGGCGAAGCCGGGCAGCAGGGCGCGCCGGTAGGGCTCGTGCGTGACGTCCTGGGCGGCGCAGCGCAGCAGCTCAGGCTCGTCGCGCAGCACGGCGATCGGCCAGAGCGCGACGCGGCTGGCGGTCGTGACCGCCTCCGAGCGCTCGATCCGCCTCGGGAGCACCGCCCGGGCGGCCTCGGTCGAGAGCTCGAACGCCGGCACGCCGAAGAGCAGCCGCCACGACGCCGGCCAGGTGAGCGCGCGCGTGAGCCAGCCCGCCTCGCTCCGGGCACTGACGGTCAGTCCCCCGTAGATCGCCGGCGCGACGTTGTCGGGATGGCCCTCCAGGTCGGCCGCCAACTGGAAGACGCCGTCCCGGCCCAATCGGCCGCCGGCGGCGACGTCGCCCGCCAGCGCCCCGGCGACCAGCGCGGCCGACGACGAGCCCAGCCCCCGCGCCAGCGGGATCGGGTTGTCGGCCTGCAGGCGGACCGGGATCGGGTCCACCCGGTTGGCGGCGACGGCGGCTCGGAAGCCGCGGTGGATCAGGTTGTCGGGGCTGGCCTCGACCGTGCCCTCGCCGCGGTAGACGAAGTGGTCACGGTCGGCCGGCTCGGCACGGACGTGCAGGTCCAGCCCGACCGAGAGGCCCAGGCAGTCGAAGCCGGGCCCGAGGTTGGCGCTGCTGGCCGGCACCATCAGGTCGAGCGGCACGCGAGGAACCTACCACGCCCCCGGCGAGCGTCCGATCCGCCCATCCAGCACCAGCGGCAGCGCGTCGGCCAGGTCGCTCGCGCGCGCGCCACGGCCGAAGCGGGAGGCGGCCACCTCGCCCGCCCGGGCGTGCGCCTGCACCGCGGCCACCACGCGCGCCAGTTCGTCCTCGTGCGGCGCCGCCAGCGCGGCGCCGAGCGCGCCCGCCAGCACGTCGCCGGTCCCACCGGACGCCATCGCCGGGTGGCCGGCCGCGACGACGCGGACGCGTCCGTCGGGGGCGGCGATCACCGCGCCGGCCGACTTGAGCACCACGCCGCACGACCAGGCGTCCGCCAACCGGCGCGCCGCGGCGATGGGGTCGCGGTCCACCTCGGAGGCGGCCACGCCCAGCAGGCGGGCGGCCTCGCCGTGGTGCGGCGTGAGCCAGTGGCCGGGCCGGGCCGCGACCGCGGCCCGCAGGCGCGGATCGAGCGCGCCGGCGTCCAGCACCGTCGGGACGGCGTCGCTCTCCAGACCGTGCACCAGCTCGGGGATGCGATCCTCCGCCAGGCCCGGGCCGAGGACGCGGGTGGCCTGCTGGCGCCGTGGCACCTCGGCCAGCGCGCGCGTCAAGGCGCCCGCGCCCTCGTCGAGCTCGATCACGATGCTCTCCGGCCAGCGCTGCGGGTGGGGCGCGTCGGTCAGGAGCGTCACGAGCCCAGCACCCGCCCGGTGCGCCCCGCGGCAGGCCAGCTCGGCCGCGCCGGCGTAGCGGGGGGAGCCGGCCGCGATGACGACCGCACCGGCCTGGTACTTGTGCGCGGCCGGCCCCGCTGCGGGCCAGGCGAGCAGGGCCTCGTCGTCCACCCGTTCGGGTCGCTCGGCATCGGCGAGGGCGCCGTCGGGCATGCCGATGTCGGCGACGATCGCTTCGCCGAACGCGAAGCGGGCGGGCGCGAGGGCGCTGGCGGGGCACGCCCAGGCGAGCTGCACGGTCATGTCGG
>CAZJGU010000031.1:29347-29698 GCA_964545455.1 uncultured bacterium | reverse complement strand
GGCGAAGGTGCGCTCCTGGTAGGCGTAGCTGCGGTAGGCGGATTGGACCTCGAGCGGAACGCCTGCCGCCTCGGCCGCCAGGCGCAGCGCCGTCAGGTCGGGCACGACGACCGCCCGGACGAGCCGATCGTCGTCGAACCCGGCGCGGCGGAGCGGGACCAGGTCGACCGGTGCGAAGTCGGGCGGCAGCGCGTAGGCGGTGTCCAGCCGGGTGAAGCGGCCGTCACCGACGGGCCGGACCTCGGCCGCCAGGTCGTCGTAGGTGCAGGCGGGGGCCTGGGCGCGGCCCGTCGCGGCGAGCGTCAGCGCGGCCACCACCAGCGCCAACGCCCTCACGATCGCCGGCCGAAC
>CAZJGU010000031.1:4359-29337 GCA_964545455.1 uncultured bacterium | reverse complement strand
ACTCCATGCGTCCCAACCGTCACAGGACCGGTCCGAGCAGCGTGCCGCGCATCTCCATCGGCTGCGCCAGCACCAGCAACTGGAACACCGCCAGGCCGATCACGAGGGCCAGCATCGGCCACATGGCGGCCGCCCCCCGCCGGCCGAAGTCGCGCAGCGCGATGCGAACCGTCAGGTACGACGCCAGCAGCGCGTAGAGCCCGCTCACGCCGGCCGTCAGCGGGAACAGCCAGCCGCTCGGGACCCAGCGCGCCAGGCGCCAGTCGGGATCGATGGCCGCGCCGCGCCACTCGAAGAAGTGCTGGAAGACCGGCACGATCGATGCGGCCCCGGTGAGGAAGTGGAACAGGTAGTGCGCCGTCCAGAACCCGAAGGCCAGCGCGACGAAGACGTAGCCCCAGCGCATGAGCGCCGCCCGGGGCGCGAAGCCCGCCCCGCCCGCCAGGTCGGCGGCGACCGCGCCGGCGGTCGCCAGCGCCAACCCGCCCAGGCTCGTCAGGGCGAAGACCAGCGCCAGCAGGAACGGTTCGCTGCGGCTGCCGGTGACCTGGGCCAGCCACGCGGCCAGGTCGTAGAACGGCGGCACCATCGCGACCGCGTTGAGCAACCCCCAGAACAAGAGCAGGATGCCCAGCACCAGCACCGGCAGTCCCCAGCGCCGGCGCCAGACGTCGCGCGACAGCTCCCGTGCCGGCGAGCGCACGCGCAACGCGACGTTGTCGTACGGGCACGCTCGGACGCAGTTCATGCAGGCGGTGCAGTCCATCGAGCTGGTCATGGCGGGCACGAACAGCTGGGTCTCGCAGCCGGGAAAGGCACCCTCGCCGTTGGCGTTGCGCACCTCGTCAAGCGGGATGAACGCCAGGTCGCTGCGGGCGGCGGTCGAGTCGGCGCGGCTCTCGCGGCCGTGCAGGCAGGGTTTGTGCTCGCAGCTTCGACAGACGTCCGCGTCGACCGCCGCGATCTGGGTGGGCGAGACGCTCGACAGCACGAAGTTGAAGTTGCCCAGCGGGCAGACGTAGCGACAGAACGTCCCGGCGGGGAAGAGCGCGTCGATCGCGAAGGCGCCGACGAAGTAGGCGATCGCGAGCCAGGCGGTCAGCCACGGGCTGGCCCACAGGTCGTACGCCTCGTAGGCGTAGAAGACGGCCAGCAACAGCGCCACGACCAGCCACTTGTTGCGGGCCCAGCCGGGCCAGCGGAACTCGAACGGAAGCGCGCGCTTGAGCGCGTTGGCGGGCCCGCGCGTGAGCATCAGCGGGCAGGCGGCGCAGAAGGCGTTGCCGACCAGCGCGAGCGCCACCACGACCAGCCCCCGGTAGTGCAGCCAGGTGGCGGTCGTCGCGACGTTGCGGGGCGCCAGCTGGCGGCCGGTGAGGCCGTCGATGATCACGAACGCCGCCAGGATCAGCAGGGGCAGCTGCAGCGCCAGGCGCGCGTAGCGCCAGCGCACGAAGCGGCGCAGGCCGGGAAGGCGGAACAGGTCGAAGCCCCGAGGCTGGTCGACCAGCGGCCCGTGCGTGGGCAGGGGAACGCGGCGGCTCACGGCCGGCGCACCGTGGTGGCGGCCTCGGCCAGGACGCGGCTGCCGTCCTCCAGTCGAGCCTCGACGGTGACGACCCAATCACCGGCCATGTCGAAGACGAAGTCGTCGGCCCGGTAGCTTCCGTCGGCACGCTCCTGGGCCTGGACGACGACCGGCACCATGCCGGCGTGGGTCATGTCGCCGGTCACCGCGACCTGGGCACCACGCACCGTTTCGCCGTCGCGCTCGAGGTGGATCGCGAGGGGGGCGGGACCGACGACGGGATCGTCGGGCAGGTCGATGTTGACGCTCACGTCCATGTCCGCGCCGCGGGCGGCAACGTCGGGAGGGCGGCAGGCGATCAGCAGGAACGCGAGAATCAGGCTCAGGGACGCGAAGGTACGAAGCGTACGCATTCGCGCCAGGCTAGCACGGCGCTCCGGGACGGAGGTCCCGTCAGGGGACGGGCCGGGCCAGTTTCGGGTGCCATCGGTCCACGCCGGCGAGGTAGCGCAGCAGGCCGTCGGCCAGGGCCGCCGCGGCCCGCTCCGGATCGTCCAGCCAGGCCCGGTCGGCCGGGTGGCTCAGGTAGCCCAGCTCGACGATCAGTCCGGCGGTGCCGCGGTGCGCCGCGTGCCGCAGTCGCTGGTCGGCGAAGGCGTAGTAGTCCAGCATGGCGCCGGTCACGTTGGCGTGGTCGTCCGGTAGGCCGGAGGCGCGCAGGTAGGCGGCGTCGACGGCGGCCTTGAGCAGGGGCTCGCGTCGGTTGCGGGTCGGCACGGCGTGAGCGCTCTTGTAGCCGCGCCGGCCCGCTTCGGCGCTGGCGTCGGCGTGGACCGCCAGGAGCACGTCGGCGCGGAGCCCCGGCGGCACCGTGGCCGGTAGCAGCGTCACCTCGACGCCGACCTGCGCCAGGCGTCGCGCCAGCGCCTCGGCGACGGCGAGGTTGAGGTCCACCTCGCGCAGCTCGCCGACGGTGGCGCCGGTACTGACCCGCAGGGCCGCCAGCTCGTCGGGGTGCTCGTCCGCGTGCAGGTGCCCGACCTGGATCGCGATCCGGGGTGGACCGGCGATCCGGCCGCGCACGACCGTCCAGGCCGAGGGTCGGTCCGGCAGGCCGGCCTCGGCGTAGGTGCGGGTGCGGTCGGCCGCGTCCAGGCTGCGATCCAGCGCGGCCCAGGCCAGGCTGGCCAGCACCAGCGTCGCCAGCGCCACGGCGCGGGCGACGGCCCGGCGCCAACGAATCGCGTTTCGGGGGCGAGGATCCCGTTCGGTCGGATCGGGCGTCACGCCCCGAGGCTACGCGCCCGGGACCGGCCGGAGCTGCGAACGACCCGACATGACCGCGTCCTGCGGACGCGAGGGACGTTCAGACCCGTTCTGCGGTCAGCCAGAAGATGATGTGTTCGCAGACGTTCTCGATGTGGTCGCCCAGCCGCTCCAGGTAGCGCCCCACCGCCAGCAACTGGGTCGCCTGCGTGATCGTTCGGTGGTCCTCGATCATGTACGTCAGCAACTCGCGCTGGATCTGCTCGTAGAGCTCGTCGATCTCCTCGTCCATCGCCAGGGCGCTGCGGGCGGCCGCCTCGTCGCTCTCGGCGAGCGCGGCGATGGTCGTGTCGAGCATGGCGTCCTCGATCTCGAGGATCCGCTTGATGTCGGTGTACTTCTTCAGGGGTGGGCGCGTGGCCAGCTCGACCCCGGCGCGCGCGACGTGCACGGCGTAGTCGCCGGCGCGCTCGACGTCCGAGAGCGCACGGTGCATGGCCCCTAGGAAGCGCAGGTCGCTCGCGGCCGGTTGGCGCCGCGCGATCACGCTGAGGATGTGCTGTTCGAGCCGGTCCTGGAGCTCGTCGATGAGCTCGTCGTTGGCGGCGCAACGCTCGGCTGCCGACGGATCGGCGTCCACCAGCGACGCCCGCGCGAGGTCGAGCGACTCGCGCACCAGGCTGAGCATGCGGACGGTCTCCGCGGTGATCGCCTGGAGGTCCTGATCGAGCGCGTTCATGGAATCCGAGCGTAGCATGCCCTCATGCTCCCCCACGCCTGTCAGGCGCGCGTCAGAGCGGTGCCGCAGCGGGCCGGTCCAGCCCGGCGGACGCAGACTGACCGGCGCCTGACGATCGGCGGCTATCCTGGGGGGGTGAACGACGAGGCGAGCTCCCCGGGACAGGGCGGCGCCGCCATCCTGGTCATCGAGGACGATCCGGCGGTCCGCGAACTGGTGGCCCTCCACCTCTCGCGCGCCGGTTTCGCCGTGCGCACGGCAGAAGACGCGGGCGAGGGCTGGCGGGCGCTTCCCGGCGCGGACCTGCTGGTGCTCGACCGGATGCTGCCGGACGAGCTGGGCGACGCGTTCCTGCGTCGCCTGCGCGCCGGCCGCGACGCCCCCGAGTTGCCGGTCCTGATGCTGACCGCGCGCGCCAGCGAGGTCGACCGCGTCGGCGGCCTCGAGGCAGGAGCGGACGACTACCTGGTCAAGCCGTTCAGCGCGCCCGAGCTGGTCGCGCGCGTCCGGGCGCTGCTGCGCCGGGTGCCGGCGCGTCGGACCCGCTCGGTCGGCGACCTGGTCGTCGATATCGAGCGGGCGAGGGTCCGGAGAGGCGATCGCGAGATCGAGTTGACGCGCCGCGAGTTCGAGCTGATCGCCTTCCTGGCCGCCCATCCCGGTCGGGTCTTCGCGCGGGGTGAGCTGCTCGACCGGGTCTGGGGCGAGGACTTCCTGGGGACCGAACGCACCGTCGACCAGCACGTCGCGCAGCTGCGCCAGCGGCTCGGCGATGGCCTGATCGACACCGTGCGCGGCCGCGGCTACCGATTGGCGCCTCGGGACGACGATGGCTGAGCGCTGGTGGGATCGCCTGGCCGAGGGCGTCGTCCTGGTCGAGGGCGGTCGTGTCGCCGGTCTCAACGCGGCCGCCGCGAAGCTGTTGGGGACCGATCCCGAGCGCGCGGTCGGGCTGCCCGCCATCGCCGTGCTGCGCGACCACCGCCTCGAGCGGCTGCTGGACCGGGGCGGTCGCGAGGAGCTGACCCTACGCACCCGCCGCGTCGAGGCGGAAGCCATCGAGGGGGGCCTGGCGTTGCGGGACGTGAGCGAGGCTCGCCGCGCGCAGGAGAGCGCGCGCGAGCTGCTGGCCGTGCTCTCGCACGAGCTGCGCACGCCGGTCACGACCATCCGCTCGACCCTCGAGGCGCTGGGCTACGACGATCTGGACGAGGGCTACCGGGCCCGCTTGCTGGGGCGTGCCGCCGACGAGGCCGAGCGGCTGGTGCGCCTCCTGGACGACCTGACGGTCGACGTCGCGCCACCGCGGGAGCGGAGCGTGGCGCTTCGCCCCCTGCTGGAGCGGGCGCAAGGACTGCTGGCCGAGCGCTTCGCCGAGCACCGGGTGCGGTTGCGGGTGGACGTGCCCGAGTTAGCCGTCTGGGCCGACCCGGACAAGGTCCTGCAGGTGTTGCTCAACCTGCTCGAGAACGCCGCCGTGCACGGCCCGGACGACGCCACCGTCGAGCTGTCGGCGCAGGCCGGCGACGACGGCGTCGTGCTGCGGGTACGAGACCGGGGCGAGCCGCTGCCCGCCGAGCTGCGAGCCTCGCTGTTCGAGCCGCATTCGCGCGGGCCGACGCCGCGGGCGCGCGGAGCCGGCTTGGGGCTCTACATCGTGCGCTCGATCGCCGAGCGCGCCGGCGGACGCGCCTGGGCCGACTCGTGGCGTGACGGAACGGGACGGGTGCAGGGCAACGAGTTCGGCGTGCTGCTGCCCGCTCGCCGGGCGCACGCGGTCACGCCCCGCGAGGACGACGGCGTCGCGCTGGCGCCGTCCGATCGCAGCCTCAGCGGCGCCTGAGCGATTCGGTCTCGGGTCCAGGCGGGCGCTGCAGCGGCGCCGGCGTGGTCGGCCGGGGGAGCCGGTCGCGGGACCGACGGGCACGGCGAAGGGGTGCTGGCGAGGGTGGTGCCGGCCAGGGCGCGGACGGACGGTCCGCGCGCCGCTCGCGCGTCGGGAGGGACAGCGGACGCAGCCAGCGCACCCCCTCGTGCGCCGTCGTGCCCAGGATCGCCGGCGCCGCACCCGGTACGCGCCGGCGCCACCAGCGACGCGTGGGGATCGCGGCGATGAGCGCCGTCGCCACGAGCACCGCGATGGCGCCCCGCTGCGCATCCCAGAAGGCGCTCCACGACGAGGTGCCGGCGGCGGTCGCCCAGGCGGCCAATCCGAGCGTCGCGGTCGCCAGCGCCCAGCCGAGCAGCACGGCCAGCGGACCGGCCCAGCGCCGGCGCCGGGGACTCGGGGCGAGCGCCAGCCAGCCGACCACCACCACCTCGAGCGCCAGGCGCGCCTGCCCGACGTCCGCCAGCCACGGCCCGGGGGAGGTCGCGCTCCAGGCGAGCGCGCCGACCAGCCCCACGCCCGGGCCGTAGCCGAGCGCCAGCAGGTAGAGCGGCAGGCGCTCGGGAGTCGCCGTCCACGCGCCCAGGTCGCCCGGCAGGCGCGCCTCCAGCGCCCCCGTCGTCGCAGCCAGGCCCAGCGCGGCCAGCAACGAAGCGGCCAGCGCCACCCCGCCGGCCGGACGTGTCAGAGCGCTCAGGTCCCGCCGCGCCGCGCCCCCCGCCAGCGACGCGATCGCCAGCAGCGCCGCGGCCAGCAGGGCCGAGCGCACCAGCGGATCGAAGGCGGCGCGGGCCACCAGGTCCGCGAGCGTCGTCACGTGCCGGCCTCCGGCGGCCAGGCGTCGGGGAAGCCGGGGGCGTCGTCGGCCAGGCTGGCGCCGAAGGGGGAGAGGTCGTAGCGGCCGGCGCGGACCATGCGCCCGACCGCGCGCCAGGTCGCGCGATCCTCGGGAGGTCCCCGCCGCGCCATCCAGCCGGCGGCCAGCGCCAGGCCGAGACGTTGCGCCTCGCGCCGCAGGGGCCCGCGGTAGCGGTCGGCGACGATCATGCCCCCCCGCAGCCCCTCGACCTGGAAGCGTCCGGCGGCGGGCGTCGCGGCGCCGCCGACGTGCTCGACCTCGGCACCGACCAGCCGGCAGCGCCAGCCGGCGCGCCGCAGCCGCAGGCACCATTCGAGGTCCTCGTTGAAGAACCGCAGCCCGGCGTCCATGCCGCCCACGTCGCGCGCCGCGCCGCGGCGCGCGGCGAACAGGAAGCCGGACAGCCAGGCGACGTCGACGGTCGCGGCGGGTCCCCGCCCGCGCACCGCCCGCGTCGCCAGTCGGTAGGGCAGGCCCATGTCCTGGAGCCGACCGTCCGGGGCGCGGCCCAGCGGCCCGACCAGCGCCACGTCCGGATCGCCGAACGGCGCGCGGAGCGCTTCGAGGGTGTCCTCCGCCACCAGCACGTCGGCGTTCATGACGATCGCCCCGTCGCCCGGGCCTCGCTTCAGGGCGTGGTTGACCGCCGCCGCGTAGGAGTGGTTCGGGATCCGCTCCAGGCGGGCCTGGGGCACGTCGGGCACGGCGTCGAGGTCGCCACCGGCGTCCAGCACCCGGAGCGGCAGCCCGGGGGCCACCTGGTCCCAGCGCGCGAGCGCCCGCGCCAGCAACGCCGGCGTGCGGTGGTGGATGAGCACGACCTCGCCGATGCGCACGCGCCCAGGCTAGCGCACGCGGCGGCGTCGCCCACGCCGGTGCGGACGACACGGCGCGACGCGCCCAAGCGGTAGCGTCGCACCGTGCTCGACCCCCACACGACCGGTTCCTCCCTCGCCATCGGCGTCGCCCTGGGCGGGGGCAGCGCCCGCGGCTACGCGCACATCGGTGCCCTGGCCACGCTGGAGCGGCACGGCTTCGTGCCGACCGTGCTGGCCGGCACCAGCTTCGGCGCCGTCGTCGGCGCGCTCTACGCCACCGAGCGCGCGCCCGACGAGCTCGAGGCCCAG
The DNA here is from genome assembly GCA_964545455.1 of uncultured bacterium. GTDB lineage: Bacteria > Deinococcota > Deinococci > Deinococcales > Trueperaceae > SLSQ01. The sequence continues at coordinate 21,930 of CAZJGU010000031.1, read as the reverse complement.
GCGGCCGCGATGCGCCGGCGCGACGTCCTGCCCGGCGTGATCGACTTCGGCCTGCACCGCGGCGCGCTGTTCCGGGGCGAACGTCTCGAGGCCTACTTCGACCGCCTGCTCGAGGGACGCTGGTTCGAGGACCTCGCGCGCACGCTGGTCGTCACCGCGACCGACGCCGACACGGGCGAACGGGTGGTGCTGGACTCCGGTCCGCTGGCCCCCGCGCTGCGGGCCTCGGCCTCCTTGCCCGGCATCTTCGCACCGGTCGAGATCGACGGTCGCCGCTTGATGGACGGGGGCATCGGCTCGCCGGTCCCGCTGGACACGCTGGACGCGTTCGACCTGGACCTGCGCATCGGCATCGGGGCGGGCGCCGACGCCGCGGATTCCGGCACCATTCGGGCCGTCCGCCGCGCCTTGGAGCACCCCTGGGGTCGCCGCGTGCACGCCGCCATGGGGCGCGCCGGCAGCGGCCGCGCCGGGGCGCTGGTGCGCGCGCTGGCATGGACGGCCGAGGGCTACCGCGCCTCGATCGAGGGGCGCGAGGGAGCGGGGGTCCACGTCCAGACGAGGCCGCCGATCCACTGGCTGCGCTTCGACCGGGCCGAGGCCGCCATCCGTGCCGGCGAGCGCGCGCTCGAAGGGGCCCTGCCGACCCTGCGTGCGTCGCTGGCCGACGCCGCCCGACGCGCTCGCACCGGCGTCGAACTGGCGCCCGAGGGCGCCTGAGCACCGGACCCGACGCCGCCGGCCACGCCCCCGGCTAGAGGATCGTCTTCCCCAGCAGGCTCTCGGTCAGGCCGACGACCAGGTCGGCCGTGCGGTTGCGGACGTCGAGGATCGGGTTGACCTCGACCAGGTCGACGCTGGCGATGCGCCCGGTCGCCGCCAGGATCTCCATCAGCAGGTGCGCCTCGCGGTAGGCCAGGCCGCCGGGCACCGGCGTCCCCACGCCGGGGGCCAGGTCGGGATCGAGCACGTCGGCGTCGAAGGACACGTGGATGCGATCCACGTGCGCCAGGCGGGCGACCGCCTCGGCCGCCACCCCGGCCATGCCGCGCCGGTCGATGTCGCTCATGGTGTACGCGGCGATGCCCGCCCGGTGGATCCAGTGCCGCTCGGCCGGGTCCACGGCGCGCAGGCCGACGAAGACGACGTCGCTGGGACGGACCACCGCGCCGCCGCCCCAGACGCGTGTGAAGCGTGGATCGCCCTGACCGAGCAGGGCGGCCACGGGCATGCCGTGGACGTTGCCCGACGGGCTGGTCTCGGGCGTGTTGAGGTCCGCGTGCGCATCGATCCAGAGAAGCCCGGTACGGCCGTGGCCGGCCGCGCCCGCGACGGTGCCCATCGAGACGGCGTGGTCACCGCCCAGCAGCAGCGGCAGCGCCGCCTCCGGCAAAGCGCGGATCGTCCGGTAGGCGCGGGCGCAGGCGTCGGCGATGGCGTCGGCGAACGGCAGCGCGTCGGGGCTGGCGGTGGCCTCGGCGACCGACACCTCGACGTTGCCGTGGTCGGTCACGCGGTGGCCCAGCGCGACCAGCGCGGGCGCGAGGCGTGCCAGCCGCAGGGCGCTCGGCCCCATGTCGACCCCTCGGCGCCCGGCGCCCAGGTCCATCGGTACCCCCAGCACGTGGATGTCGCTCATGCCGGCATGATCGCACGCGCCGCCGTGCGGCCGACTCAGTCGGCCGCCGCGTCGGGCTCGTGCCAGTAGCGTCCCGCGCGCTCCATCAGGGCGTAGGCGGCGTCCGGTCCTCGGCCGCCGGCGGGGTAGGGGTGGGGCAGGCGTCCGTCGTCGGCGCGCTCCAGCAAGGGGCGGACGACGTGCCACTGCGCCTCGACCTCGTCGGCGCGCATGAACAGCGTCGCGTCGCCCAGCATGGCGTCCAGCAGCAGCGTCTCGTAGGCGTCCGGCGTGGGCCGGTCGAAGCGTCCGTCGTAGGCGAAGTCCATGCTGACGCGCCCCAGCTGGATGCCCTGGCCCGGTCGCTTGGCGTTGAAGACCAACCGGATCCCCTCGTTGGGCGTCACGCGAAGCACCAGCCGATCGGCCTTCAGCGGAGCCGGCAGGGCGAAGGGAACGTGCGGAGGCGTCTTGAAGTGCAGCACGATCTCGCTGGCCTTGTGCTCCAGGCGCTTGCCGCTGCGGACGTAGAACGGCACGCCCGACCAGCGCCAGGTGCGCACCTCGAAGCGCACCGCTGCGTAGGTGGCCTGGGTGGATTCCGGGTCGACGTTCTCCTCGTCGCGGTAGCCGCGCATGCCGCGGGCCGCGACGTACTGGCCGAAGACCGCCTCGTCGGCGTCGGGGCAGGCCATGGCGCGGAAGACCTTGACCTTCTCGTCGCGCACGGCGTCCGCCTCCCAGCGCGCGGGCGGCTCCATCGCCACCAACGCGAGCAGCTGCAGCAGGTGGTTCTGGAAGACGTCGCGAACGACGCCCGCCTGCTCGTAGAAGCCGCCGCGGCCCTCGACCCCCAGCGGCTCGGTCATGGTGATCTGGACGTGGTCGACGTAGCGGTTGGACCAGATCGGCTCGAACAGGGCGTTGGCGAAGCGCAGCACCGCCAGGTTCTGCGCCGTCTCCTTGGCCAGGTAGTGGTCGATCCGGTAGATCTGCCCCTCGTCGAACACGGCGCGCAGCCGGTCGTTGAGGTCGCGCGCGCTGCGCAGGTCGTGACCGAACGGCTTCTCGATCACCAGCCGCGCCCAGCCGCCCTCGGGCGCGTGGTGGAGGCCGGACTCCGCCATCGCCTCGGCGATGCCGGCGTAGGTCGCCGGCGGGGTGGCGGTGTAGAACAGCCGGCGCGGGAGTCCGACCTCGGCCAGCCGCTCGGCCAGACGGCGGTGCCCGTCGGGATCGTCGTAGCCGCCGCGGACGTAGTGGAGCCGGCCGGCCAGATCGTTCCAGGCGGCCTCGTCCACATCACCGGCGTAGCGTTCGAGTTCCGTCCGGGCCTGCTCCCGCAGCGAGGCGTCGTCCCCTTCGCTGCGGGCGTAGCCCACGATGCGCGACTCCGGGTGCAGCGCGCCGTCCCGGTGCAGCGTCCACAGCGCGGGCAGCAGCTTGCGGGCGGCCAGGTCGCCGGTGACGCCGAAGATGACGAAGGCGCACGCTTCGGGCGTGGGGCGTGCTCGGGTCGTGCCGGCGCTCGCTTCGGTCGCGGTCATGGCGGCGAAGATACCAGCGGCGGCGGCGCGCTCGGGTCGGCCGGGGCCGCGAAGCCCGTGGTAGACTCCGCCGCCGAGCGCGCCCCCGCGCGCTCGCGAGGAGGTCCAGGTGCAGCCAGACGACTCCGGAGACGCCCGCGCGCTGCTGCGGCGCGGCGCCGACCAGATCGTGCCCGACGACGGAGTCGAGCAGGTGCTCGAACGCGCCCGCGCGGCGGGCCGGCCGCTGCGGGTCAAGCTGGGGGTCGACCCGTCCAGCGCCGACCTGCACGTCGGCCATGCGGTGGTGCTGCGCAAGATGCGCCACTTCCAGGACCTGGGCCACGTCGCGGTGCTGATCATCGGTGACTTCACGGCCACCATCGGGGACCCGTCGGGCCGCAACAAGACGCGGCCCGCGCTGTCGCTCGAGGAGACCCGCCGCAACGGCCGCACCTACGTCGAGCAGGCCACGCGGGTGCTCGATCCCGATCCGGAACGGCTGGAGATTCGCCACAACTCCGAGTGGCTTTCCGGTCTGGGCTTCGGCGAGGTGGTACGGCTGGCCTCGACCTACACCGTCGCCCGCATGCTGGAGCGCGACGACTTCACCCAGCGCTACGCCGGCGGCGTACCGATCAGCGTCCACGAGTTCCTCTACCCCCTGGCGCAGGGCTACGACTCGGTCGCGGTGCGGGCGGACGTGGAGCTCGGCGGCACCGACCAGCTGTTCAACCTTCTGGTCGGCCGCGACGTCCAGCGCGCCTACGGTCAGGAGCCGCAGATCGCGTTGACGACGCCGCTGCTCGAGGGCCTCGACGGGTTCGCAAAGATGTCGAAGAGCCTCGGGAACGTCATCGGCATCGCCGAGCCGCCCGAGGCGATGTTCAAGAAGGCGATGCAGGTGGTCGACCGCCTCCTGCCGCGCTACGCCGAGCTGTGCACGCTGCTGGACGTGGGCGCGCTGCGCGAGCAGGCGGCCGACGATCCGGTCGGCGCGCACCGTACCTTCGCGCGCGAGCTGGTGCGGACCTACCACGGCGACGACGCCATCGCCGCCGCCGAGGAGCGCTACGACGCCGTCGCGCGCGGCGAGACGCCGGACGACCTGCCACGGGTCGCGGTCGCGAGCGACGAGTTCGGCGACGACGGCCGGGTCGGGGTGCTGCGACTGGCGGTGCTGGCCGGGCTGGCGTCCTCCAACGGCGAGGCCCGCCGGCTGATCCAGAACCGCGGCCTCAAGCTCGACGGGGTTCCCATCGAGGATCCGCGCGCGTTCCTGGAGCTGGCCGAGCCGGTCGTGCTGCAGCGCGGCAAGGATCGCTTCGTCCGCATCGAGCGGGCCTGATCCGCCCGGGTCAGATCGCCAGGATCGCCGCGAGCTCGACGAGCTGCTCGTCGATCGGCTTCTGGTTCTCCCAGACGTCGTCCAGCGGCACGAACACCGTGCCGCGCTTGTCGACGCCGGCCATCACGCCGCTCTCGCCGGCGATCAGACCTTCGACCGCCATGAAGCCCAGCCGCGAGGCCAACACCCGGTCGCGCGTCGTCGGGGTCCCGCCGCGCTGGATGTGCCCCAGGATCGAGGTGCGCACCTCGAAGCCGCTGCGGGCTTCGATCGCCTCCTGCAGGGCCAGCGCGCCGCCCGGGAAGGCACCCTCGGCGACGACGACGATGCTGCTGGTCTTGCCGCGCCGCTCGGCCGCGACGAGCGAGTCGGCGATCGCGCCGACGTCGGCGTTGCGTTCGGGGATCAGGATCGCTTCCGCCCCACCGGCCACACCGACGTTGAGGGCGATGTGGCCGGAGTTGCGACCCATCACCTCGACCAGGAACAGCCGGTCGTGGCTCGCGGCGGTGTCGCGCAGCCGGTCGACCCCGTCGAGAGCGATGTTGAGCGCCGTGTTGAAGCCGATCGAGACGTCGGTCCCGTAGATGTCGTTGTCGATCGTCCCGGGCACGCCGAGGACGCGGACGTCGTGTTCGCGCGCGAGCAGCGACGCGCCGCGGAAGCTGCCGTCGCCGCCGATCACGACGAGCCCCTCGATGCCGTGGGCGGCCAGGATCTCGGCGCCCCGCGCGCGTCCCTCCGCGGTCTCGAACGCGCTGCTGCGGGCGGTCCGCAGGATGGTGCCGCCGCGCTGGATGATGTTGGCCACGCTGCGGGCGCCGACCTCTTCGACGGCGTTCTCGAGCAGGCCCTGGTAGCCGCGGTAGATGGCCGACACGCGCACGCCGCGCGCGATGGCGGTACGCACCACGGCGCGGATCGCCGCGTTCATCCCGGGCGCGTCGCCGCCGCTGGTGAGGACGCCGATGTGCTTCATCACCGGCGCAGTATAGCCACGGCTCGCACGTCGGCCGCCGTCGCGCAGCGGCCGCGACCGTCACCCCGTCCTGAATCGTGAGCCAGGATGCGATACTGCCCCATGGACTTCGTCAGTGTTCGCGACGGCACGCCCGGGGAACGCCGAGTGGCGTTGACCCCCGGCGCGGTCAAGCGGCTGATCGGCCTCGGGGCGGGCGTTCGCCTCGAACCCGGCTACGGGCGGGCGGCCGATCTCGCCGACGATCTCTTCCGAGAGGCGGGGGCGACCTTCGTCCCGCGCGAGGAGGCGCTGGCCGGGGCCGAGGTCCTGCTGGCGCTGAACCCGCCCGACGCGGCGACGATGGCGGCGCTGCCCGAGGGCGCCACGGTCGCGGCGTTCCTCGATCCGTTCCGGCGTCCGGAGCTGGTGCGGACGGCGCGCGACCGCTCGCTGCGGACGCTGTGCATGGAGCTGATCCCGCGCAGCAGCTACGCGCAGAAGATGGACGCGCTCTCCAGCCAGGCCAGCCTGGGCGGCTACGCCGCCGTGATCACCGCGGCCGAACGCAGCTCCAAGGCGTTCCCGATGATGTCGACGCCGGCGGGGACCATCCCGCCGGCGCGCGTGTTCGTCGTCGGCGTGGGGGTGGCGGGCCTGCAGGCGATCGCGACGGCGAAACGCCTGGGCGCGCGCGTCGAGGCGTACGACACCCGTCCGGTCGTGGCCGAGCAGGTGGCGTCGCTGGGCGCCAAGTTCATCGAGCTCGACGTCGGGGAGACCGGCGAGACCGAGCAGGGCTACGCTAAGGAGCTGAGCGACGAGCAGCTCGCCGAGCAGCGCCGGCAGATGGCCAAGGTCGTCGCTTCGGCCGACGTGGTGATCACCACGGCGCAGCTGTTCGGCCGTCCGGCGCCGCGCATCGTCGACGCCGCCATGGTGTCCGGCATGCGCCCCGGCAGCGTGATCGTCGACATGGCGGCCAGCACCGGCGGCAACGTCGAGGGCTCGGTCGCCGACGAGGAGGTCGTGGTGGACGGCGTCCGCATCGTCGGCCTCGCCAACCTGCCCGGCCAGGTGGCGCGGGACGCCAGCGAGATGTACGCCTCGAACCTGCTCGCCCTGGTGCAGCACCTCTGGGACGAGGAGGCCGGCGGCCTCCGCGAGGATCCCGAGGGCGACGAGGTGCTCGGCCACTGCCTGCTCACCGCCGCGGGCGAGGTGCGCGACGCGCGCGTCGCGGCCGCGCTCCAGGAGGGGACGTCCGCATGATCCTTCTCGTCTTTGTCTTCGTGCTCGCGATCTTCCTCGGCGTCGAGCTGATCAGCAAGGTTCCGAGCCAGCTGCACACGCCGCTGATGTCCGGCTCCAACGCCATCAGCGGCATCACCATCGTCGGCGCTCTGATCGCCGCCTCCAGCGACAGCGCCGTCGGCACCGCCATCGGCGTGGCGGCGCTGATCTTCGCGACGATCAACGTCGTCGGCGGCTACCTGGTGACCGACCGCATGCTGGGCATGTTCAAGACCGGGAAGAAGGGCTGAGCGATGAGCGCACTGGTGCAACTCGCCTACGTCGCCTCGGCGGTGCTGTTCATCCTCGGACTGAAGATGCTGGGTCGGGCCGACACCGCCCGCCGCGGCAACCTGGTCTCGGCCGGCGGGATGCTGGTGGCCGTGGTGGCGACGCTGCTGGCCGGCGGCATCTCGCCGCTCTGGATCGCCGTCGGCCTGGGGATCGGATCGGTGGTCGGCGTCGCCGCCGCCCGGCTCGTCAAGATGACCGCGATGCCGGAGATGGTGGCGCTGTTCAACGGCTCGGGCGGTCTGGCCTCGATGGGCGTCGCCTGGGCCGAGTGGGTGCAGCAGCCCGAGCGCGGGCTGGGGACCGCCGCCGCCATCGCGGCGGCCGCGGCGATCGGGGCGATCGCCGCCTCGGGCAGCGTGATCGCCTGGGGCAAGCTGGCCGAGCGCATCCCGGGGCGCCCGATCCGTGCCCCGGCGCAGTCGCTGCTCACCAGCGGCCTGGCCGTCGTCGGGGTCGCCACCGCGGTCTGGTTCGCGGTGGCCCCCGCCTCCGGCAGCGCGCTGACCGCGCTGTTGGTCGCCTCGGTGGTCGCGCTGACGCTGGGCGTGCTGCTGGTCCTGCCGATCGGCGGGGCCGACATGCCGATCGTCGTCAGCCTGCTGAACGCCTACTCGGGTCTGGCCGCGTCGATGGCCGGCTTCGTGCTGGGCAACAGCGCGCTGGTGGTCGCCGGGTCGCTGGTCGGCGCGTCGGGCTTCATCCTGACCGACATCATGTGCAAGAGCATGAACCGCAGCCTCGCCAACGTGCTGTTCGGCGGCTTCGGCGGCGCCCCGGTCGAGGGTGGCGCCGTGATCACCGGCGAGGTCAAGCCGATCAGCGCCGAGGACGCCTACTACGTCCTCGAAGCGGCCCGCAACGTGATCGTCGTGCCGGGCTACGGCATGGCGGTGGCGCAGGCCCAGCACGTCGTGCGCGAGCTGGCCGAGCTTCTGCAGAAGAACGGCGCCGAGGTGCGCTACGCGATCCACCCGGTCGCGGGGCGCATGCCGGGCCACATGAACGTGCTGCTGGCCGAGGCCAACGTGCCCTACGAGCAGCTGGTCGAGCCCGGCGACGTGAACCCGACCATGGAGGTCGTCGACGTCGCGATCGTGCTGGGCGCGAACGACGTGGTCAACCCGGCCGCCCGCGAGGATCCGAGCAGCCCGCTCTACGGCATGCCGATCATCGACGTGGACATGGCGCGGACGACGTTCGTGCTGAAGCGTTCGATGAGCCCCGGCTTCTCGGGGGTGCAGAACCCGCTGTTCTTCAAGCCCAACACGCGCATGCTGTTCGGCGACGGCAAGGCGACGGTGGGGCAGCTGGTGTCGGAGTTCAAGGAGGCCCTCGAGGGCTGATCCGCGGCTCCGACGTCGCGCCCGCGCTGCGGATCGCGCCCCGGCCCCTCGGTCGGGGCGCCATCGCGTGGGGGACGACCGCCACGGCGCCCGCGAGGTTGATAGGCAGGAAAGTTGACATGGACAGACTCAACTTCGTACCATCGTGGCATGGATGCCGAACGCTTCACCCGCTCGTCGCTGGGCTTCCTCCAGTCGGCGCAGCAGATCGCCCGTACCCGGGGCCAGCAGCAGGTGGGACCGCTCCACCTCGCCGCCGCGCTCCTCGCCGACCCCGACGGCCCGCCCGCTCGGGTGGTCCAGCGTGCCGGCGGCGAGCCCAAGCAGGCCTACGCCGCCCTCGACGCCGCCCTCGCCAAGCTGCCGAAGGTCAGCGGCGCCGCCGCCGACGACCAGCTCTACGTCGACGCCCAGCTGAACGCCGCGCTGGGCGCCGCCGACGCCCTGGCCCAGAGCTGGGGGGACCGCTTCGTGGCCGCCGACGCCCTGCTCGTGGCGCTCCGGCGCGAGGCCGCCCGCGAGCTGGCGATGCTGCCGGACGGCGACGCCCTCGAGGCCGCCGCCAAGGAGGTGCGGGGCGGCCGCACCGTCGACAGCGCCAGCGCAGAGAGCACCTTCGAGGCCCTCGACACCTACGGCATCGACCTGACCGCCCGCGCCCGCGACGGGGAGCTGGACCCCGTCATCGGCCGGGACGAGGAGATCCGCCGCGCCATCCAGATCCTGCTACGGCGCACCAAGAACAACCCGGTCCTGATCGGCGAGCCGGGCGTCGGCAAGACCGCGATCGCCGAGGGTCTGGCCCAGCGCATCGTCGCCGGCGACGTGCCGGAAGGCCTGCAGGGCAAGCGCATCGTGCAGCTCGACATGGGCTCGCTGCTGGCCGGCGCGAAGTACCGAGGCGAGTTCGAGGAACGCCTCAAGGCCGTCATCAACGAGGTCGTCCAGGCCGGCGGCGAGGTGGTGATGTTCATCGACGAGCTGCACACCATCGTCGGCGCCGGCAAGGCCGAGGGCGCCGTCGACGCCGGTAACATGCTCAAGCCGGCCTTGGCGCGTGGGCAGCTGCGGATGATCGGCGCGACCACCCTGGACGAGTACCGTCAGATCGAGAAGGACGCCGCGCTCGAGCGCCGCTTCCAGCCGATCTACGTCGACGAGCCGTCGGTCGAGGAGACCGTCAGCATCCTGCGCGGCCTGAAGGAGAAGTACGAGGTCCACCACGGCGTGCGCATCACCGACCCGGCCATCATCGCCGCCGCTTCGCTGTCGCACCGCTACGTCAGCGATCGCCAGCTGCCCGACTCGGCCATCGACCTGATCGACGAGGCCGCCTCGCGCATCCGCGTGCAGCTCGACAGCCTGCCCGAGGAGATCGACGCGCTCAAGCGTCGCAAGCTGCAGCTCGACGTCGAGGCCGCCGCGCTGGCCAAGGAGGACGACCCCGACAGCGTCGCCCGACGCGCCCGCGTCGAGGAGGAGGTGGCGGCCCTCGAGGACCGCATCGAGGGCGCCCAGAGCGACTGGAAGGCCGAGAAGGCCAAGCTCGACCGCTTGCGCGACGCGCAGGAGGAGCGCGACAAGGTGCGCACCCGCATCGAGGCCGCCGAGCGCGACTACGACCTCGACAAGGCCGCCGAGCTGCGCTACGGCCACCTGCCCGAGCTCGAGCGCCGCATCAAGGAGCTCGGTGCCGAGCTCGACGGCGCCCGCTACGTCCGGCTCGAGGTCGGCGAGGACGAGGTCGCCGAGGTCGTCTCGCGCGCCACCGGCATCCCCGTCGCGCGCCTGATGGAGGGCGAGCGCGAGAAGCTCCTGGGCCTCGAGGAGGAGCTGCACCGCCGCGTCGTGGGACAGGATCGCGCCCTCGAAGCGGTCGCCGACGCGGTGCGCCGCTCGCGCGCCGGCCTGGCCGACGATCGCAAGCCGATCGGCAGCTTCCTGTTCCTCGGACCCACCGGGGTCGGCAAGACCGAGACCGCCAAGGCCCTCGCCCAGCAGCTGTTCGACGACGAGGACGCCATGGTCCGGCTCGACATGAGCGAGTACATGGAGAAGCACACCGTCGCGCGCCTGATCGGGGCGCCTCCCGGCTACGTCGGTTTCGAGGAGGGGGGCCAGCTGACGGAGGCGATCCGTCGTCGACCGTACGCCGTGGTGCTCTTCGACGAGATCGAGAAGGCCCACCCCGACGTCTTCAACGCGTTGCTGCAGGTGCTGGACGACGGCCGCCTGACCGACGCGCACGGACGCACGGTCGACTTCCGCAACACCGTCGTGATCCTCACCAGCAACATCGGCAGCCCTCAGATCCTGGAGATGAGCCGCGCCGGGCGGCCGGTCGCCGAGATCGAGGAGGTCGTCCTGCGCGAGCTGCGCGGCGCCTTCCGCCCCGAGTTCCTCAACCGGCTCGACGACATCGTCGTCTACGAGGGCCTGGACCAGGAGCAGGTCGCCCGCATCGCCGAGCTCCGCATCGACGAGCTGCGCCGCCGCCTGGCCGGCAAGCGGATCGAGCTGGAGCTGTCGGACGCCGCGCTCGCCCACCTCGCCAAGATCGGCTTCGACCCGGCCTTCGGCGCTCGCCCGCTGGCTCGCGCCATCCGGCGCCACCTCGAGACGCCACTCTCCAAGGAGATCCTGGCGGGCCGGGTGTCCGACGGCGACATCGTGCGCGTGGACCTGGACGAAAGCCGCCTGACCTTCGAGGCCGACACGCCGCAGGAGGTCCTGAACTAGCCGCACCGGAGCCGATCGGTCCCGACCGGGGCGCCGCCGCCTAGCGCGCGCGGCGCCCCGCGTCCGTGGCCCGGGCGACGGGCGACCGGGCAGGGCGCGCTACCCTCGTGCCCGTTCCCCGGAAGGAGCTCCCCATGTGCGGCATCTGCGGGGTCCACGGACCCCACCCCGACCCCGAGCGCGTCACCAGGGCGATGATGGCGGCCCTGCGCCACCGCGGGCCCGACGACGAGCGCCTGCTGCGCGTCGGCCCCACCACCCTCGGGCACGTCCGGCTGTCGATCGTCGACCCCGAGGGCGGCCACCAGCCCCACCGCAACGAGGACGGCACGATCGCGCTGGCCGGCAACGGCGAGATCTACAACCACCGCAGCCTGCGCGACCGCCTGACCGGCCACGCCTTCGCCAGCGAGGCCGACACCGAGGCGGCGCTGCACCTGTTCGAGCGCGACGGTCCCGCCTTCGCGCGCGCGCTGGACGGCATGTACGCGCTGGCCGTCGCCGACGGCGCCGATCTGCTGCTGGCGCGCGATCCCCTGGGCATCAAGCCGCTCTACCTGGCCCGCGACGGCGCGACGACCTACTTCGCCTCCGAGCTCAAGGCCCTCGCGCCGCTGGGCCTGGAGATCGAGGTGGTCCCGCCGGGCAGCGTCTGGCACTCGCGCCTCGGGCGGCGTGGCGCCTGGACCCTGCCCGACGCCGCCGACGACCTGCGCGATCCGGACGAAGCGGCCGCCATCGTGCGCGCCACGCTGGAGCGGGCGGTCGAGAAGCGCCTGATGGCGGACGTACCGCTCGGGTCGTTCCTGTCCGGTGGGCTGGACAGCAGCGCCATCGCCGCCCTGGCGATCCGGCGGACCGGCCGGCTGCGGACCTTCGCCGTCGGGACCGAGGGCTCGCCCGACCTGGTCGCCGCTCGCCAGGTCGCCGAGCACATCGGCAGCGACCACCACGAGCACCTCATCGACCCGCGCGAGGTCCGGTCGCGCCTCCCGCGGATCATCGCCGCGCTCGAGTCGTTCGACGCCGACCTGGTGCGCAGCGTCGTGCCCACCTGGTTCACGGCGCGCCTGGCCGCCCGCCACGTCAAGGTCGTGCTGACCGGGGAAGGGGCCGACGAGCTGTTCGCCGGCTACGCCTACCACGCCGACTACGACGGCGCCTGGGACGCGCTCGCGCACGAGCTCGGGCGGTCGCTCACGACGATGCACGACCTCAACTTGCAGCGGGTCGACCGCATGACGATGGCGCACGGGCTCGAGGCGCGCGTCCCGTTCCTCGACACCGAGCTGATCGACGTCGCCCAACGGATCGATCCGCGCCTCAAGCGCCGGAACGGCACGGAGAAGTGGGTCCTGCGCCGGGCGGTGGAGGACCTGCTGCCCGACGCCATCGTCTGGCGCGACAAGGCCCAGTTCGACGAGGGCTCCGGCGCCACCGACCTGCTGGCCGAGCTGACCCGCGAGGCGGCCGAGGCGGCGACGGCCGAGGGGGTGGGGTCCGACCTGCCGCTTCCGCCACGCACGCCCGAGGAGGCGCTCTACTACCGCTGGTTCGCCGCGGCGTTCCCCGACCCGGGTGCCGCCGCCGCGGTCGTCGGTCGCTGGCGCCACGGCCGCACCGACGTCACCGGCACGGACGCGCGCACGGGCTAGCCACGACATCGGGGCGGCGTCGCTGGAACGCCGCCCCGGCTCGAAGACGCCTGGGGTCGCAGAGGATCAGCCCGGCTCGCGCAGCTCCAGCCCCAGGCGGTCGGCCCGCTCGCGCAGCGACGGTTCAGCGCCCAGCACGACCAGCGCCGGCTCGCCCGCCGCCTCGATCGCGTCGGCCAGCTCGTCGAAAGCGTCGGGACCGGCGTCGAGCAGATCGCCGCGCAGCCGCTCGAGCTGGCCCTGGCTGCCGCGCAGGCGCCGCACCAGCTCGCGGTGCCCGCGCGTACCGGGCAGGGCGTAGGGATCCAGGCCGCCGACCGCGCCGATCACCAGGGCGTCGAACTCCTGCGGGTCGACCTCGCGGGCGGCGCTCCGAAGCGCGTCCGCCATGCCGTGGGCCACCTCGAGCGTCCGCTCCAAGTGCGGGTCGCGGTAGGAGTAGGTCCGCAGCGCACCGTGCAGGGGATCGAGCTGCGCTCCCGCCCCGTAGGCGCCTCCCTGGAAGCGCACCTGGGGGATGAACAGGTCGCCGGTCAGCCAGCGCGCCGCTGCCAGCCAGCCGCCCGGCAGCGGCGCGCCGTCCGCGAGGGCCACGCCCGTGGCGATGTAGTGCACTTGACCGGGAAGGGTCCACCCTTCGCGCGGCCGCGGGCGGGGCAGCGCCCAGGCGTCGGCGCCCGCATCGCCGCCGGAGGGGAGCCGGTCCAGCAGCGCGTCGATCGCCGCCTGCGCCGGCTCCGCGGCCGCCTCGTCGGCGGTCAGGCCGACCACCAGGCCAGCCCGGCTGAACAGCACCTCGCGCAGCTCCTCGAGCTCGGCGGCGACGGCGACAGGATCGTCGTCGCAGCGCTCGATCAGGCCGGCCAAGGCGTCCAGCGACGCCAGGCCGGCCAGCAGCTCGTCGGCCCGGTCCTCGACGCTGCCGTGGGCCGCCAGACGCCGCAGCGCGTAGCGGTGGCCGGCCGGCTCGATCGAGGCGCGCCGTCGCGCCAACTCCTCGACCGCCAGCCGCCGGACGGCGGCCACGTCGGCCACGTTGGCCTCCAGGACGATCTCGGTCATCAGCTCGGCCATCGCGCCCGCCTGCGCGGCGAGCGCCTTGCCGCGCACGAAGAAGCGGGCCAGGCCGCCGGTTCCGGCCACGCCGGGGGCGAGGTCGAAGGCGGCGCCGATGCCGCCGGTATCGTGATCGATGGCGCGCGTCAGGTCCTGCAGCGAGCGCCCGGCCGTGCCGGTTTCGAGCAGCAGGCGCCCGAGCAGGCCGACGTGCGGCAGCAGCCGCTCCGGCACGCGCCGCAGGTCGAAGGCGAGGTCGAGGTACGCCAGCCCCCGCGTCGGCAGGTCGTAGCGGACGATCTCGACGCCATCGCGCGAGCGCACCTGCTCGGCCGGGTGCGGCCGTTGCTCGCGCAGGTCCTCGCGCGTCAGGCGCGGCAGGGTCGCGCGCGCCTCGGGCGGATCGGGCGCCTGTTGGGCCTCCGCCAAGTGGGCTGCGGCAGCGCCGATCTCGGCCAGCGCGACCTCGTCCAGCTCGGCGGCCCGGGCGGCCAGGCGCTCGCGTTCCTGTGCGGCGCGCGCCTCGCTCAGGTCGGGATCGGGCAGCACGGTGGTCGCGACGCGGTGCGGGTTGTCCAGCAGGCGGGCGCGCAGCAGCCGAGTGAGCGCGGCGGCCGCCGCCTCCCCGTCGCCGCGCGGCGCCACCCGCGCGTCGAGGTCGCTCAGGGCGGCGTCGAGGTCGGCCTGCTCCAGCGGATCGCCGCCGTGCAGCCACGCGCCCAGCGCGTCGAGGGCCAGCGCCAGGCCACGCTGGCCGCCGTAGACGTCCAGCTCGCGCAGGTCGAACTCCAGGGCGTTCCGCGCCGCCTCGGCGTCGCCCGCGTCGATCCCCTCCGCAGCGATCCGCTCCAGCGTCGTCAGCACCAGCGCGTGCACCTCGCCGGTGCGCTCCGGATCGACGCCGCGCAGCCCGGCGTGGAAGGCCGGTTGGCGCAGGGTGGTCGAGAGGCCGCCCACGAACGCCTCGCCCAGACCCGCGTCCAGCAGCGCGCGCCGCAGGGGCGCCGCGGGCGTCCCGACCAGCACGTGGTCCAGCAGGTCGAGCGCCAGCTCCTCGCCCGGCCCCGCCACCGGCGGGAGCGCCCAGGCGACGGTCGCGAACGCCTTGCCGCGGGCGTCGGCAGGGTAGCTGCCGTGCGCCTCGCGCGGTGCCTCGAACGGCGCTTGCAGCGCCGGCGGCGGCAGCGGGTCCAGGCGCTCGACGCCCTCGAGGTAGCCGGCGATCGTGGCCAGGGTCGCCTCGAGCGGCACGTCGCCGTGCAGCACGAAGCGAGCGCGCGCCGGGTGGTAGTGGGCCGCGTGGAACGCCTTCAGGTCGGCGTACGTCAGGTCGGGGATCGCCACCGGATCGCCGCCCGACTCGTGCCGGTAGGCGGTCTCCGGGAAGAGGGCGCTGGTCTCGGTGTGCTGCAGCGCGCGCGAGGGGTTGGCGACGGCGCCCTTCATCTCGTTGTAGACGACGCCGCGCAGCTGGAGGGTGGCGCCGTTCTCGCCCGGCTCGAGGTGCCAGGCCTCCTGCTCGAAGGTGGTCTCGGACAGGCGTGGGCGGAAGACCGCGTCGAGGTACACCTGCAGCAGGTTGAGGAAGTCCTGCGGATGCTCCGTCGCGAACGGGTAGACGGTGCGGTCGGGGTAGGTCATGGCGTTCAGGAAGCCGGCCAGCGACCCCTTGATCATCTCGAAGAACGGGTCCTTGAGGGGGAAGCGCTCCGAGCCCGCCAGCACCATGTGCTCGAGGATGTGCGCCACGCCCGTGTCGTCGTTCGGCAGGGTCTGGAAGCCGACCGCGAAGGAGAGGTTCGGCTCGCCGCTGGCGAGCAGCAGCACCTCGGCGCCGCTGGCCTCGTGCACGAGTCGGCGGGCCCGCACGCCGGCGATGGCGAGATCGCGCTCCGCGACGGGCGTGAATCCATGCATGTTCATGGCGGGGACGCTATCACGGGGGTGTCCCTGCGTCCGGCCGCCTGGGCCACCGTGATAGCGTCGAGCCGTGATCCTCGCGAGCGTTCGGCTGGAGCAGCTCGAGCCGGCCCGACGGGCCCTGGCCGAAGGCCGCTACGAGGCCGCCTTCGCCCTGCTGGAGCATGCGGCCGACGGCGCGCCCGCCGCAGCCGTGCGCGCGCTCTACCACCTGCACCTCGCGGCTGCCGACGCGCTCTACGGACACGGCGGCCTGGACCGTGGTCTGCGCGCCCTGCGCGCGGCGGCCGCGGCCGACCCGGCCTCGGTGCGTCGGCCGCTCTACCGGGCGCTGCACTGGGAGTTCCGGGCGTTGCAGGGGGCCGGCGCCGCCGAGGTGCGGCGCGGCGTACGACGGCTGGGGGAGGAGGGCGACGGGGTCGCCGCCTACCACGCCGCCAGTGCGCTCTGGATCGCCGGGGCGGGCCGGAGCGCGCGCAAGGCGCTCGAGGCGATCGATCCGCAGGACCTGCCCACCTACCTGCGCTGGCGCTGGTGGTCGATCCTCGGGCACGCCCGCGCCGACGTCGGCGAGTTCGACGCGGCGGCCGAGGCGTTCGAGACCGCCGCCGCCGGTGCGGCTCCGTCCGAGCGCGCCCCCATCCACGTGCCCTGGGCCGCCGCGCTGCTGGACCTTGGTCGCGCCGACGCCGTGCTCGCGCTGCTGGACTCGGTCGATCCCAGCGAGCTGACCCCCGCCGATGCCGCTTGGGCGGACGAGCTGGCCGGTCGGGCCGAGCTGGAGCTCGGCAACCCGCGCCGGGCGCTCCTGCGCTTCGACGCGGCCGACGCGGCGCAGCCGACCGGGCCCCGCCGCTTCGCGCTGGCGCAGGCGCGTGCGCAGGCCCTGTCGCGGCTGGGCCGGTTCGCGGAGGCGGCCGAGCGCTTGGCCGACGCGCTGCCGGAGGCGCCGGAGGAGGAGCTCGCCTACGCCGTGCACGAGCGCGCCATCGCCCTGCTCGAGGGGGACGCCCTCGACGCGGCCGAGCACGAGTTCGAGGAGCTCCTGCTGGACCCCGACTACCCGCACCGGGCCGAGGCGACCGCCGACCTGGCCGAGGTGCGCCTGCGCCGCGGCGATCTGCCCGGCGCGCGCGAGACCGCGGGTCGCGCGCTCGAGGCCGGCGCGGTCGGACCGGCCTGCCTGATCCTGGGCACGGTCGCGTTCGAGTACTTCGACCTCGACGAGGCGATCGTCTGGCTCGAGCGAGCCGTCAGCGCCACCCAGGCCGGCGATCCCACCTGGCTCGCCGCGCACCAGCTGTTGGCCGACGTCCACGCGCAGCGCGGGCCGGCGGCGGCCGAACAGGTGCTGCTGCACGCCCGTCAGGCGCTCGCGCACGTCGAGCCTGGGAGCGAGTGGATCGGTCCCCTCGAGGGCCACGTCGAGCAGGCGCGCCGCTGGCTCGGGGGCGCCGAGCGCTGGCTCAACTGACCCGGTCCCGCCCCGTCGCCCCGCGCGGGCGAAGGTAGACTCCGCCGCATGGAAGGGCTGCTGCTCGCCCAGGTCCTCGCCCAGGTGCAGGACCGGCTTCCCGCCGAGCGTCTGGCCTGGCGCTTCGACGGACGCCACACGCTGGTGCTGCCGCTGGTGCCGGCCGGGGCGCTGTGGTGGTTCGACCGCCTGCCGCACCCGCGGCTGGAGCTGCGGGACGATCAGCCCGCCGGGAGCGGCGCCCCCGCGACCGGGTTCCAGGCGCTGCTGGCGGCCCGCGCGGCCGGGCCGCTCGTGGCGGCGACGCAGCCGGGCCTGGACCGCGTGGCGCGCTTCCGCTTCGGCCC
>CAZJGU010000031.1:0-4349 GCA_964545455.1 uncultured bacterium | reverse complement strand
GGCCTTCCGCCGGACGGCTACGACCCGGACCGGGCGCTTCTGTTCCGCTTCGGCCCGTCGCGCGGGTTCGTCGAGACGGCGCCGGTCGAGCTGGTCGCCGAGCTCACCGGCCGCAACGGCAACCTGGTGCTGATCGACGAGGAGGGCATCGTCATCGGCGCGGCGCGCGAGATCGGCGCCGACGTCAACCGCTACCGCCAGGTGCGCCCCGGCCTCCCGTACGTGCCGCCGCCGCCGTACGACAAGCTGGACCCGCGCAGCGCCCGCGAGGAGGAGCTGCGGGCCGCCCTGCAGGGACGGCGCCTGCGCAAGCTCCGCAGCGTGGTCGACGGCATCGGTCCCGAGCTGACGGCCACCATCGCGACGCTGGCCGGCGTGTCCGACGAGGTCGCGCTGGAGGGCGCGGACCTGGACGCGGTCCTGTCCGCCCTGGCCACGGTCGTGCGCGACCCGGCCGGAGCGGCCCGGGCGGCGCTGGGACGGCCCGACCTGGCGGCGCTGCGCGCGCGTGAGCGGCGCGAGGCGGACCTGCGCCGCTGGACGGCGCACCTGCGCGACCGGATCGGCTTGGCGCGCAAGCGGCTGCACGACGCCGAGCGGACGCTGGAGGCGGCCGACGACGCGGCCCGGCTGCGCGAGGAGGGCGACCTGCTGCTGGCGCGCTTGGGCACGGTCCCGAGCGGCGCGGCGCGCGTGACGCTGCCGGACTGGGAGGGGCGGGAGGTCGAGCTACCGCTGGATCCGGCGCGCTCCCCGGCCGAGAACGCCGAGGCCCGCTACGATCGCGCCCGGCGCCGGGAAGCCCGCGCCGAGCGGGCCCTGGCACGGTCCGAGGCCACCAGCGCCGAGCTCGAGCGGCTGGAGCGGGAGCTGGACGCGGCCGAACGCCTGGACGACGCCGAGCTACGGGAGCGGGTCGCCACGCTGGACCGCGAGCGGCCCGAACGGCGGCGCGGCCCCGGCCTGCGCTACCGCGCGCCGCACGACTTCACCGTGGTGGTCGGGCGCAACGCTCGCGACAACGACGAGGTCACGTTCAAGCTGGCCCGCAGCCGTGACCTGTGGCTGCACGTGCAGGGCTGGCACGGCTCGCACGTGGTGGTGCTGAGCGGGGGGCGCGAGGTGCCGTTCGACACCGTGCTGTTCGCCGCCCGCTTGGCCGCCGGGCACTCCAAGGCGTCCGGCGGCGACAACGTCCCGGTCGACTACACCCAGCGCAAGCACGTCTGGAAGGTCAAGGGGGCGCCGGCCGGCGCGGTGCACTACGCGCAGCAGAAGACGGTCTACGTCACGCCCAGCCGCAACCCGGCCGCCGAGGCGGACGAGACCGGCGCCCGCTGAGGTCGCCGGCGCCGAGGCAGGAACGGGGGCCGGGGCGTCGGTCGATCAGGCGTCGGCGCGGCCGCTGGACCCGAAGACGTCCATGCGTGCCTCGACGATGCGGCGCATCTCGTCGCGGGCGGGCCCCAGGATCTTGCGCGGATCGAACTGGGTCGGGTCGTCGCGCAGCACTTCGCGCACCCGCGCGGTGAACGCGAGGCGCAGGTCGGTGTCGGTGTTGATCTTGGCGATCCCCTCGGTGACGGCCTTGCGGACGTCGTCCTCGTGGATGCCGCTGGCGTCGGCCAGCGATCCGCCGGCGTCGTTCAGGCGCCGGACGAGGTCGCTGGGCACGCCGCTGGCGCCGTGCATCACGAGCGGATGGGGCAGGCGCGAGGCGATCTCGACGATCCGATCGTGATCGATGTACGGCCGGCCCGTGCCCTTGTTCGCTCCGTGCGAGGTGCCGATGGCGACGGCGAGGTAGTCGGCGCCGCTGCGTTCCATGAAGCGCTCGGCCTCGTCCGGCTTGGTGAGGATGGCGTCCTCCTCGGCGACGACCACGTGCTCCTCGACCCCACCGAGGCGCCCGATCTCGGCCTCGACCGTCACGCCGACGGCGTGCGCCGCCTCGACGACGCGGGCGGTCTCACGCACGTTGTCGTCCTCCTCCTCGTGGGACTTGTCGATCATCACCGAGGTGAAGCCCATGCGGATCGCACGCAGGCACGACGCGTACGACGATCCGTGGTCGAGGTGCAACGCGACCGGCACGCTGACCTCGCGCGCCATCTCGATCACGAGCCTGGGCAGGATCGGTCCGCCGTACTTCAGGCCGCCCTCGGAGAGCGCGACGATGACCGGGCTGCGCTTCGCTTCGGCCGCCTCCAGGATCGCCTGCGTGATCTCCATGTCGTTGGTGTTGAAGGCGCCGACGCCGTACTTGCCGGCGCGCGCCGCTGCCAGGATCTCGAGTCCGGTGACCAATGCCATGGCGCGAGCATACCGCAGCCTGGGCTACGTTCCCGGACCGGTCGGGTCCGGGTCGGGCCCCTCGGCCAGCGCGATCCGCAGCGCGCGGGTCGCCGCGCGCAGCGCCGCCGGCACGTCCCAGGCGTCCTTGTCGCGGACGCCGGCGACGTTGGACACGCCACGGAGCTCGCCGAAGGGGATCCCCAGGCGGGCGCAGGCCAGCGCGGCGCCGACCCCTTCCATCGACTCGATCGCGGCGCCGCTGTGCTGGGCCCGGGCGGCCGCCACGTCCAGGTCGCCGGAGATGGCGTCGGAGGTGGCGAAGGGAAGCGCGACGGTTCCGCTCGCGCGGGCCAGGGCCGAGCGCCAGCCGGGATCGGTCGCGACGGTCTCGAAGAGCGGGCCGTCCGGCCCGGCGCCGCGCGGAAGCGGGATCGAGGCCAGGCCGGCCCGGTCCGCGCGGGCCACGATGCCGGCGTCGAGGTCGTGCTCCGAGGCGGCGGCGACCGCGGTTCCGACCGGCACGAAGGCGCCGACGTAGGCGCCGGCGATGCCGGTCACGATCAGGGCGGCGGGACCGACCCGGGCCGCCAGCGTCGCAGCGGTCGTCGCGGCCGCGGCCGTGCCGACCCCGCTGGCCGCCAGCACCAGCGGTCGACCCGCCAGACGCCCGCGCCAGGCGCCGTCGGCGCCCGGCAGGGCGAACGTCCGCACGTCGGCCAGGAGCGCCCGCAGCGGGGCCAGCTCCATC
Organism: uncultured bacterium; assembly: GCA_964545455.1. GTDB lineage: Bacteria > Deinococcota > Deinococci > Deinococcales > Trueperaceae > SLSQ01. The sequence continues at coordinate 1,306 of CAZJGU010000031.1, read as the reverse complement.
TCGGTCGCGGCCACCACGGCGACGGGGCGAGCGGTCGCGCCGTCGGACCTCATGCGTACCGCGTCCAGCGGCGCAGCCAGGCGGCCGGATCGTCCAGGTCGCAGGTGCGGGTCCAGAAGGTGCGCAGCCCCAGCGAGCGCGCGTCGTCCAACAGCCGGGCGGCCAGCGGCCCGACGGCGCCGCCCCCGGCGACGATCACGACGGCGTTCGCGCTCCGAGCGCTGACGGCGGCCGCCCGCTGGGCCGTGCGCTCGCCGGTGAGGTGCAGCGCGATGCCGGCGTCCTCCTCGGCGGCGGCCGCCAACGCCGCTCCCATCGCGCCGGCACGGGCCTCGGCCTCCGCCGGATCCTCGGCGCGACCGTCGGGCTGCGCGGCCACCAGCAGCTCGGCGACCGAGCGAGCGGCGTCCCAGCGGCGCGGCGCGGCGTCCGCCACGTCGACGCGGCCGGTTCCGCCCGTGGCGCCCGGGCCGGCGAACGGGTCGTCGGCGCGCACGGCCAGCCAAGGGCGGTAGCCCGCCGCGCGGGCGGCGTCCTCGGCCGGCGCGCCGGGGGCGAGAAGGACGTCGTCGCCCCTCGCCCGGGCGTGGTCCAGCGCGTCGGGCGGGGGCGCCCAGAGGGCGTCGTCCAACGCCAGCGGCAGCGGCCCGGCCGGCACGCGCCAGGCGCCGTCCGACCGCTCCGGCGGACCGCTCCACACGCCCCACGCCTGGAGGAGCGCGTCCAGGTCGGGCTCGCCCGCGGGTCGGCCGGCGGGGCTCACGGGCTCAGGCCGCGTCGGCGGCCGGCATGTCCAGCAGGGCGCGCACGTAGGCGGCCGCGTCGTAGGGCTGCAGGTCCTCGGCGGCCTCGCCCACGCCGATGAACTTGATCGGCAGGTCCAGCTCGCGGGCGATCGGCAGCAGGATGCCGCCCTTGCCGGTCCCGTCGAGCTTGGTGACGATCACGCCGGTCAGACCGACCGCCTCGTGGAAGCGGCGCGCCTGTTGCAGCCCGTTCTGGCCCGTCACCGCGTCCAGGACCAGCCAGACCTCCTTCGGCTCGCCCGGATCGGCCTTGCCGATGACCCGCCGCACCTTCTTCAGTTCCTCCATCAGGTTGTGCTGGGTGTGCAGGCGGCCGGCGGTGTCCACGATCAGCAGGTCGCGCCCCTTGGCCTTTCGCGCCGCGGCCGCATCGAAAGCGACGGCGGCCGGATCGCCCCCGTCGGGCCCGACCTGGGTGGGGATGCCGAGGCGCTCGCCCCAGACGCCCAGCTGGGCCATGCCGGCCGCGACAAGACACGGACCTGGCGCAACCGGCTTGC
>CAZJGU010000030.1:0-29735 GCA_964545455.1 uncultured bacterium | reverse complement strand
GCGCTCCGAACTGCGGGTGAGCAGCATCTCCTGGATGATCTCGGGAAGCGTGTCCGCCTCGCTGCGCACCGCGCCCGTGAGGGGGTAGCAGCCCAGCGTGCGGAAGCGGACCTTCTCCATGGCCGGCGTCTCGCCGGGCTCCAGCGGCATGCGGTCGTCGTCCACCATGATCAGCGCGCCGTCGCGCCGCACCACCGGCCGCTCCTTCGCGAAATACAGTGGCACGATCGGGATGTCCTCCAGCCAGATGTACTGCCAGATGTCCAGCTCGGTCCAGTTGGAGAGGGGGAAGACGCGGATCGACTCGCCCTTCTTGTGCTTGCCGTTGTAGAGGCTCCACAGCTCCGGCCGCTGGTTCTTGGGGTCCCAGGCGTGGTTCTGGTCGCGGAAGCTGTAGACGCGCTCCTTGGCGCGGCTCTTCTCCTCGTCCCGGCGTGCGCCGCCGAAGGCCGCGTCGAAGCGGTGCTTCGTGAGCGCCTGCTTGAGCGCCTGTGTCTTCATCACGTCGGTGTGGACGGCGCTGCCGTGCGTGAACGGTCCGATCCCCTGCGCCAGGCCCTCCTGGTTGGTGTGCACGATCAGGTCCAGGCCCACCTCCTGCGCGCGGCGGTCGCGGAAGGCGGTCATCTCCTTGAACTTCCAGGTGGTGTCGATGTGCATCAGCGGGAACGGCGGTTTGCCCGGGTAGAACGCCTTCAGGGCGAGGTGCAGCATGACGCTGCTGTCCTTGCCGATCGAGTAGAGCATGACGGGGGCGTCGAACTCGGCCGCGACCTCGCGGAGGATGTGGATCGATTCGGCCTCGAGCTGCTTCAGGTGGGTCAGGCGGTCCGGGGCGGGCGTCGCGGCGTCCACCGCCGCGTGGTGTGCGTCGTGCGGGGCGTCGGTCATGCGTCCTCCTCGGGCGGGCGGTCGTCGGCGACGCGGTAGGCGTCGGGCAGGGGCGCGTCACCGGCGTAGCCGACGAGGAAGTGCGGGTTGAGCAGGTCCTCCTTCGCGTAGCGCAGCGGCTCGGTCGTGCCGTAGCGCCAGACGACGCCGCCGGCCGCGGTCACGATCGCGTGGGCGGCGGCGGTGTCCCACTCCATCGTGGGCGCCACGCGCGGGTAGTAGTGGGCCGAGCCCTCCGCCACCCGGCAGAGCTTGAGCGAGCTTCCGCTGGAGGTGCGATCGATGGGGCCGAGGAGCGCCTCCAGGCCGTCGATGAACGCGTCCGTGGCCGGGTTCCCGTGCGAGCGGCTGGCGACGACGCGGACGGGGCCTTCACCCGGCGCGACCGTCGAAATCGACGTCCGAAGGCCGTCCTGCTCGCGCCAGGCGCCGACGCCCTCGCCGCCGGCGTACGTGGCCCCGGTCACCGGCACGCGCACCACGCCGGCGACGGGGACGCCGATGCCGGAACGGATCTCGATCAGGGCGACGTTGACGGTGAACTCGCCGTTGCGCTTCACGAACTCCTTGGTGCCGTCCAGAGGATCGACCAGCCAGAAGCGGGTCCAGGTGGCGCGCTGCTCGTAGGGGACCTCGGCGGACTCCTCGGAGAGCACCGGCAGGTCCGGCGTGAGGGCGGTCAGGCCGCCCGTCAGGATCCGGTGGGAGGCCAGGTCGGCACGGGTCAGCGGGGAGCCGTCGGACTTGGCCTCGGTGCCGAAGGCGCCCGGATCCTCGTACACCTCGAGGATCGCGTCGCCCGCCTGCGCGCACAGGCGCGCGACGTCGTCCAGGATCGGGCCCAGGAGGGCAGGGTCGCTGCGGGTCACGGGTACTCCTCGGGGGGGTGTCAGGGTGGCGTCGTCGGCGGACCAGCGTCGGTGTCGCCGTGAGGCGAGGCTGCGGAGCCGATCGGAATCGACATCAACCTAGCAAACCGATAGGAGTTTAGGAACCCCCCAGGTCCGGGCAGGTATGCTCCCCTCGATGGTCGCCCTGACCCAGAAGGCCAAGTACGCCCTGAAGGCGCTGGCGCACCTCGCCCGCGCCTACGACCCGGCCAGCGACCAACGGGTCCACGCCGCCGCCATCGCGGAGGCCCAGCGCATCCCCCCGAAGTTCCTCGAATCGATCCTGTCCGACCTCACCAAGCACGGCCACCTGCAGAGCCGCAAGGGCCGCGGCGGCGGCTACCGCCTCTCGCGCCCCCCGGAAGAGATCCACCTGGGCGCCGTGATCCGCATCTTCGAGGGGCCCCTCGCCCCGATCCCGTGCGTGTCCAAGCGCTACTACGCGCCCTGCGACGACTGCGTCGACGAGACCGACTGCGAGGTCCGGCGCACCATGCTGGACGTCAAGCGGGCGATCCTGGCGGTGCTGGACCGCACGTCGCTGCAGGCGATGGTGGCCCGCGACGGAGAGCCGATCGAGCTGTAGCCGGCGCCTACGGCTCCTCTCTCCGCAACCCCTCCAGGTACGCCCCGTATCCGCTCTTCCGAAGCGGCGCGGCCAGCTCCTGCAGCCGCGCGTCGTCGATCCAGCCGTTGCGCCAGGCCGCCTCCTCCGGCGCCGCGATCTTGAAGCCCTGCCGCGCCTCCAGCGTCTGCACGAACGTCGCGGCCTGCAGCAGCGCGTCCGGCGTCCCGGTGTCCAGCCAAGCGGTCCCGCGGCCCAGCAGCTCGACCGTCAGGTCGCCGCGCGCCAGGTAGGCGCGGTTGACGTCGGTGATCTCCAGCTCGCCGCGTTCGGACGGGCGTACGGCCTTGGCGATCTCGACCACGTCGGGGCCATAGAAGTACAGGCCGGTCACGGCGTAGCGGCTCTTGGGGCGCGCCGGCTTCTCCTCGATGTCGACCACGCGGCGCTGGTCATCGAACGCGACGACGCCGTAGCGCCCCGGATCGTGCACGCGGTAGGCGAAGACCCGCGCGCCCGACGTGAGCGCCGCCGCCTCGCGCAGCTTCCCGCTCAGGCCGTAGCCGTGGAAGATGTTGTCGCCCAGGATCAGGCAGGCGGGCGACCCGTCCAGGAACGCCTCGCCGATCAGGAACGCCTGGGCCAGGCCGTCGGGGGAGGGCTGCTCGGCGTAGCGCAGCTCGATGCCCCACTGCGCGCCGTCGCTCAGCAGCCGCTCGAACATCGGCCGGTCGTGCGGCGTGGTGATGATCAGGATCTCGCGGATACCGGCCCACATCAGGGTCGACAGCGGGTAGTAGATCATCGGCTTGTCGTAGACCGGCAGCAGCTGCTTGCTGACCGCGGCCGTCATCGGGTGCAGGCGGGTGCCGCTCCCGCCGGCCAGGATGATGCCCTTCACGCGCGCCTCCTCACGACGGCGCTCCGTCCGCCAGGCCCTGCCGCGACAGGTCGTAGCGCCCCTCCAGGACCGACCTCACCCACGCGTCGTTCTCCAGGTACCAGGCGACGGTCGCCGCCAGTCCCTCGTCGAACGGCACGGTCGGCGCCCACCCCAGCTCGCGCTCGGCGGCCGACGGATCGACGGCGTAGCGCCGGTCGTGGCCCGGTCGGTCGGTGACGTGGCGGATCCGATCCGCGTGCGGAGCGGCGTCGGGACGCGCCCCGTCCAGGCCGCGGCAGATCGCCTGCACCAGCTCGAGGTTGGTGCGCTCGTTGCGCGCGCCGAAGAGGTAGGTGCGGCCCGGCTGGCCGTCGTCCAGGGCCGCGATCAGGCCGCGCGCGTGATCACTGACGTGCAGCCAGTCGCGCACCTGGTCGCCGGCGCCGTAGACGGGCAGGGTCTCGCCGCGGGCGCCGCGCAGCACCATCGTCGGGATCAGCTTCTCGGGGTACTGCCGCGGGCCGTAGTTGTTGCTGCAGTTGGTCACGATCGTGGGCAGCCCGTAGGTGTGGAACCAGGCGCGGGCCAGGTGGTCGCTGGCGGCCTTGGAGGCCGCGTAGGGGCTGCGCGGGTCGTACGGCGTCGACCGGTCGAACGGCGGCGCGTCCGGCGCCAGGCTGCCGAACACCTCGTCGGTGCTGACGTGGACGAAACGCACGTCGTCGCGGTCGCGCCAGGCGTCGCGCGCCGCTTGCAGCAGGACGAAGGTGCCGTCGACGTTGGTGCGCAGGAAGGCGTCCGGTCCGTCGATGCTGCGGTCGACGTGGCTCTCCGCGGCGAGGTGCAGGACCGCATCCGGCCGGTGACGCTCGAAGACGGCGCGCACGACGCTCGCGTCGGCCACGTCGCCGTGCTCGAAGGCGTGGCGCGGGTGGTCCAGCACCTCCTCGCCCAGCGAGGCCAGGTGCCCCGCGTAGGCGAGCGCGTCGAGGGTCACGACGCGGTCGCTGCCGGTCGCGAGCAGCTGGCGCACCAGCGTCGAGCCGATGAAGCCCGCGCCACCGGTGACGAGGATCGTCCGTGCCATCAGGAGCCTGCTTCCGTCGCGCCGCCCGGGAACAGGTCGGCGTCGTCCAGCTGGGCCAGGCGGGGCAGACGCGCGTCGCGCGCGGACAGCGTCGGTCCGCTCCCGGCGGGATCGAGGCTCCAGTCGATGCCCACCGCGGGATCGTCCCAGCGCAGGCCCCGCTCCAGGTGGGGCGCGTAGCCGGCGGTGGACTTGTAGTGCACGTCGGCCACGTCGCTCAGCACGACGAAGCCGTGCCCGAAGCCGGGCGGCACCCACAGCTGGCGATGGTCGCGGTCGTCCAGCCGCGCCCCGACCCAGCGGCCGAAGCTGGCCGAGCCGCGGCGCAGGTCCACCGCCACGTCGAGGATCGCGCCACGCACGACCGAGACCAGCTTGCCCTGGGCCTTCGGCGGGAGCTGCCAGTGGATCCCGCGCAGCACCCCCCGGACCGAGCGCGAGTGGTTGTCCTGCACGAACGGACCGATGCCGTGCGCCAGGTACGACGGCGCCACGTAGCGCTCCAGGAAGAAGCCTCGATCGTCGCCGTGCACCGGCGGCGTGACCAGCACGACGCCGTCCAGATCGAGCGGTTCGAACGTCGCGTTCATGGCGCCCACCGTGCCTTCCACCCCTGCCAGCGATCGGTGTTCAGCGAGACGTCCTCGGGCAGGTTCACCGGCGCGTCGCGCCGCGACCCGCGGCGCACGCCCGGCGTCCGCCGCGCGATCAGCTCGTACACGCTCTTCCGCTCCGTCACGACGTGCAGCAGGTCGTCGTCGACCTCGCCCAGGTGCCGTAGCAGCAACGCCAGCTCCCCGGCGATCACGTCGACGTAGTCCTGGCCCGTGTACAGGTCGTCGAAGGCGCTGGGGTGCGGCCAGGCGGAGGCGCGGAAGGAGGTGCGCACGATCAGGGCGCCAGGCGCCCGCCGTGCCGCCTCCTCGGCGACCAGCTTGGTCAGGGCGTAGTAGTTGCGCACCGGACCGACCGGATCGTCCTCGCGGTAGCCGCCCGCCGGCCGATCGCCGCCGCCCCAGAAGACGTAGTCGCTGCTGACGTGGACCAGGCGCGCACCGGCCTCCGTCGCGGCATCGGCGACGTGGCGGGTCCCGGCCACGTTGGCCCGCCAGCAGCGGGCCCGGTCCCGCTCGGCACCCGCGACGTCGGTGCAGGCGGCCGCGTGCAGGATCGCGTCCGGGCGGACGCGACCGACGAGATCCCGGACGCTGCGAGCATCGCCCACGTCGGCGTCCTCCGACGACGCCCCGATCCACACGATCGGCGCCGCGCGCGGATCGTCCCCGTCGCGCAGCGCCGCCTCGAGAGCCCTGCCCAGGCGGCCCGATGCGCCGGTGACCAGCAGGCGCACGGGGCCGGCTAGCCGCCCTGGGCGGCGGGATCGCGCACGGCTTCGCGCAGGAAGACGAACAGGGTCGCGGCGAGCGCGGCGACTACGGCCGCGAGGGCCGTGACGAGGAGCGGCCCTGTTCCGGACGGGGCGATCGGCTCCTGCGCGCGGTTCAGGATGCGCGTGTTGCTGGGCGTGAGCTCCGCGACGAAGGCCAGGGCCGGCTCGATCGACCGGACGGAGGCGTAGGCCGAGGTCGCCTCGTCCAGGCGCCGTGCGACGACGCGCTCCTCGGCCTCGAGGTCCGCGACGCGTGCCTGCAGCTCCTCGATGCTCCGTGCGGTGGCGGCGATGTCCTCCTGGACCGCGGCACGCTCGGCCAGCGCGCCGGCCAGCTCGACGGCGCGCTGCTGCGCCTCGGTCGCGGCGACGAGGGTCGCGACATCGGTCGGCTCGATCGGGCCGTCCGGGGCGACCGTCCGCCAGCGTGCGGCGGTGGTCGCGTCCAGGTGCCCGAGGTCGACGAGCAACTCGATCGCGGCGTCGGACAGCGGGACACGCAGCGGCGAGCCCGCCGTCTCGGCCCAGGTGGCGACCTCGTCCGCCGACCGCGCGACGTCCAGGTCGAGGGCGAGCGACCGTTCGTCCAGCTGCATCGCACGCGTCCGGGCCGTCGCCAGCCGCTGACGGGCCCCCTCCAGATCCTGCGTCGCGAACGCCTGGAACGCGGCTTCGGCCCGCTGGAGCTCGGCCTCGAGCGTGGCGATCGTGCGGCGCGTCTGCTCGCGCGTCGGTTCCAGGTCGGCCAGCAGCGTGGAGCGCACCTGCTCGACCGTCGCCTCGGCCCACGCGTCGGCGTAGCGTGCCGCCAGCGCGGGATCGTCCCAGCCGACGCGGTGGACGACGGTGAGGGGGGTCGAGGTGTTCGATCCCGACGGTCCGGCCAGGCGCTGGACGGTCGCGCCGGCGCGTAGCTCGCGGAACGACGGGGGCGTCTCCGTCTCCGCCTCCCGCAGGAGGGTCAGCGCGCGCTCGAACGTGGCTCGGCTGGTGGCGATGTCCTCGTAGGTCTCGAACGCGATCGCGCTCCTGGGAGCGAAGGCGAGGGCGCCCTGCTCCTGCACCTCGATGGTGGTCGGGGCCGAGACGACGGTCGTTTCCGCCTCGTAGACGCTGGGTCGAAGCGCCATCACGGAGAAGGCCGCGACCGCGGCGATCGCCGTGACGACCACGATCGTCGGCAGCCCGCGCTTCAGGATCAGGTACAGCTCCCGCAGGCTGATCTCGTCGTCGTAGCGCGACGGCGTGGCCGGCGCCGGGCGCAGGGCCGCGGGGGTCTCGGGAACGTCGGGGCTCGCGTCGTCGCGGTCGCTCATGTCGCGGCCGAGCATACCGCGGGCATCCCGCGGCGCTCCGGGTCGCGTTCGCGTGTGGCCTCGCGCCTCAGCTCCCCACCCGCACGAAGCCCTCGCCCTCCAGCCGCCGCAGCCAGCCGCCCAGCTCGTCCAGCTCGACCCCGACCTCGGCGCCGGTCGTCTCGACGTCCAGGCCGCGCCGCAGCGCCTGCAGGATGCGCTTGCCGGTCGGGCCGTACTCGCTCGCGAAGCGCATCGAGACCTCGGTCATCGGGTCCAGGGCGTCGCGACCGCGCAGGGTCAGGTGGTAGGTGCGGGTCTCCCAGTCGGGCGGGTCGTCGGGCAGCTGCAGGGCGGGCAGGCGGTCCAGGCCGATCTCGGCCGCGAAGCGTCCCAGCCGCTCGGCGGCGGGGTAGACGATCCGCAAGCGGTCCTCGCCGCCGTCGGTGAGCACGGCGGCGCGCTCGCCGACGCGGACGCCGTGCGGCGCGTCGCGGCGCCGGTCCAGCAGCACCCCGGCGACGGCCGAGAGGATCGCGTCCGGCAGCGGGACCAGCAGCATCGAAGGCGCGGCCGGATCGGTCGCGTGCCGGGCCAGCAGGCGCATCGCGTCGCCCCGCTGGACCTCGCGGCCGTGCTTGTCGCCGACGGCCGCGACGATGCGACCCCCAGCGACGACCGCGGCGGCGCTGCCGGCGCCCCCGTGGACGGCCAGCACGCCGCGGGCGCCGGAGGCGTCCAGGTGGACGGTGAGCGAGGGGAGGGGCGCCAGGCCGCAGGGGATCTCGCGCAAGCCGGGACCGTGCGGGACGGCCAGGAGGCCGGGCCAGGTGGTCTCCGGCAGCAGGCTGGGCAGGGTGGGGAGGGGCGCGGCGTCGTCCACGGGGTGCTCGTGCAGCACGAAGGGCAGGTCGACGGCGCCGGAATCGGGTGCTTCGCCCACCTCGACCGTGCGGACCGGCGTGCCGCCTGCCAGCACCGTCAGCGACCAGCCGCCCGGCCCGCCGCTGGCCAGGGTGCCGGTGACCGGCCCCAGCCGCTCGATCAGCTCCTGGACCGTGCGCCCGCCGGCGGCGCCGCGCAGCGCCCCGCCGAGGACCCGGCCGTCCTGGTCGGTCACGACGCTCACGATGCCTCCTCGTCCCCGGCGACCGCGCGCAGCAGCCGCCGATCCTCCTCGAACGTCAGGCGCTGCAGCGCCTCCGGCACCGCCAGGAACGCGCCCTCGGGGAAGAGGGCCTCGCGTAGGGTCGGCGTCGCGCCCTCGGGCGCCGCCAGGCGGAACCAGGTCACCTCGCGCGGGACGCCGCGGTCGTTGACGTAGCGCGTCGTCCAGCGCGCGTCCGGGTCGGGGCAGGTGGCGGTCACGCCGGCCTCCTCCTCGACCTCGCGCAGGGCGGTGGTGAGGTGGTCCTCGCCGGGGTCGATGTGGCCCTTCGGGAACATCCACTCGCCGTTGTCGCGGCGCAGCAGCAGCACGCGTCCGGCGGGGTCGAAGACCAGGCCGCCGGCGCCTTCGGTGGGGGCGTCGAGTCGCGCCAAGACATCGATGCAGAGCTCCTTGAGCGGCGTCACGTCCCGCGTCGCGATGGCCCAGATGAGCGCCGCATCGATGGTCGCGTACGCGTGGGTCAGTTCGTTTCGAAGCCCGATCACCTTGGATCCATGGACGACCTCGGCGAACAGGTCCGGCGTGTGATCACGGATCCTCGCCATCGCTTCACCGATGATGATGAACTCACGCTCGGTCGCGGATCGCAGGGTTCGGTCGGCAAGGTACGTCTCGAGGTCGATCCGAGCGACCACGCTCTCGATCGCGCGGCACGCGTCGACCACATCCGCGAGCCACACGCGCGGATCACGCTGCATACAGCATCCGCTTCGTGCGGTCGATGTTCTCCCGCAAGTAGCGATTGGTCAGCGCGCTCTCCATGACGAGATCGACCGGCACCTCGAGAGCGTCGGCGAGGTCGTCCTTCAGCCCGAAGTACGCGTCGAGCAGATCGTGGGGCTCCATCGGTCGGAAGCTCACCAGCAGGTCGATGTCGCTCTCCTCACGCGCCTCCCCCGACCGCGTTCGCGAGCCGAACAGGTAGAGAGCCCGAACCCCGTAGCGTTCGCACGCCGCTCGGACCCGCGCATCGGAGCCCAACTGGGTGATCAGGTCGCTCATCGCGTCCAGTCTAGCCCCCGCGCACGTCGTGTCCGGACCGAGCACGCTCGCACCGTCCCATGGCACGGCCGATGAGCCTGGGCCCCGAACCCTCAGTCCGCCGCCCGCGCCAGGTCGCCGCCGTTGCCGCCGACGCTGAGGAAGTCCAGCACGCCGTCCGCCAGCGCGCGCGAGAGCGCCTCGCGGTAGTCGTCGCGCAGCAGCTTGCGCCCCTCGTCGGGGTGGTTGACGAAGCCCACCTCGACCAGGATCGCCGGGATGCGGCTGTTGCGGATGACGTAGAAGAGGTTCTGGCGCACGCCGCGGTCGTTCGCGCCGGTCGCGCCGACCATCCGGTCCTGGACCAGGTTGGCCAGGCCCAGGCTGTAGTTGAGCTGCGACTCGCGCAGGATGTCGCCGGCGATGTCGGCGCTCTCCGCGGCCTCGGCCGTGAGCTGGGCGCCGACCTCGCCGCCACCGTTCTCGCGGATGGCGCGGTCGATCAGCGACGGGTCCAACGGCCGGCCGAACACCCAGGTCTCGATCCCCTGCGCCGTCGACGTCGGGGCCGAGTTGGCGTGGATCGAGACGAACACGTTGCGCTCGGTGGTGGCGAAGGTGCTGCGCTCCTGCAGGGTCAGGAACACGTCGTGGTCGCGGGTGAGGATCACCTCGACCCCTTCGGCCTTCAGCAGATCGGCCACGCGCAGGGCGAGGTCGAGGACGATCTCCTTCTCCTGCGCCCAGGAGCTGACGGTGCCGGGATCGTGGCCGCCGTGGCCGGCATCGAGGACGACCACCGGCCGGCGTTCCGGCTGCGGGCGCGGGACGGCGGCGGTGGGTTGCGGTGCGGTGGCGAGGGCGAGGGTCTCGACCGGCTCCCCGCTCAGCCCGGGACCGACGTCGACGTAGACGACGCCGGCGGCGGTGCGCCCCATGCGGTAGCCGGTGCCGTCGGCCTCGACCGCGTGGTCCACGACCAGCACCAGCGCCGGCGTGCTCCCGACGACGTCGTCGTAGACGCGCGTCAGTGGGCCTTCCTGGAGCGTGCGGTCGGTCGGGCCCAGGCGCGCCCCGGGCAGCAGCAGCGCGACCGAGCCGTCCGCCACCGCGAGGCGCGCGGGCTGGTCGTCGGGCAGGTCGATCGCGAGGCGGGTGTAGCCGTCGTGCCGGCCGATCCGGGGCGGGTCGAGGGGACGCCCGAGGGCGACCGGGTCGCGCTCGGGCACGATCACCTCGATCACCTGGGCCGAGGAGAACCAGGTCGCGTCCCCGCCGAACGCCTGGGCCAACGGCGTGACGGCGACGTAGCTGACGCCGTCGACCAGGATGGCGGAGGGCACGGGCCGGCCGAAGGCGGCACCGTCGATGCTCAGGGTGCCCAGGCGGTGCTCGAGGCCGGCGCGGACGTCGCGGGTGACCCGCCACTCGGCCCGGGTCCAGGCGTCCTCGAACACCAGCAGCCCGCGGTCGGCGTCGTAGTCGACGTCCAGGCCCAGCGCGGCGGCCAGCGGCGCGGCCTTGGCGAAGGCGTTGGAGCTGTCGCCGTGGTCGACGAAGTAGTACGGACCGGCGGCGTCGAGGAGCTCGCCGTCGACGGCCAGGAAGTTGAAGCGTTGCTGCGCGTGCGCGGCGGGGGTCGCCAGCACCGCGACCAGCAGCGTGGCGAGCGCGAGCGCGACGCCCGCCCAGGCACGCCGCGATCCCACCAGCGGGGTCCGGGCGCGTCCTGGGCCGAGGCGCGAGAAGTGCGCTTCAGCACGCGCGTTCACGGGGTCGAGGCTACCACGCGGTCCGCCGGCCTCCGCGAGATGTTCGACATCGTCGGGAGCGTCAGGACGGACGATCAGGGGGTGCGGGCTTCGGTCCGAGCGCCGTCGGGATCGGTCGGTTCCTCCTCGTCCGAGGAGGGGGCGTCGGCAGCGTCGGAATCATCGCAAGCGTCGGTCGCGGCCGGCTCGGCGTCGGTCGCGTCGGGTTCGGCGTCGGTCGTGTCCGGCGCTCCGTCGGCCGCGGGGCGCGGCGCACCGGCGCGGGGGTCGTCCTCCTCGGCGACCGCGCGCTCCGGTGCGGACGTCCCCGCGTCGGTGGGGGCGTCGTCGCCGGCGTCGAGCGCGCGCCGGCCGATCCCCTCGAGCGTGACCGGATCGCCCGACGCGTCGTCGAGGCGGCGCTTCAGGTCGTCCTCGCCTACCAGCCGGTAGGCGCCCTCCTCGAGGTGGTCGTAGACGGCCTTGTAGGCGTGGGTCAGGGCGTCGACCCGGCGGGCCGTCTCGGCGTAGTGGGCGGCAACCTCGTCGCGGTAGGCGTCCAGTTCGCGGCGCGAGGCGGCGGCGCCGCCCTCGCTGCGCCGCAGCGCGATCAGGGCGCCTGCGGCGCCCGCCAGGGCGCCGACGAGCAGGCCGACGAGGACGAGGAGCAAGGGGGACAGGTCGCTCATATGTAGCAGAGGCTACCAGCGATCCGCACGCCATCCGTCGGACGCTGTGAAGAATTCCGCTTGACACCTTAATTGCTAAGGCTCTACGGTGAGGGCGTTCGGGAGGAGGATTACGGCATTCAGCGCCTAGGATCCGTACGCTCTCGACCGTAGCCGCCCACCCCGGGTGCGACCGTCGGAAACCCCACAGGTCGGCCCGTTCGTCCGCCCCGAGAGGAGCCCCTCGTGACCCCGTTCGTCCTGCTCGCCCTCGCCTTCGCCACCCTCATCGTCGGGGGCGTGTCGGCGGCCGGCGTGTACGACCGGATCGAGGCGTGGCTCGCTCGCCGCGAGGCGCGGCGGCCGGTCCCCCCGGTGATCGCCGTCGAGGCACGTGCTTCCGTCGGCGCGGCCCGACGGCCGGCTCCGGCGGCCGCGCGCCCGACGACCCGTCCGATCGCGCGACCGGCCTCCGCGAGCACCACCGCGGCACGGCGGCGCCGTGCGCCCAGAACGCGGCGGGGCGCCGCCGCATCCTCGGCAGGATCCGGGGGGGTCCAGGTTCCTCTGTTCCCCATGACGGAACTCGCGCCGGGCCGCTCGACCGCGAACGCCCGGAGCGTGCGAACCTCAGGTCGGCAGGTCGCCCCGTCCGGTGGACCCTGCCGCGCCCGCATCGTCGTACGGAGGCTCGGCACCCCGGTCGCCGGGGGCTGCTGAGGCGGTCGCCGTCGTCGGCGCACCGCCGTCCGGCGGCCCTCGCAGTTCGCGGCGCAGGCGATCGGCGACCTCCCGAAGGCGCGCGCAGGTCTCCTCGTCGCACGCCGCGATCGCGTCCTCGGCGCGGGCCAGCACGTGCTCGGCGACGTCACCGGCCCGCTGGTCCAACGCCAACTGAGCCCAGGCCAGGGCCGCCTGGGCGCGCAGCTCCGCCGACACCGTCAGCTCGGAGGCATGCCGGTAGAGGCCGTAGCTTCGTCCGGGGTCGCCGTGCTGCTGGTGGTGTTCGGCCGCGACGATGAGGTGGGCGTAGGCGGCCTCCGGCGCGTCGCCCTGCTCGAAGTGCGCGGCGATCGTCTCCGACAGCGCCAGGGGGGCGTGCGCCTCCATCCAGCTCGCGATCCGGACGTGCACCGGCGGGCGCTCCCGGAACGGGACCATGCGCATCACGGCACGCCGCAGCAGCTCGCTCTGGAAGCGGTACTCGCGCTGACCCGGGAGCGACGATCCCGGTTCCGGCACCAACAGCTTGTCCTGCACCAGGACCTCGATCAGGCGGCCGCGCCGGCCCGGCGCCAGGTCGCGTAGGAGCCCGTCCCACACGCGCTCGCCGGTCAGCGATGCGTGCGCCAGCAGGCTGCGGGCGGCACCCTCGATCCGGTCCAGGCGGGCCTGAAGCAGGCCCGCCAGCGACAGCGAGACCGCGCTGTCCTCGTGCTCCGACAGGGCGCGACCCAGCTCGATCAGGTGCGCCGGTACGCCTCCAAGCTGCGGGACCAGCGAGCGCCAGGCCGCCTCGAGCTTCGGATCCACCAGCTCGCGTACCAGCGCCAGGCTGGCGTCCGGCGACAGCGGCGAAACGAGGATCCGGTCGGCGCCATGGGGCACGTGGCGGGCGCGGCCGGCCCGCACGATCAGGATCGGGGCGTGCGCCTCGGCCAGCAGTGCCAGCAGCTCGTCCAGCTCGGGGTTGCGCGGGTCGTCGTCCAGCACGATCGTCAGCGCGCCCTCGCCCGACCGCGCCTTGGCCGCCAGCAGGTCGCGCCAGGCGAGGGCGGTGCGATCGTTCGAGCGTCGATCCAGCCGCCGCCACGGTCGCTCCTCGACCAGGTGCAGGCTTGCCAGGACCGTCCGCCACCAGCGCGGTTCGTCCGGCAGGAGGGTGGCGAGCTCGGCCTCCAGGCGCTGCCGCACGGCGGGCGACTGCGCGACCTCGTCGACGCCGAAGACGGTTTCGGCCAGGTGCGGCCAGGGCGGCTCGCCGCCGACCGGGACGCGCAGCCACACCACCTGGGGACCGCCGTCCGCGAACGCTTCGCGCAGCAGTCGGCTCTTGCCCGATCCGGTCTCGCCGACCAGCCAGATCTCGCGCGCCAGCTCGCGGCGGGCCACGTCGTCGCGCGCGGCGCGCAGCTCTCGCAGCTCGCGCTCGCGGCCGACGAAGGCCAGCTGGGCGTAGGGATCGCTGGGCCGAACCTCCTCGCTGCGGACCAGCCGGTAGGCGTGCCGGACGTCGGGGAAGCCGGCCAGGGTCACCTCGTCGGTCTTGTCGAACGGCAGGCGGTGACGGACCTCGCGGAAGGTGTCCGGTCCGACCCAGACCGAGCCCGGCTCGGCCGCCGCCTCCAGCCGTGCGGCCAGGTTCACCGCGCTCCCCATCACCGTGTAGTCGCGCACGCGGCCCGAGCCGATCGCACCGGCGATCACCACGCCGGTGTTGACCCCCGCCCTCCCCCGCAGAGTGATGCCGCGGCCGGCGCCGACCCGTTCGATGGCGCGCAACGACGCGGCGGCCGCGCGGACCGCCCGCTCGGCGTCGTCCGGGTGCGAGTGCGGTGCGCCGAACAGCGCGATCAGCCCGTCGCCGCGGAACGCGTCGACGTACCCGTCGTAGTCCTCGATCACGCCCGCGACGACCGTCAGGACCTCGTCGGCGAGGTCGCGCAGCTCCTCGGGATCGGAATCGCGCGTCAGGTCGCTGAAGGCGGCCAGGTCGACGAAGACGGTGCTGACGCGCCGCCGCTCGCGACCGCCGACGCCACCGTCGAGGGAGCGTCCGCACATGCCGCAGTACCGCATCCCGGCCGGGTTCAGCGTCCCGCACTTGGGGCAGGTCATGGATCCAGTATAGGAGTTCGTGTCACGAAACCATCACGGGACCGGAACGCCGGCGCGCACGGGGGGCACCGCGGACTCGCCCCGATCACAGGCCCAGCGCCGGTAGCGGATCGACGAACGCCTCGCGCCCGCCCACGTCGCGCCGCACGTACAGCCGCAGCACGTCCGGAGGCGGCAGCGTCCCGCCTCCCAGGAAGCCGATCACCTGGCCGCGCTCCACCCGGTCGCCCACCAGCAGCGGCGGCTCGACCAGGTTGGTGTAGACGGTCGTGAGGCCGGGTCCGTGGCGCACGGCCAGCATCCAACCGTCGTTGGCGCCGATCGACTGCGCCGCGATCACCACGCCGCCCTGCACCGCGAAGACCGGCGCGCCCGGCGCCTGCGCCCGCAGCGACACGAACGAGTTGTTGCCCTCGCCGTAGCGGCTGAGCAGGCGGCCGCCCTCCAGCGGCGCGACGAAGCCGGCCGCGTTGGGCTCCTGGGGCGAGGTCAGGGCGAGGATCCGTTCGCGGGCGCGGTCGGCCTCCTCTTCCAGGCGCTCTCGCCGGTCGCTGTCCTCGGCGAAGCGCTCGGCCTCGGCCCGCAGTCGCCGCTCCTCCTCCTCGAGGCGCGCGACCTCGGCCTGCAGTCGCCGCTCGGTGTCGGCCAGCTCGGCCTCGAGGGCCTGCTGGGCGCGCATCAGGTCGGCGCGCTGGGCCTGCTGGCCCTCCTCGGTCGCGTCCAGCCGGGCGATGACCGCGTCCAGCTCGGCCCGCGCCGTTTCCAGGCTCGCGCGGGTGGCGGCCAGGTCGTCCCGGGCGGCGGCGGCCTCGGCCAGCTGGGCGCTCAGGCGCTCGCGCAGCTCCGACAGCGTCGCGAGCTGCGCGTCGACCTCGGCGACCAGGTCGACGTCCTGGCGCGAAAGCAGGTTCAGGTAGGCGTTCTTGACGCGCAGGTCGTGCAGCGACTCGGCCCCCGCCAGCGCGTTCACGGCCCGCCCGGTCCGCTGCCGGTGCAGGTTCACCAGCAGCGCGCGGATGCGTCCGCGCAGGGCGTCCAGCGCGGCCTCCTCGCGCGCGATGTCGGCTTCGGTGGAGGCCCGCTCGTTTTCGAGGGTCTCGATCCGGGCCTCGAGCTGGCGCTCCTCGGCCGTGAGCGACGCGATCTGGGCGCTGACGCGGTCACGTTCGGCCAGGGTGGCCTCGAGCTCGGCGCGGGTGGCACCCAGCTCGTCCTCGATCCGGGCGATGTCGGCCTGCCGCTCCTCGAGCAGCGTCTGGTACTCGGCCGCCTGGCGCTCCAGCGCGTCGCGCAGGGAGGTGTCGACCTGCGCCACCCCGCCCGGCAGCGCCAGCGTCGCCGCCAGCGCCAGCGCGACCGCGACGCGCCGACGAAGCAACGCTCAGACCCCCTCGCGCAGGTGCTGCGACACCGCGATGGCCGACCCGACCAGCCCCACCAGCAGCGCCAGCGCCGTCAACAGCCCCGACACCTGCGCCAGCAGCGCCGTATCGCGCACGAACGGCACGAACGGAACCTGCGGACCCAGCCGCGCGATCACGTACTGGTAGCCGGGCAGCACCAGTGCCAGCGTCGCCGTCGCGCTGAACAGGCCCAGCAGGAACCCCTCGATCAGGAACGGCGCGCGGATGAAGTCGCGCGTCGCGCCCACCAGGCGCATCACTTCGATCTCCTTGCGGCGCGCGGTGATCGCCGCCCGGATCGAGTTCACGATCGCGAACAGCGCGCTGCCCAGCAGCACCACGATCAGGATCGAGCCCCCCACCCGCAGCGCGTCGTTGACGGCGAGGAACGTCTCGACCGCTTCGGAACCGTCCTCGACGTCGGCCACGCCCGGCAGCGCGAGCAGCCGCGCCCGCACCTCCTGCGTCAGCGCCGGATCCACCAGCCGCAGCGTCACCGTGTCCGGCAGCGGGTTGTCCACCAGGCCCGCCGCCCGTTCCAGCGAGGGCAGGTCGGCCACCAGCTCCTGCAGCGCCTGGTCGCGACCCACGAACTCGACCCGGGCGACGGCGTCCCAGCCGCGCACGGTGCGGACCACCTCGTTGGCGTCGGCGCCGCGCGCCAGGAAGGCCGAGACCTCCAGCTCGGTCTGCAGCTCCCGCAGGACCTCGTTGAGGTTCAGGCTGACCAGGCTGAAGCCGGCCAGGATGGTCAGCGACAGCGTCATGGTCGTGATCGTCGCGACCGACGCCACCCAGTTGCCGCGGATCGCCCGCATCGCTTGCTGCAGCGCGTACACGGTCTAGGAGGCCCCCGCCTTCGTGCGAGAACGGTGGGTCGCGGTCACGGCATCGGGTGGCGCCGCGCCAGCTCGCGCACCGCGCTGCGAAGGGCAGCGACGTCCGCGTCCGAGGTGTCGTCGGGCAGCTCCAGCGCCCGCACGATCAGGTCGGCGACCAGGTGCATCTCGTCGGCCTGGAACTCGCGCGTCGCCAGGGCGGCGGTCCCGATCCGCACGCCCGACGTGACCCAGGGCTTCTCCGGATCGCCCGGCACCATGCTCTTCGAGACGGTGATCCCCACGCGCCCCAACCGCGCGTCGGCCACCTTTCCGGTCATGCCCCTCGGCCGCAGGTCGATGACGAAGCTGTGGTTCTCGGTGCCTCCGCTGACGATCCGCACGCCGCGCTCCATCAGCGCACCGGCCAGCGCCGCGGCGTCGTCCAGGATGCGCTGGGCGTAGACCGCGAACTCCGGCCGCATCGCCTCCCGGAACGCGACGGCTTTGGCCGCGATCACGTGCATCAGCGGCCCTCCCTGGGTGCCGGGGAAGACCTGCCGATCGATGCGCTTGCCCAGCTCCAGGTCGTTGCCGAAGATGACGCCGCTGCGTGGGCCACGCAGGGTCTTGTGGGTGGTGCTGGTGACGACGTGCGCGTGCGGGACCGGGTTCGGGTGCAGTCCCGCCGCGATCAGGCCGGCGATGTGCGCGACGTCGGCGAGGAGGTAGGCGCCCACCTCGTCCGCGACCGCGCGGAAGGCGGCGAAGTCGAGGATGCGGCTATAGGCGCTCGCGCCCACGATGAGCAGCTTGGGTCGGTGCTCGAGGGCGAGGGTGCGGACCTGCTCCATGTCGATCCGCTCGCTCGCGTCGCTGACCGGGTAGCCGACGATGCGGTAGTCCTGGCCGGAGAAGTTGACCGGGCTTCCGTGCGTCAGGTGACCGCCGTGGTCGAGGTCCATGCCCATCACCGTGTCGCCCGGCTCGAGCAGCGCGCGGTAGACGGCCAGGTTGGCGCCCGACCCGGAGTGCGGCTGGACGTTGGCCCAGGCGGCCCCGAAGAGCGCCTTCAGGCGCGCGATCGCCAGCCGCTCGACCTCGTCGACCACCTCGCAGCCGCCGTAGTAGCGACGCCCGGGGTAGCCCTCGGCGTACTTGTTGGTCAGCACGCTGCCGGTCGCCTCGCGCACGGCGGGGGAGGTGAAGTTCTCGGAGGCGATCAGTTCGAGTCCGTCGGCCTGGCGGTTCCGCTCGGCCTCGAGCAGCGCGAAGAGCTCCTCGTCACGACCCTCCGCGGCCTGGGCGGCGGGGTCGGCGGTTCCGGTGGGGGACGCGGTCATGCCCCGGAGGATAGCAGGTGGGTCCGGCCGCGCCGACGGCGATCGGGAGGACCGGCGGGGCCTAGTCCTGGTCGGGGTCGCCCGGCAGCTCGGTGCCCTGGGCGGCGGTGCCCCACTCGGCCCGGTTCTCGAGGTCCAGCTCGTAGTCCTGGTAGGCCTTCTCGCGCCAGGCGCGCTCCTGCTCCGCCGTCGGCGAGGCCGGCGGGGTCAGCCCCGTCACGGCCGCCAGCCGGGCCAGAGGCAGGGTCTCGAAATCGTGCACGGTCAACTGTTCGCCCGAGACGTCCGGTCGCTCGTTCATCGCGTCGCCTCCTCCCGCCCACAGCCTAGGACCGCGTCGAGGCCCGGCGGGGTCGCGCGCGGAACGCCGTAGGGGCGGAGCCGGTCAGCGCGACAGCAGGTCGCGCGCCGCCGTGTCCGCGTCGGGGAAGCGGAAGGTGAATCCCTCGTCCAGCAGTTTGCGCGGCAACGCCTTGGTGCTGGGCAGCAGCAGGTGGTCCGGCATGCCCCCGAACAGGAGGCGCAGCGCGAACGCCGGGACCGGCACGAGCGACGGTCGGCGCAGCACCCGTGCCGCGGCGCGGGTCAGGTCGATCTGGCGGGCCGGCTCCGGCGCGGTCAGCAGGTGGACGCCCTCGACCGGTCGGACCTCGCCCTCCTCGCGGGTCGCCTCGGGCGTTTCGATCAGCCAGACGATCGCGCGGATCAGGTCGTTCGCGTGGATCCACGGCCACCACATCCGGCCGCCCGCGATCGGACCGCCCACGAACAGCCGCACCGGCAGCACCAACCGCGTCCACGCGGTCGCCGAGGGGTCCAGCGCGATGCCGATCCGGCCGACGACCAGCCGGCTTCGCTCTGCGGCGGGGGCGGCCGCGCCCTCCCAGGCGCGCGTCACCTCGGCCATGAAGTCGTCGCCGAGGGGGGAGGACTCGTCCAGCTCCTCCTCGCCCCGGTCGCCGTAGGCCCCGCTGCCCGACGCCTGGAACCAGACGGCGGGCGCCACCTCGCAGCGGGACGCAGCCTCGACCAGGGTCGTCGTGGCGTCCACGCGGGAGTCGCGGATGCGCCGCTTGTGGGCCTCGTCGAAACGACCGTCGGCGATCGGCGCGCCGGCCAGGTTGACGACGGCGTCCGCCCCCTCGAGCTGGCGCGACAGCCCCTCGAGGTGCGCGACGTCCCCGTCCTTGGCGGCGGTGGGGGTCCAGGCGAGGGCGTCGGTGCCGGCCGGTTCGTCGCCGGTCACCTCGCGCGTGAGCACGGTGATGCGCCAGCGGTCCTTCAGCGCGGCGACCAGGCCGCGGCCGATGAGCCCCGACGCGCCGGCGATGACCATCCGGGGGCGGTCGTCCATGGAACGAGGGTAGCCGCCCGTCGCGGCCGAGCCGAGGGGGTGGAGACCGATCGCGCGCTCGTAGGAGAAACTCCTACACGCGTCCGTCGGACTCCGACCGAGCGCCGCGCGCGCTGGGCGGTACGCTCACGCCGCTCCGGCCGCACACGGCCGGTCTTGGACGCCATGATCCCCGGAACGTGAGCGATCGGGGGCCGTGGTGCTTCCTGACGGCGTGATACAAACTCTGTAGCTGGGGATCCGAAATCACCACGTCCCACCGCTTGCGCGATTCCGGGACACGGAGGGTGCACTACGTGAGCCAACCACCGCCTTCGGACCGTAACGACGAGCCTCAGGAATCGACGACCGACCAGGACACGCCGGTAGGCGCGATCACGGTCACCGTCTTCCTGGCCGCCACGATCCTCGTCTTCTGGTTCGGGATGTTCTTCCTGAACCTGCAGAGGGGCTGACGTGGACGAGCGTCAACACAACCAGATCGCCAAGTGGGAACGTCGCTGGCTGGCCCTCTCCGGCCTCATGTCGCTGACGTTCGTGATCCTCATCGCCTACAACCTGGCGACCGAAGGCACCCACATCGCGCAGCGCACCACCAAGGCGTCGCCCGAGCAGATCCTCGCGCAGGACATCTTCCAGCAGCCGGGCGTCCGCCAGACGGGCCCCGGCACGATCCAGGTCACCACCGTCGCCCGGGCGTTCGTCTTCCAGCCGACGGACGTGACCGTCCCCGTCGACGCCGAGGTCGAGTTCATCCTCACCGCCGCCGACGTGATCCACGGCTACCAGATCGAGCGCACCAACGTGAACGTCGAGTTGATCCCCGGCGAGGTCGCCCGCCTCACCTACACCTTCGACGATCCCGGCACCTACCGCATCACCTGCAACGAGTACTGCGGCATCGGCCACCACGACATGCTGGGCACGATCACCGTGCTGCCCGCCTCGCAGTGGAACGCGCTGCAGGCCGGCGACGACGTGCAGGCCCAGACCGCGGACGACGGCGCGGTCGACGGCGCCCAGGTCTACGCGGCCAACTGCGCCTCCTGCCACCAGGCCAGCGGCGCGGGCATCCCGGGCGCCTTCCCGCCGGTCGCGGGCCACGCCTCCGCCCTGGTGGTGGACCAGGGCCGCGACTACCTGGTCGAGTTGATGCTGTACGGTCTGCAGGGTGCGATCGAGGTGGACGGCGCCTCCTACGACGGCGTCATGCCCGGCTGGTCGCAGCTGGCCGACGCGCAGCTGGCCGCCGTCACGAACTACATCGCCACGGAGTGGGACGAGGGCGTCCTGCCGGACGACTTCGCCCCGTACGACCCGTCCGAGTTCGCCGAGGCGCGCGGTCAGGACCTGAGCGCCGACGACGTCTACCAGCGGAGGAACGAATGACCACGGCCACCGCCCCCCGCTCCGTCGCCGTCGCCGGGCACCCCGAGCGTCGCGTCACCTTCGCTTTCCTGGCGACCGGCTTCCTGGCGCTGCTCATCGGCGCCCTGCTGGGGCCGCTGCAGGCCCTCAACTACGCCGGCATCGATCTCTACCAGCACCTGCCGTTCCTGGCCTCGTACTACCAGGGTCTCACCCTGCACGGCGTCCTCAACGCCCTGGTGTTCACCACTTACCTGAACGCCGCGATCCTGCTGTACTTCCCGGCGCGCGAGATGAAGGTCCCGATGAACATGCCGTTCGTCTGGGCCACCTACGGCGTCATGACCGGCGGCCTGGTCATGGCCGGCATCGCGATCATCGCCAACACCTCGAACGTCCTCTACACCTTCTACCCGCCGCTGGCCGGCCACTGGGGCTTCTACCTGGGGCTGGCACTGGTCGTCGTGGCCAGCCTGATGGTGGCGTTCGAGACGCTCCGCATGCGCGTCGTCTACCGCCGCCAGAACCCCGGCAAGGTCACGCCGATCATCACCTACATGGCGGTCATGACCCAGCTGATGTGGATCCTCGCCTCGGTCGGCATCGTCGTCGAGGTCGTGGTCTTCCTGCTGCCCTGGTCGATGGGCCTCATCCAGGGCGTCGACCCGGGCCTGGCCCGCACCCTGTTCTGGTGGACCGGGCACCCGATCGTCTACTACTGGCTGCTGCCCGCCTACATCAGCTGGTACGGCTTCATGCCCAAGCAGGCCGGGGGCGAGCTGGTCTCCGACTCGCTGACCCGCCTGGCGTTCCTGATGTTCCTGATGTTCTCGGTGCCGGTCGGCTTCCACCACCAGTTCACCGACCCGGGCATCAGCGCCGGCTGGAAGATGGTGCACTCGCTGCTGACGATGTTCGTCGGCATCCCCAGCCTGATCACCGCCTTCACGGTCGCCGCCTCGCTGGAGCTCGGCGGCAAGCGCGCGGGTGGCAGGGGCGTCCTGGGTTGGATCTGGAAGCTACCCTGGAAGGACCCGTCCTTCGCGGCGCAGGTGCTGGCCATGATCGCCTTCATCTTCGGCGGCGCGGGCGGCATCGTGAACGCCAGCTTCAACCTCGACCCGCTGGTGAACGACACCGCCTGGATCCCCGGCCACTTCCACCTGACGGTCGGTACGGCCGTGACGCTGACCTTCATGGGCATGGCGTTCTGGTTCGTGCCGCACCTGACCGGCCGCCGGCTGCTGTCGCGGCGCCTGGCGCTCGCGTCCGCCTGGACCTGGTTCGTGGGCATGATGATCTTCGGACTCGGCATGCACTGGCAGGGCATCCTGGCCGTGCCGCGTCGCGCGCTGGTGAGTGCCGCGCCCGACTGGGCCTACGCCGGGACCGAGGTGCCCGCCGCCATCACCGGCGTCAGCGGGGTGTTCCTGCTGCTGGCGATCATCCTGTTCTTCACGGTCCTGATCGGCACGATCACGTCGGGACAGCGCCTGTCCGAGAGCGAGCGCCCGGCGATCCCCTTCGTCGACGCGGTCGAGCTGCGCAGCGAAGGCGTCCTCAAGGTCCTGGACATGGTGTGGGGCTGGTTCCTGGTCGCCGCCCTGCTGGTCGCGGTCGCCTACCTGCCCACGCTGATCGACATGTTCATCAACCAGGTCGGCATCCAGCCGTACCGCCTCTGGTGAGCGGAGGGAGAACGCCGTGACGACGTCCCTGGTCCTGTCCTCGGTCCTGACCGGCCTGCTGGCCACCGCCGTGATGCTGGTCTTCCTCTACCTGCCGCTCCTCTGGAACGGCGTCTACTACGACACGCTGGCCGCCATCGGCTCGCTCTGGACGCGCGAGTCGAACGACCGCTCGCGCCTCCTGGGAGCCATCGTCCTGTTCGCCGGCGGGGTCCTCTTCGCCGCCTTCTACGGCGCCTTCGTGCTGATGTTCATGCTGGAGTCGGGCGGCTTCCGCGGCGTGCCCTACGTCATCTTCCCGAACGCGCCGACCACGATCGACCTGTTCTTCCCGCTCTTGGGCTTGGTCGGCGGCTTCGGGCAGGGGATCTTCATGTCGTTGATCACCAGCTTCATGATCACCGACTTCCACCCGCTCGAGCGCTTCCGCGATCCGTTCCCGCTGATCCTGTCGTTCCTGGTCGGCCACACCGTCTACGGCGTCGTGGTGATGTTCTTCCAGCACCAACTGCTGCAGCTGCTGATCTGAGCGGCGCGCCCTCGCGCGCGTCCGCTCCCGACGTGCTCGCGCCCCCGGCTTCGGTCGGGGGCGTCGTCGTGAGGCGGTGCGGGCTGCGCTAGCCCAGCCGCTTCAGGTCGCTCTGGGACAGCAGCAGCTCCAGCCGCATCCCGCCCGGCCGTAGCGTCCCCGCCAGCCGCGCGACCGAGCCCTTGCGCATCCGCACCGCCGCCGGCCGCTCGCCGCCCGCGATCAGGAGGCCGATCGCCTCGGACAGTTGCGGCTCGTGCCCGACGATCGCGACGCGCGGAGGGCGGCCGTGGCCGGCGGCGTCCGGTGCGATCGCGGCGGTTAGCGCGGCCGGCAGTTCCTGGGCCTCGGCGTGGGCGAGGGCGGCGAGCGCCTCCACCCCGGCGGGCGCGAGGTCGGCCAGTGGAGCGGCCGTCTGGGCCGCGCGGGCGAACGGGCTGGTGAACAGCCGGTCGAGGGGTGGTAGGACGCTGCGTAGGCGCCGGGCCTGCCGTTCCCCCTTGGGCAGCAGCGGGCGCAGGCCGTCGTCGGGCCAGTCCGGACCACGCTCGGCCGCGGCGCCGTGCCGTACCAGCCAGAGCTCGACCCTCATGCGCCTTCGCCGTCCGGGTCCAGGGCGGCGCCCAGCAGCAGCACGGCCTGGGCCCGCTCCAGCTTGGTCTGCGGCGAGGGGACCAGCGGCAGCAGCCGACCGAGCGCGTCAGCGACGCGCTCCAGCAGCGATCCCGCGTCGCCGGCGTCGTCGGCCACCTCGACCTCCAGCTCGTTCCAGTGGGCCGAACGTTCGCCCTTCGGCTTGCGCGCCGCCACCGCGTCGAACGACGCGACCGCCACCGGCCGGTCCCCCTCGCGGATCTCGAACGAGGTCCTCTCGATCACCAGCTCGAAGGTGCCACGCAGGCTGCGCGGGTCGGTCACGGTGCGGAGGCGCTCGGCGATCGGCTCGGGCCAGGGGTCCCACGGGTCGGCGCTCTCGGGGATGGGCAGCTCGATCTCCTCGCGCCGGTGGACGGCGCCCTGGACCACGCCCAGGGTCTTGAGCGTGGCCAGCAGCTCGCCCTCCGCCATCCTGCGCCGGACCGCGTAGCCCGCCCGCGCCAGACTCAGGCGCGCGTCGTCGTAGTAGCGGTCCTTGTGCACGACGGTCCGTGCCGGTTCGACGCTCAGGCCCACCGCCGCGAAGGCCGCGTCCAGCTCCTCGGCCTGCGGCACCTCCTCGGTCGTCAGCGAGTACTTCGCTTCGGTCTCCACCTGGCCTCCTCGTCCCCCGGCGAGCGTCAGCCGCCGAACAGGCGCCGCAGCCAGCCGCCGCGACGTGGCGTCTCGTCGGGCGCGTCGCCCGCGCGGTCGGCGTCGGGCTCGTCAAGCGCAGCGCCCTCGGGCTCCTCCTCCCGCTCGAAGAAGCGCGCCTCGAGCAGGTCCTCTTCGATCAGGCGACCGTCGCCGGCCAGCGACTCGACGTGGTGCTGCAGCTCGTGGGTCAGGGTCTCCCAGATCTCGCCCTCCCAGTCGAAGTCCGGGTCGGCCTCGGCGATCCGAGCGAACGATCCGTAGTACAGCGCCACGTGCCGGCCCAGGCCGTCGCTGCCGCCCAGGAAGTCCTCCGGGCCGGGATCCAGGTACTCGCCCATCCGCCAGACGTCGCGGTAGCCCTCCTCGGGGACCGCCTGCTCCAGCGCGTGGACGCCCTGCAGCTCCTGCAGGAACACGTCGGGGATGTCGTCGACCATGCTCTCGACGGTGCGACGGAAGCGCGCGTAGGTCACGTCCGCATGCTACCCGGCAGCGCGCCGAAGGTCCCGTCAGGACGCCCGTCCCGTGCCGTCGGGGCCGCCCCCGCTGCTATACTCGCGGCCTACGAGAAGACCGTCACGAGGGTGCGCGGCCGTCCGGCCGGAAGGGACCGAAGATGTCGGAACTCAGGAACGTGGCCGTCCTGTCCCATAGCGGGGCGGGCAAGACGAGCCTGGTGGAGGCGATGCTGTGGAGGGCAGGCGCGATCCCCCAGATGGGACGCGTCGAGGACGGCACCACCGTCTCCGACCAGCTGGCCGAGGAGAAGCGCCGGAAGATCTCCATCACCACGACCGTCCACCCGCTGACCTGGAAGGACCACCCCTTCAACCTGCTCGACGCGCCCGGCTACGCCGACTTCGTCGGCGAGATCCGCGGTGCGCAGGCCGCTGCCGACGCCGCCCTGATCGTCGTCAGCGCCGTCTCGGGCGTCGCCGTCGGCACCGAGCGGGTGTGGACCTCGTCGTTCGAGCGGGAGCTCAGCAGCCTGTTCGTCATCAACAAGATGGACCGCGAGAACGCCGACTTCTTCCGCACCATGGCCGACATCGAGCAGAGCCTCCCCGGCAACATCGCCGCCATCCAGGTGCCGATCGGCAAGGCCGAGGACTTCCGCGGCCTCGTCGACCTGCTGAGCATGAGGGCGTACCTCTGGCCGGACGGCGATCCGGTCGAGGCCGACGTGCCGGACGAGGTCGCCGGCGTCGCGCAGGAGTACCGCGAGCGCCTGATCGAAGCGATCGTCGAGACCGACGACGAGCTGATGATGCGCTACCTCGAGGACGCCGAGATCCCCGACGCCGACCTGCGCGCCGCCTTCTTCGCCGCCGTCCGCGCCGGACAGTTGACGCCGGTGCTGCTGGCGTCGGCCGAGAAGGCGATCGGCGTCTCGATGCTCCTGGACTTCATGACCGAGGGCGTGCGCTTCGTCGAGGATCACGCCGCGCTGCCGGTCCTCGAGGGCGACCCACCCGCGTTGGGCGACGGCCAGCCGTTCGTCGCGCGCGTGTTCAAGACGGCGGTCGATCCCTACCTCGGCAAGATCAACTACCTGCGCATCCTGGCCGGCTCGCTCAAGGCCGGTGACACCGTGCTGGACACGACGCAGGACGAGAAGATCAAGCTGGCGCACCTGTACGTCCCGCACGCCGGGCAGCTCGACGAGGTCAAGGAACTCAGCGCAGGGATGATCGGTGCGGTCACCAAGATCGAGCCGGTCCACACCGGCGACACCATCGCGACCGACGCGAACCCGGTGGTCCTGGCGCCGATCCGCTTCCCGCAGCCGGTGATGGCCCTGGCGCTGACGCCCGCCACCCGCGCGGACGACGACAAGATGACCGAGGCGCTCGGCAAGCTGATCGAGGCGGATCCGACGCTGCAGCTCGAGCGCAACGCCGACACCCACGAGACGGTGCTGTGGGGCATGGGCCACGTCCACCTCGAGGTCGCCGT
This sequence comes from uncultured bacterium, assembly GCA_964545455.1. Taxonomy (GTDB): domain Bacteria; phylum Deinococcota; class Deinococci; order Deinococcales; family Trueperaceae; genus SLSQ01. The sequence continues at coordinate 3,573 of CAZJGU010000030.1, read as the reverse complement.
CGCGACGCTCAAGGAGCGCTTCGGCGTGAGCGTCGACACCCACGCGCCCAAGGTCGCCTACCGCGAAACGATCCGCGGTAGCGGCGAGGCGCGCTACCGCCACAAGAAGCAGACCGGCGGCGCCGGACAGTTCGCCGAGGTCGCCCTGCGGGTCGCCCCGGCCGATACCGGCGTGGGCCTCGACTTCGCCTGGAAGGTCGTCGGCGGCACCATCCCGACGCAGTTCCAGTCCAGCTGCGAGAAGGGCGTCCGTCAGGCGATGGAGCGCGGCGTGCTGGGCGGCTTCGTCACCGACGACGTCCGGGTCGAGGTGTTCGACGGCAAGGACCACCCGGTCGACAGCAAGGACGTCGCCTTCCAGACGGCCGCCGCGCAGGCGTTCAAGGAGGCCGTCGCGCAGGCCGCCCCGGTGCTGATGGAGCCGGTCGCGCTGGTCAAGGTGCGCGTGCCCGACCGCTTCACCGGCGACGTGATCAGCGACCTGAACGGCCGCCGCGGCCGCATCCTGGGCATGGACAGCGAGGGCTCGGTCTCGACCGTCAGCGCGCACGTGCCGGTCGCGGAGCTCGCGACCTACTCGCCCGAGCTTCGCTCCTTGACCGGGGGGCGCGGCGCCTTCTCGCGCAAGTTCGACCACTACGCGCCGGTCCCGCAGCACCTGGTCGACGGCATCCTCGCCGCCCGCGCGGAGGAGATCGAGGCGCGCGCCTAGACGATCGCGCCGTCGCAGCGAACGTCACCGCCCGCCGATCGAGCCCCTGTCGGGACTCCGATCGGCGGGTGGTGTTCGTTCGTCATGAACGCTCTACGACGTGGGTGCGCCGAGCGGCTTCGTACCCTCGTGGGCCCAACGATCACGTCCTGGACGACGTCCTCGGGCCGACGACGGTACGCAAGGGTCGCGAAACGACGGTGTCGCAGAGGCGAACCGCTCCGATGCCCCAGGGTCCCTGGGGATGACCGTCGGCACGGTCGCGACGCCGGCCGACGCCGGTCACGTCGCGCGCCGGACCCTCAGAGCGCCTTCAGCTGCTCCTCGACGTCGGCGGCCAGCTCGCGGCCGAGCTGCGCGGCCTCGGCGGCGTCGCCCGAGGTCTCGGCCTGGAGGGCCGTCCCGCCCTCGGCGACGGCGCCGAAGAGCGACAGCTCGCCCTCGGGGCTGACGCTGGCCAGCGCGCCGACCAGGCGGCCGGGGAGGGCGGCGGCGAAGGCGCGCTCGGCCGTGACCCGGTCGAAGCTGGGGCGGTGCTGCAGGGTGTAGGCCAGCTCGAAGGCCAGGTCGTCGTCCTCGCGGACCAGCAGCCCCACGGCCCCCTGACCGGGCGCGGGCGCGAACGCTTCGGGTTCCAACAGCACGTCGATGCGGTTGCGCTGGTCCAGCACCATCAGCGTCGCGGCGGGCAGCAGCAGCGCCTGGACCTCCTCGCGCGTCAGGCGGCCGAGGTCGTCGTCCACCGCGGCGGTCAGCGGCGTCGTGACCAGGTCGGGGCGGAGGGCCTGCAGGAAGGCGGTGTCGCGGCCCTCGCCGACGGCGACGGTCGCGCCCTGCGGCAGCGAGCCCAACTCGGTCACGCCGCGCGCGACCAGGGCGCTGCGCGGCTCCTGCCGGCGCGCGACGGCGGCCAGCACGATCCCGTCGGGAAGGTCCAGGGGAAGGGTGTCGAGGCGGTGGACGGCGATGCCGAGGGTCTCCGCCACCAGGGCGTCGATCAGCGCGGCGGGCGCCTCGGCCCGGACGGTGCGCTGCGTGATCTGCACGTCCGGCCACTCCGCGTTCAGTTCGGTCAGGACCGAGCGCGCCCGGCGCAACGCCTCCGCGCCGTCGCGATTCCCCATCACGATGCGAGCCATGCCGACGTTCTATCACAGCGTCCGGCGGCCGAGAACCGCGGCCCCGATCGCGCGCGGTTCAGCCCTGGTGGTTGGCCTCGGCGCGCAGTTGCTCGACCCGGTCGGTCCGCTCCCACGGGAAGCGCGGTCGGCCGAAGTGGCCGTAGCTGCTGGTCGGCACGTAGATCGGCCGCTGCAGGTCCAGCTGCTCGATGATCGAGGCCGGTCGCGCGTCGAACACCTCCCAAACGATCCGCGACAGGGTCTCGTCGCTGAGGGTCGAGGTGCCGAAGGCGTCGACGTACACGCCGACCGGACGGGCCACGCCGATCGCGTAGGCAAGCTGCACCTGGACGCGTCGCGCCAGGCCGGCGGCGACGACGTTCTTGGCGATGTAGCGCGCGTAGTACGAGGCCGAGCGGTCGACCTTGGTCGGGTCCTTGCCGCTGAAGGCCCCGCCGCCGTGCGGAGCGGCGCCGCCGTAGGTATCGACGATGATCTTGCGGCCGGTCAGGCCGGCGTCCGCCATCGGCCCGCCCAGCACGAAGCGCCCGGTCGGGTTGATGAAGAAGCGGGTCGCGCCCGTGATCATGCCCTCGGGCACGACCGGGTGGACGACCGTCTCGACGATGTCGCGGCGCAGCTGCTCGATCTCGACGTCCTCGGCGTGCTGGCTGGAGACGACCACCGTGTCCAGCGCGATCGGTTCGTCGCCGTCGTAGACGACCGTCACCTGCGCCTTGCCGTCCGGCCGCAGGTAGGGCAGGGTTCCGTTCTTGCGGACCTCGGCCAGGCGCTGGGTCAGGCGGTGCGCCAGCGTGATCGGCAGCGGCATGAGCGCGTCGGTCTCGTCGGTCGCGTAGCCGAACATCAGGCCCTGGTCGCCGGCGCCGAGCCGGTCGTAGCGGTGACCGGAATCCGCCTCGTGCGCCCGGTCGACGCCCAGGGCGATATCGGGCGACTGTTCGTTGATCGCGATCAGGACGCTCGAGTGGTCGGCGTCGAAGCCCCACGACCCGTCGACGTAGCCGACCTCGCGCACGGTCTCGCGCACGATTTTCTGAAGGTCCACGTAGCCGTCGCAGCGGATCTCGCCCGCGACCAGCGCCAGGCCCGTCGTGAGGAGCGTCTCGGCCGCCACGCGCGCATCGGAATCGTGCGCCAGGATCGCGTCGAGGACCGCGTCGCTGATGCGGTCGGCGAGCTTGTCGGGGTGACCCTCGGTCACCGATTCGGAGCTGATGCGTCGTTGCACGGCCTGCCTCCAGCAAGGGCGTCGGGATGGGGATCGCGGGCGCGGGACCGCGTACCCGCGCGCCAGGGACGGCTGCGCCGCCGAAGTCCGAAGATGCTACCAGAGGCGGTCCGGGCCGCCCGCAGCCGGAGGCACCGTCGCCGACGCTAGGCTCGGCCGATCGGGCTTCCGCCCTGGGTGGATGCGGCATCGAGGACGACGAGCTCATGGCCCGACTGCTAGTCTCTCTCGAGGGGTGGTGCGAACGACGATGGCACGAGGCGAGAACGGCAAACCAGGCGGCGCGACGCGGTGGTCGCGTTGGACCCGGCGGGCCGTTCGCAAGGCTAGGGGGGTGCGGCAACGCGTCGAGGCGGCTGCGACGGACCCCCGGGCCGCGTTGTTCCGTTGGACGGCGCCCACGGGGAACGAGCGGTTGCTGCGCCTGGTGACGGCCTGGCCGGTCACGGTGCCGGAGAAGATCCGTTGGAAGATGGTGCGGGACCGGC
>CAZJGU010000029.1:0-30191 GCA_964545455.1 uncultured bacterium | reverse complement strand
CGGCGACGTAGCTGCCGGCCGAGCCGATCCACACGTCGGGGATCATGGTGCCGTCAGCGTGCCAGTCGACCATCAGCTGGGCCATGGAGCGGAAGCCCTCGTCGTCGATGGCCGGGTAGCCGTCCTCGTCGAAGAACTGCGCGCCCATGCTGACCGCGGGGCCGGCCAGGCGGTGCCCGGTACGGTCCATCGCCATCGCGTAAGGCGTGCCGGTGGCCTCGGCCACCTCGCGCGTGATCGCGGCCCACTCGGTCCAGGTGGTGTCGCCGGTCGGCACCTCGACACCGGCCTGCTCGAACAGGGTGGCGTTGACGTACGGGCCGGTGACGGTCAGCTGGGTCATGAAGCCGGGGATCGCGTCGGAGCCGGTGGGCCGCATCCAGTCGAGGAACGGACCGAAGTTGGCGTCCCAGTAGGCCGCGTCGTCCAGGTACGGGCGCAGGTCGATGAAGAACTCCGACAGGCCGCCCAGGTCGGTGACGCGGGCGATGTCGGGACCCTGGCCGGAAGCCAGCTGCAACGGCAGCGACTGCAGGATGCCGCTGGAGTAGGGCACGACGTCCATCACGACGTCGATGTCGGGGTTTTCGGCCTCGAAGCGGTCGAGGAGCTCGCGCATGACTTGGCTCTCGGAGCCGTCGTCGTACCAGGTCATGCGCAGCTCGACCTGGGCGAGCGCCATGCCGGACGCGACGACGAACGCCGCGAGCAGGGCGGCGAGGAGACGGTGGGCGGATCGCTTCATGCGTACCTCCTGGCGAGTCGTCCCATGGGCATCGGGGGCGACGGCACGGTCCATGGCCCGTCCCGTCCTCGCACCGACCCACGTCGACCGATCGAAGGCTGCCCAGCAGGGCAGGCCTCGCGCCGAGGCGGACCTGTGCGTTACCCCGAGTATCGGCCCCGCGGAGGGCCGCGTCAAGGACGCCTTCACCGCTCGGAGCGGGACACCGGGACACCGGCTCGGGGCGGCCCCCGATCCGCGCCGGAGGGCCCCGGCGCGCGCGCTGCGACGGGTGCGCCGCGCACGTGCGCACGAGCGTCCTAGGATGGGGGCGTCGTCCACAGTCGGGTCCCGTGCTCCGGCGACCGGTCGTGCAGGCCGTGTCGAGGCGCCCGGCCCCCATGCTCCTGTGTGGCTCGTCTCCCGAGGGAGGCGGCGCGCGGCGGAAGGGAGGTCGCTCGACGCGACGCTCGCGCGTCGCGTACGCATGCGAGGCGCATCGCCGCTGGCGAGACGTCCGGTCCTGCGCCGCACGCTGGGCGCGTCCAACCGCTCGAGAGAGGAACCACAGTGCCGAAGTACATGTTCAAGGGTTCGTACAGCCAGGAGGGCATCGCCGGCGTCATGAAGGACGGCGCGTCCTCCCGCGTCGCCGCCGCCCGCTCGATCGCCGAGAGCGCGGGAGGCTCGCTGGAGTCGTTCTACTTCGCGTTCGGCGGGCACGACTTCTACGCCGTCGCCGAGCTGCCCGACAACGCTGCGGCCATCGCGCTGGCCGCGACGATCGGCGCCTCCGGCGCGATGAGCCACCTGGAGACCGTCGTGCTGGTCAGCCCGGAGGAGGGCGACGCCGCAGGCGAGAGGGCCATCAGCTACCGCCCGCCCGGAAGCTAGGGCCGTTCCCGGGGGGCGCTCCGCGGCCCGATGACGTGGCCACGGAGCGCCCCGTCCGATCAGAGCGACGCTTCCTTCGCCAGCCCCTCGCGCAGCCGAAGCATCTGGGCCCGGTCCTCCGGGTCCGGCTCCGGGTAGGCCAGCGGCAGCCCCTCGAGCGTGCCGCGCACGATCGCGGCCACGGTCCGGCGCGCGAAGCGTTTGTCGTCTGCGGGCACGCAGTACCAGGGCGCGTGCGGGCGCGAGGTGGCGTTCAGCGCCTGCTCGTAGGCGTGCTGGTAGGCGTCCCAGTGGCGTCGCTCGCGCACGTCGCCGGACGAGAACTTCCAGTTCTTGTCGGGCTCGTCGATGCGCTTCAGGAAGCGGCGCGCCTGCTCCTCCTTCGACAGGTGCAGGAAGACCTTCACGATCACCGTGCCGTTGGCGGCCAGGTGGTGCTCGAAGGCCCCGATCGCGTCGAGCCGCTCGTCCCAGATCGTCGCCGGGTCGTAGCCGGGCAGACGCTGGCCGTCCAGGATCGCGGGGTGCACCCGCACCACCAGCACCTCCTCGTAGTGGCTGCGGTTGAAGACGCCGATGCGACCGCGCTCCGGCAGCTTGCGGGTCACGCGCCAGAGGAAGTCGTGGTCCAGCTCCTCGGTCGACGGCTGCTTGAACGACACCACCTGGCAACCGGCCGGGTTCACGCCGCGCAGGACGTGCCGAATGGTGCCGTCCTTGCCGGCCGCGTCCATCGCCTGCAGCACGATCAAGAGAGCGAAGCGGTCGTCAGCGTAGAGCGCCCGCTGCAGGTCGCGCAGGGCGCGCCGGTCGCGCTTCAGGGCGGCCTTGTTGGCGTCGCGGTCGCGCTGGTCCTCGGGGGGACGGGTCGGCGCATCGGCCAGGCGCAGGCTGCCGTCCGCGGGCACGAGGGTGGGGTGCTCGAAGGGGTGCGGCGTCCAGGGAGTCATGGCTCAGGGTAGCGGTAGGCTGAGCGGCGCGCGGCGCATCGGTCGCCGCCCGCAGGGAGGGACGCCACCGCATGCCGTACCGCTTCAAGCATGGAGAGACGCCCGGGGCCGCGCTCCGGCGCGTGACGCTCGAGACGCTCGCGGACGCGGGCGCGATCCTGCGGGCCCCGCCCGACGGGGACGCCGACGTCGCCGTGCACGAGGCACGCAAGAGCACCAAGAAGGCGCGCGCGGCGCTTCGGCTGGGCCGCGACCTGCTGCGCGGCAAGGACCGCAAGCGGATCGACGCGGCGTTGCGCTCGCTGGCCAAGGCGCTGGCGCCGGCACGCGACGCCACCGTCCGGCGCGCGACCGCCCGCGAGCTGGCGCGTCAGGGCCGCCTGCCGGCGCCGTCCACGGCGCTGGAGGCGTGGCTGACGGGCGGCGGGACGGCGGGCGGCGGGGCGGCGGGCGCCAGCGCCCCCGCCCGCTCGCTGCCGTCGTTGGCGGACGGCTTCGACGAGGTGCGCGCCGCCGTCGAGGCGGCCGCCTGGAAGGACGGGGGCGTGAGCGAGCTGCGGAGCGGGCTGGAGCGCCTCTTCGCGGACGGTCGCGACGCCTGGCGGCGCGTCGGCGATCCGCCGGACACGGATCGGCTCCACCTCTGCCGGACGCACGTCAAGCGGCTCGGCTACGCCCTGCGCCTGCTCGAGCCGGCCTGGCCGCAGCTGGTCCAGGCCGAGTCGGCCGAGCTGGGCCGCATCGGCGAGGCGCTGGGCCAGGACCACGATCGTGCCGTGCTGGTCGCGGCGCTCCGGAAGCGTTCGCTGCCCGCCGAGCTGGCGGACGAGGCCGCTGGACTGGTCGCCGCGGCGGACGCGGAGACGACGCGGGCGCGCCAGCTGCTGCTCCCGACCGTGGCGCGACTGTTCGCCGAGCGCCCCAAGGGCTTCGCCCACCGTCACGCTGCCTGGTGGGACCGCTGGAAGCGCGACCCTGTCGGCTGACCGCCGGCTGACGCTCGCGACCTACGATCGCTCGACCATGCCCGACGACGCCCCCGATCCTTCGGCCACGCTGGTGGCCCTGGACGCCTGCCGCGACCACGTGCTGCGGCGGGGCGACGGCCTGCTGGCCAGTTGGGCGTTGCGACTGCCCGATCCGGACCGGTCCGCCTCGATCCGCAACCTGGCGCACTACCTTGCGCTGCGCGAGTTGGACCTGCGTGACCTGCAGCGCGACCTGTCGCTCCTGGGCCTCTCCTCGCTGGGACGCGCGGAGGCGCGCGTGCTGGCCAACCTGGACGCCATCCGCGCCAGCCTGGGCGCGGTGGTGGGCGACGCGGAGGTCGCCGCCACCCGCCCTGCCGCCGCCGCGATGACGGCCGGCGCCCGCCGGCTGGAGCACGCCCTGGACGCCCTGGCGGGACCGGCGCGCGATGGGCGGCGGACCCGAATCCTGGTCACCCTGCCCAGCGACGCCGCCGACAGCCCCGACGAGGTGGGGCGCATCATCGAGGCGGGGGCCGACCTGGTGCGACTCAACGCCGCCCACGGCGACCCCGATGCCTGGCGCGCCGCGATCGGCCACGTCCGCAGCGAGGCGGAGCGACGCAGCCGCGACGTGCGCATCCTGGTCGATCTGCCCGGCGCGGGCCTACGCACGCGCATGGAGCGCAAGTCCAGGAAGCTCGCGGTGGGCGAGCGCCTGAGGGTCCTGCGCCGTCCGGAGAAGAAGCGCGACGTGGGCCTGTCGGTGCCAGAGGCGCTGGACGCGATCCCGATCGGTGCGACGGTCAGCTTCGACGACGGCCGGCTCGAGGCGCGCGTCGCGTCGCGCGACGCGACCGGGCTGCAGCTGGTCGTGACCCGTGCCCGCGAGGGCGGCGATCGGGTCCGACCGGACAAGGGCGTCGGCGTGCCGGGCGTGCCGCTTCCGGTCCACGCCCCGACCGAGCAGGACCTGGCCGCGTTGGACGCGATCGCGGGCGAGGTGGACCTGGTCGGCCTGTCGTTCGTGCGCTCGGCCGACGACGTCGCGTGGCTGCAGCAGGCGCTGCGCGAGCGACGCCCCGGTCCACTGCCCGGCATCCTCGCCAAGGTCGAGACCGCCGCCGCCATCCGCGAGCTGCCCGAGATCCTGGTCCAAGGGGTCGCCCACGGGCCGTTCGGGGCGATGATCGCGCGCGGCGACCTGGCGGTCGAGGTCGGCTTCGAGCGCCTGGCCGAGGTGCAGGAGGAGCTCCTGTGGATCTGCGAGGCGGCGCACGTGCCGGTGGTATGGGCCACCCAGGTGCTCGAGTCGCTGGCCAAGACCGGCCTGCCCTCGCGGGCCGAGATCACCGACGCCGCCATGGCCGAGCGCGCCGAGATCGTGATGCTCAACAAGGGCCCGTTCGTGGTGCAGGCGATCGCGGCGCTCGACGACGTGCTCCGGCGCATGGAGGGACACACGACGAAGAAGAACCCGACGCTCCGCGCGCTGCGGGCGTGGAGCGAACTGCTGCCGGTCGCGGCGACGCGGGTGCCGGGAGACCCAGCCTGACGCGTTCCTGACGACTCGGTGACCGTGGCCTGACGCCCGCCGGACATGCTCGCCGGCATGGCGCGCTACATCGCGATGCGCATGATGCGCGGCGCCCTCACCCTGCTCGCCGTCGTCGCTCTCACGTTCGCTCTCGGACGTGCCACGGGCGATCCCGTCGCTCTCCTGCTGCCCCAGGGAGCGACCGTCGAGGACGTACTGGCGATGCGGTCCCGCCTCGGCCTCGATCAGCCTCTGGCCCTCCAGTTCGTCCGCTACCTCGGTGATCTCGCTCGCGGCGACCTGGGTACGTCCCTGGTGTACAACCGGCCCGCGTTGGACTTGGTGGTCGAGCGCCTTCCGGCGACGCTGCGCTTGGGACTGGCCGCCTTCCTCGTCGCCGGATCGATCGGCATCCCCCTGGGCGTGATCGCTGCCACCACGCGTTCCAGCCTGTTCGACCGGCTCGTTCGCGATGCGAGCCTCGCGCTCCAGTCGCTGCCGTCGTTCTTCGTCGGCATCCTCGGCATCCTTCTCTTCGGGGTCGCGCTGCGCTGGCTGCCGACCTTCGGGGACGCCACGCTCCGCCACTACGTTCTTCCCGTGGCGACCATGACGCTCCTGCCCCTCGCCCTGATCCTTCGTTTGGTGCGCGCGTCGTTGCTCGAGGTGCTCGGCGAGGACTACGTCCGCACCGCTCACGCGAAAGGGTTGCGGCCCCCGACGGTGATGGTACGTCACGCGCTCCGCAACGCCCTGGTCCCGGTGGTCACGGTCCTCGGACTGCAGCTCGCGAGCCTGATCGGCGGGGCCGTCATCGTCGAGACCGTCTTCGCCTGGCCCGGTGTCGGATCGCTCGCGGTCGAAGCGATCGCGGGCCGCGACTTCCCGATCGTGCAGACCGTCGTCCTCCTGTCCGGGGTCGCGTTCGTGGTCGTGAACCTCGTCGTCGACCTCGGCTACGCCCTGCTGGATCCACGCGTGGAGATCAAATCGTGAGGCACCCGCCGGCTCGAGCGACGCTCGCGGGAGCGATCCTCGCGATCATCGTTCTGGCCGCAGCGGTCGGACCTCTCCTGTGGCCGATCGACCCGACCGAGACCCGGCTGCTGGCCCGTCTCCGACCACCGGTCTTCGCGGGCGGAGACTGGGCGCACCCGCTCGGAACCGATCAGCTAGGACGCGACATCCTCGCCCGCCTGCTCCACGGTGCACGCATCTCGCTGCTCGTGAGCGTCACGGCGACGATCGTCGGAGGAAGCGTCGGCACGCTGGCTGGACTGGCGGCCGGATTCGCTCATGGTCGCCCCGTCGACCAACTGGTGACCTTCCTGGTCGATCTACAGCTCGCACTTCCGTTCATCCTGCTGGCGATCGCGGCCGCCCTGGTCTTCGGAAGCTCTCTTCCCGTGCTCATCGCACTTGGGTCCTTGGCGGCCTGGCCAGCGTACGCGCGCGTCGCACGGGGGGTCGCGATGTCCTTGCGCGAGCGCGAGTTCGTCCTCGCGGCGCACGCCCTTGGCGGGCGCGACACGCACGTCATGGTGCGCCACCTCCTGCCGAACCTGGCTGCACCGATCGCCGTGCTGGCCACGTTGGGCCTCGGCAACCTGATCCTGTTCGAAAGCGCCCTCGGTTTCCTCGGCATCGGCATCAAGCCCCCTGCACCCTCCTGGGGAACCATGATCGGCGAAGGCCGCGAGTACCTGTCCCGCGCATGGTGGCTCGCGACCGTCCCCGGCATGGCCCTCGTGCTCGTCACCGTCTCGGTCGGCGTTCTCGGCGATGCGTTCCGGGATCGTCTGGACGTCCGAACCGAACCATGATCCCGACCCTTCCCGGAACCGCCTGGAGATTCCCATGAGCGTTCGCATCCCCCGTCGCACCTTCCTGAAGGGCGCCGCTGCGTTCGGCGGCGCGATCGGACTGGGCACGTTCCCCTCCTTCGCCCAAGTCCTGCGTCCGAGCCTGCGGGTCGGCATCAACGCCGAGATCGCCAGCTGGGACCCCCACCACCAAGCTGGATCGATCGTCGGCAACCGCTACTACGGGCTCGCGTTCGACCAGTTGGTCCGCACCGACGTCTCCGGTGCGCTGGTCCCGATGCTCGCGACGTCGTGGTCCTCTGAAGGGACCACCTGGCGCTTCGATCTGCGCGATGGGGTTCGCTTCCACGACGGCAGCGTGATGACGGCGGACGACGTGGTCTACAGCCTCGAGCGACTGCTCTTCAGCCCCTACGAGAGCGCCATCCGCCCCACCTTCACGCCCTACATCGTCGAGGTTCGTGCGACCGGTCCGCTACAGATCGACATCGTCACCCCCACGCTCGACCCGCTGCTGCCGCGCCGGCTGGCGACGCCCTTCGCCGCGATCATGCCTCGTGCCGGGGTCGAAGCCGCGGGGTTCGATGCCGTCCAGACCGCTCCGATCGGTGCGGGCCCCTACAAGGTCGAGGCCTGGGACGCCGGGAGCTCCGTGGCGTTCACGGCGCACGAGGACTACTGGGGCGGCACGCCCCCGCTGGCGGAGCTGACGCTCTCGCTCATCCCCGAGAACGCCACGCGCGTCGCGGCCCTCCAAGCGGGCGAGGTGGACCTCGCCACGACGCTCCCACCGGACCTGATCACCCAGGTCGAACGGACCGGGGACCTGCAGGTCGCGGACGTCCTTCTGTACAACTTCATGCACATCTACTTCAACACCGTCGAGGGCGTCACGGCGGACCCGAACGTTCGACGCGCGCTGGCGCTGGGCATCGACCGGCAGTTGATCGCCGATGCGCTCTGGGGCGGTCGCGTCTCGGTCATGCGCGACTACTACCTGCCGGGCGAGTTCGGCCACGACCCGGATCGTCCGCCGTTCCCGTACGATGCCGATGCGGCGCGCGCGGCGCTGGAGACCGCGGGCTACGCGGGCGAGGAGCTGGCCTTCACGCCACCGGCGACCTACTACACCAACGGTCGGCTGGTGACCGACGCGATCAACGAGATGTGGCAGGCGCTCGGCGTGAACGTTGCGTACGAACCGTTGGAGCTCGCCCAATGGGCGCAGCGAAGCTTCGCGCGCGAGAACGTCGCGACCCTCCAGAGCTTCGGTACCCGCGGCGATCCCGCGACCGGCTTCGTGGCGGAGTACCTCGCTGACAACTGGATCGCGCAGTACTACCCCGCCGACGAGCGCTTCCGCGAACTCGGCCGCGAGGCCGCGTCCAGCCTGGACCCCGACGTCCGCTACCGCAACTACCGCGCCATCGCCGACATCCTCGATCGCGACGTGCCGTTCACGCCGCTGTACCAGAGCGTGGAGTTCTACGGCATGCGTCGCGACATCCGCTGGGTGCCGCACCCGAACTTCCTGCTCGACTTCCGTCCCGACGCCTTCGAGATCGGCTGAGCGCGTGCCGGGCCTGATCCTGATCATGATCGACGGCGTCTCGGCGGACACGTTCGAGCGCAGGCGTGGGCGACTTCCCCACCTTGCCGCGCTGGCCGACGCGGGAACGGTCATCGAACGGTTGTCCGCCGAGGTACCCGGCACCTCGCTCCCGGGCCGGGCGTCGATCCTGACGGGGGCCCCCGCACGGGACAACGGCATCTACGGCAACCGCGTGTTCGACGCCGAGCGCGGTGCGTTCCGGTACGCCAGCCCGTACGATGTCCGGCTCCCGACCCTGCTTCGCATGGCACGCGAGGCGGGCCGGCGGAGCGCAAGCATCGGCATGGGGATGGTTCGGCCCGAGGACGCCGACCTCTTCGCCCGCCCATGGTGGGTCGGCGCGTTCGTGCAACGTGCACGCGACGCCCGTCCGGAACCGCTCGCGAACGGGTGGGAGCGGGTCGCGGGGCACGTCGACGCGGCGGGAAGCTTGAACGCAGCGGCGCGGCGCGTCGGCGTTCCGGACGACTTCGACGATCTCGACGTCCATGACGAGCGAACCGCGGCCATGGTCGGGTTCCTTGGGGATCGACGGGTCGCCGAGTGGGTGGGTGCCGTCGCGACCTCGCACGACGCTCCCGATCTGATCGTCAGCGAGTTCCTGATGACCGACACCGTACAGCACCGTAGCGGCTACGACTCGCCGCTCGCGCAGTGGACGACAAGCGTCGCCGACGGCCTCGTCGGCGACATCGTGGCCCGGCTGCGCGCGTCAGGACGGGAGGACGCGTACGACGTCATGGTGCTCTCCGACCACGGGCATGGCCCCGTCGAACGAGCCATCCGCCCGGACGTCCTGCTTCCGTACGACACCTTCGTCAGCGAAGGCGGCCTGCTGCACGTCCTCACGCCCGACCCTGCGACGCGTCGCAGGGTGACCGACGTGTTGGCCGAGTTCGACGTGAGCCCCTACCCGAACGACTACTTGCCCGACGAGCTGCGTCCCATCCTTTCGTCGTTCCTCGCTCCGGACGGCGTCAGTTTCGAGCACGACGGCCCGCCACCCGCCGAGCCCATCGGCGCTCCGACGGCGGTCAGCAGCCACGGCAAGCGTCCCGGCCACCCGGACGACGACCGCTTCTTGGTCGCCGCGGGCCCGAGCATCGCCAACGGAATCGTGTCGAAGGCGGACGCGCGCGACGTGGCGGCGACCGTGGCCCATCTTCTCGACCTCGATCCCGGAGCGTTCACCGGCGAGTCGTTCGCGTAGGTCCTCCGCGCGGGTTCACGCACCCGCGCACGTACCGGCGCCCCTTCGCTCGCGCGGTGGGGCGCCGCTCCGCTAGTCCCCTCCGAACGACAGCCCCACCAGCACCGGATCGTGGTCGGACGAGCGGTACGGGTCGGGGGCGTACAGCGCCGCCTCGCGCGGGCCCTTGAAGGTCGTGTCGTAGTCGATCAGGTCGGGCTCGTCGGCGTTGATCGCCCACGGCGCCGCGCCCGTGACGTGCGCGGACAGGCCCGCCGTCGCGAAGGCGTGGTCCAGCCGTCCGAAGCGGCCGTCGAAGACGAAGGTGATGGCGTCCGCTCCGGCGTGCCGCTGAACCAGGTCGACGACGTCGTCGGCCGTGCCGAGACGCCAGTCGACGCCGGCGCGCAGCCGCTGGATGGCGTCCTCCATCGGGTAGGCGTTCAGGTCGCCCAGGATCAGCGCCTCGCCGCCGGTACCGGTGGGATCGTCCGCCAGCCAGTCCAGCATCACGCCCACCGCGTCCGTGCGCGTACCGGCGCAGGAGCCCTGCAGCGGATCGTCGTCGCCCGGGCCGCAGGGGCTGCCCTTGCTCTTGAAGTGGGTCACGACGACCGCGAAGGTCGCGCCGCTGGCGAGGTCGCGGAAGCCTTGCGCCAGCGCCGGTCGGTTCTTGCCCTGGCCGGTGCCGCGCGGGTCGGTGAAGGCCGGGTCGACCAGCACCCGCGCCGGACCGATCGGCTCGACGGCGTCCGGACGGTAGATCAGGCCTTGGGCGATCGCGTCGGTGCCCTGCAGGCCGACCGGGATCCAGGTCCACACCGGCGCGCCCGCCCGCTCGTTCAGGCCCGCCACCAGGTCGCGCAGCGCGGCGTCGCCGGCATGGTTCTGCAGCTCGATCAGCCCGATCACGTCGGCGTCCAACGCGTCCAGGGCGGCCACCAGCTTGGCGCGCTGACGGCGCAGCTCGTTCGGATCGTCGGCGCCGCGGCACTCCATGTCGCCGGCCGGACCGCAGACCTCGCCGAACTCGACGAAGTAGTTGAGGACGTTCAGGGTGGCGACGCGCAGCTCGCCGCCGACGTCGGGCGGGGCCGCCGGTCGGGGGTTGGCGGTCCGCACCTCGGCCGGACCGGTCGGGTGGATCCGCCAACGCTCGAACGCGAAGTGCAGCACCCCCTGGACGCCGACGACGACGTCCCCACCGCGGAAGCGCCGGTCGAGGTCGAAGCGCTCGCCGCTCGGGTGCCGGACCGGCGACGGGTTCTGATCGGTGCGCCCGTCGTCCAGGACGATGCGGCGGCGTTCCTGCTCGGCCTGCCAGGCGCGCGCCGCAGGATCGTCGGGCGCGAAGCGCTGGGTGGCCTGGATCGGACGGACCTCGCCCAGCTGGGGCGCGGCCAGGACGATCTCGCCGAAACGGTCGTAGTTGAAGTACTCGGCGATCACCAGCTCCTGCGGGAGCACGACGCGCATGCCCTCGTACGGCTCGAGGCCGAGGGGCCCGTCGGCCGGCAGGCGGATCTGGACCGGCGGCGGGAGCGGTGCGGCGGGACCGCAGTCGGCGACGGCGAAGACGCTGCCGATCTCGGTGACGCCATGGGTCTCGGCGGCGCTGCCCTGGACGCGGACCCGGCGTCCTTCCCGAACCGGCAGGGCCGAGGCGACGAACACGCCCTCGCTGGTCCGCGGATCGTCGTCGCGCGCGCCCGTGGGCGTCTCGATCCAGAAGCCGCCGACGTCGCGCTGGAACGGGTCGGCGGGATCGCCCTGCAGGGCCACCGAGACGACGCCTTCGACGAGGACGCGGCGGCGTTGAACCGGCGAGGTGGTGCTGGGGCCCTGGACGTCGTGGACCTGCAGGGCGTCCGCAAGGCAGCGGGGGTCGGGGTCGCTCTGGGCGATGGCCCAGGGAAGCACGGCCAGGGCCGCCGCGACGACGGCACGGACGGAACGGAGCACGGCACGTTCGATCGTCATGTCGGCAGGAGCCTACCCTGGTGGGGTCAGCGACCGTTCAGCGCTCGGACGCGCGACGCCATGTGCTCACGGTTCGCGGTCGCTCACGCGCCGTAGCGCACGTGGTCGACGCGCCGGAGCCCCTGCCCCGCGCGCACGTCGTTCGCGAACCCGAAGACGACGTCCCGCAGCGGCCCGGGATCGTGGTCGAGGCAGCGCAGGTAGGCCGAAGCGCCGTCGTCGAACACACCGCTGGCCTCGTGGCGGAGCGCGGTCCCGGTCAGCGGCGCGGGAAGCAGCGCGACCCCGTTCGCGAGCGCATCGTGCGCCCCCAGGACACCGAGGGTGGACGGTCCCACCGGCGCCTCGGGCCGGGCGTCGAGGACCAGGCGATCGGCGTAGGAGAGCTGGCCGTCCCGCCGGATGCGCAGTAGCGACGTCATACGACGGAACGTCGCGCGCTCCCCGCGCCGGTGGCGGCCCAGGCACCAGCGCTCGGTCCACACGACGCTCGCGTCGCCTACGAGGTCGATCGACGTCTCCTGGCTCAGCTCGGCCCCGGGGAACGGCACGACCAACCCTCCGTGGACCTCGAGCCGACCGCCCTCCTCGACGGTGCCCCGGAAGCTCTGCCCGGCCGCGGTGCCGGGCGGCATGGTGTGCACCTTCGTGGCGCTCTGCGCCAGCAGGATCACGGACGCCCCCGCGCCGACGTGCACCTCGACCTCGAGGCGATCGCCGGCCAGCAGGCCCGGGCCGACGTGCACCAGCGTGACCACGGCGGTGCCGTCCGGCATCGCGAAGGCGCGGTGGGCCCGCAGCGGCGCTTGCGCGAAGGAGGACGCGAGGCGGGTGGCGCCATCGTGCCGTCGCACGAACGCCAGACGCAGGCGCGCTGTACCGCCGACGACGACCGTGGACGATGCGACCGGCGCCGCCTGGGTCACGCCGAGCCAGGATCGGGCGACGCGAAGAGGACGTCCCGTTCGATCCAGGTGATGACCTCGTCCACGCCCGCACCATGCCGGAGGTCGGTCATGACCTGCGGCATGCTGCCCCGCTGGGCGCGCGCGTCCCGCTCCATCACCGACAGGTCGGCCCCGACGTGCGGCGCGAGGTCGATCTTGTTGATGATCAGCAGGTCGCTCCGCGTCACCCCCGGTCCGCCCTTGCGCGGGACCTTGTCGCCGCCGGAGACGTCGACGACGTAGATGCTCACGTCGACCAGCTCCGGGCTGAACGACGCGGCCAGGTTGTCGCCCCCCGACTCGACGAAGACGATGTCCAGGCGGGGGAAGGCCGCGATCATGGCGCGGACGGCGTCCTCGTTGATCGAGGTGTCCTCGCGGATCGCCGTGTGGGGACAGCCGCCCGTCTGCACGCCGCGGATCCGCTCGGCGGGCAGCGCCCCGGAGCGCACCAGGAACTCCGCGTCCTCGTAGGTGTAGATGTCGTTCGTCACCACGGCGATCTCGTAGCGGTCGCGCATGCGGGTGCACAACGCGTTCAGCAGGGCGGTCTTGCCCGAGCCGACGGGCCCTCCGACCCCGATCTTGACCGGTCGTTCCATCGTCTCTCCTTCCCTGCGCCGGCTCACGACTGGAACAGGCGCGTTCGAAGCGAAGCTTGGCGGTGGGCGGCCAGGTCGGCCTCCGGCGTCGCCGACCAGAAGCTGGACTCGGGATCGTCGACCGCGCGTGCGACCGCCTCGAGGACCTGCGGCGCCAGCGCTGCCAGGATCTCCTGGCCGCGCTCCGGACTGAGGGGCATGCAGCGCGTCGCGGCGGCGAGCTGCGCCGCCAGCGCGGACTGCGCGAAGGCGAGCGCGCCGGCGACCGGCTGGACGCCCGCACGCCGGGCCAGCGCGCCCAGCACGATCGCCTGGTGGGGATGCGCGAGCGTCTGAAGGTCCGCCCAGGCGGGCCACACGCGTCCCGCCAGGCGCGCCGTCCGGGCACCGATGCCCAGGCTTGCGGAGCGCACGCCCGGAATGGGCTTCCAGGCGCTCGTCTCGCGCCCGAGGGCGTCGAGGGCCCGCAGGCCGGGCGCGTGCCACGCCCGCACCCACCCCGCCAGGTCGAGACGCCCCCAGCCGAGCTCCAGCTGGGTCGTCAACAGGTCGTGGAGATCGTGGGGCCCGATCCCGTCCTGCGCGTACGCCTCGAGTCCGTTGGAGTGCGCGAAGGCCCCGACCGGGAACTGCGAGTCGCTCAGCTGCAGGAGGCGCAGCAGCGCCAGGCCATCGGGCGCGCCGTCGCTGGCGTCGCCGGCGAACGCGGTCATCCGTGGGCGTGCTCGGACGGCGGGCGACCGCGGAACGGTCGATCGACGACGCGCACGTCGACGCCCATCGCGCGCAGGCGACGCTCGAGCGGGGCGTCCCAGAGCGCCAGCACGCGGTCGTCCTCGATGTCGATGTCGCGGTGCAGGTTGCCGATGAGGTGACCGACCCGCGCCGCCTCCGCCCCCGTCGCGGGCCGGATCTCCAGCAGCCGTTCCGGCGCCGCCGCCACGCGGTAGGCGACCCCGCCCAGACGGCACAGCAGCGCGCCGACCTCCAGGATCGTGCCGGTCGGGAGGGCCAGCTCGATCGTCACCCCGTCGGACGCGACGAGGCGGCGCCGAACGCGGCCCCGGTCGTGGGACGGCATCGGGAGCTCCACCTCGCGACCGGCCGCGGATCCGTCGTCGGCCGGCAGGCGCACGACGCGGACCGGCCCGCGCTCGGACGCGTCCGAACCATCCGGCACGGCAGGATCCTGCGCCATCAGAACAGGAACCAGCGCTGGGCCGAGGGAAGCTCGTCCGCGGGCACGCTCGTGATCGGCTCGCCGTCGACCGAGACCCGGTAGGTGTCGGGGTCGACGTCCACCTGCGGGGTCGCGTCGTTGAGGACCATGTCGCCCTTGCGCACGGCGCGCGTCCCGCGCACCGCCACGGCCGGACGGCGAAGGGTCCCCGGCAAGCCGCCCGTCTCCAACGAGGTGGCCGAGACGAAGTGCACGCAGGTCCCGTCGGGCACCTTGCCGAAGGCGCCGAACATCGGCCGGTAGACGACCGGCTCGGGCGTCGGAATCGACGCGTTGGGATCGCCCATCAACGACGCCACGACGACGCCGCCCTTGAGGACCAGGTCGGGCTTGGATCCGAAGAACGCCGGCGACCACAGCACCAGGTCGGCCAGCTTGCCGACCTCGACCGACCCGACGTGGTCGGCGATGCCGTGGGCCCGCGCTGGGTTGATCCCGATCTTGGCGACGTACCTGCGTGCACGCAGGTTGTCGGCGCGGGGTCCGTCCCCTGGGAGGGGCCCGCGCGTCCGCTTCATGTGGTGCGCGGTCTGGAAGGTGCGCAGCACGACCTCGCCGACCCGCCCCATCGCCTGCGAGTCCGACGCGAGCATCGAGATCGCGCCCATGTCGTGCAGCACGTCCTCCGCCGCCATCGTCTCGGGACGGATGCGCGACTCGGCGAACGCGACGTCCTCGGGAACGCGCGGGTTCAGGTGGTGGCAGACCATCAGCATGTCGAGGTGCTCGTCGAGGGTGTTGCGGGTGTAGGGCATCGTCGGGTTGGTCGACGACGGCAGCACGTTGGGCGCCGACACGACGCGCAGGATGTCCGGGGCGTGCCCGCCGCCGGCCCCCTCGGAGTGGTAGGTGTGGATCGTCCGATCGCCGATGGCGGCCAGCGTCGTCTCGACGAAGCCGGCCTCGTTGAGCGTGTCGGTGTGGATCGCGACCTGCACGTCGAAGCGGTCGGCGACCGTCAGCGCCGTATCGATCGACGACGGCGTCGTCCCCCAGTCCTCGTGCAGCTTGAGGCCGACCGCGCCCGCCCTGATCTGCTCCTCGAGCGCGGCCGGATCGGAGGCGTTCCCCTTGCCGAGGAAGCCGAGGTTGAGCGGGATCCCCTCGGCGGCCTCCAGCATGCGGTGCAGGTTCCACGCACCGGGCGTGACCGTCGTCGCCTTGGAGCCCTCCACCGGCCCGGTCCCGCCGCCGATCATGGTCGTCACGCCGCTCGTGAGCGCATCCCAGGCTTGCTGCGGGCTGATGAAGTGCACGTGCGCGTCGATGAAGCCGGCGGTCAGGATCTTGCCCTCGCCCGCCAGGATCTCCGTCCCTGGCCCGATGACCAGGTCGGGGTGGACGCCGGACATCACGTCGGGGTTGCCCGCCTTGCCGATCGCGACGATCCGGCCGTCTCGAACGCCGACGTCGGCCTTGACGACGCCCCAGTGGTCCAGGACGACCACGTTGGTGATGACGAGGTCGGGGGTCCCCTCCCGTCGCGCGCGCTGTCCCTGCGCCTGTCCGTCGCGGATCGCCTTGCCGCCCCCGAAGACGGCCTCGTCCCCGTAGCCGGCGCCGCTGTCGACGAGCGCATCGCGCTCGATCTCCACGACCAGCGACGTGTCGCCCAGGCGGACGCGATCGCCGACCGTCGGCCCGTACAGGTCCGCGTAGGCGCGCCTGGAGATCCTCATGCGTCCTCCTCCGGCCCGTCCGGGGCCTCGTCGCTCGCTCCGTTCGCCGCGAGGAACGTCGCGAGGCGCTCGACGGCGGCCTCGCGCTGCTCCTCGAGCGGGCCGCCGACGAGCCCGCTCATGCCGTGCACGACCCCCTCGCCCGCGAAGGCGACGAGGCGAACGCGCTTCCGCTCGCCGGGCTCGAACCGCACCGCGGTGCCGGCCGGCACGTCGAGCCGCATGCCGTACGCCCGCTCGCGCGGGAAGGCGAGGGCGGCGTTGACCTCGAAGACGTGCGCGTGCGAGCCCACCTGGACCGGTCGGTCGCCGCGGTTGTCGACCTCGATCTCGATCGCGGGGCGACCGGCGTTCAACTCGATCTCGGCCTCCTCGTCGTCGACCAGGATCTCGCCGGGCACGAGGGCGTCGCCCTCCGGCGCCTCGCCCCGGATCGGCGCATGGACGGTGACCAGCTTGGTTCCGTCGGGGAACGTGCCCTCGACCTGCACCTCGTGCAGCGCCTCGGCGACCCCCGGCATCACGTCGTCCCGGCCCAGGATCGTCGCGCCATGGCTCATGAGCTCGGCGACGGTCCTGCCGTCGCGGATCCCCTCCAGAAGCTCGGCCGTGATCAGCGCGACCGCTTCGGGGTGGTTGAGCTTGAGCCCGCGCTCGCGGCGGCGCCGGGCCAGGTCGGCCGCGACGTGGATCGTCAGCTTGTCGAGTTCCCTTGGCGTCAGTCGCATGCCCACCATCCTCGTTTCGCTGCGTGGTGCGTCGTCACCCGGTCGACCGGTGCAGGGTCACGACGCCGGACCCTCGAGCGGTCCCTCGCTCGGCGGTCGCGCTTCGAGCAGGTAGAAGACGCGCCCGTCGCGGCGGTCGACGTCGGTGACGACGAAGCCGGCGGCGAACGCGGCGAGGAACGCCTCGCGCGTCACGTGCCTCCAGGTGTCCGCGGCCTCCGGGTGGTCGGCCTTGAGCGTCTGCAGGTCCGCCGGGATCTCCAGGCGCGCCCGCTCCGCCGTCGGCGCGTGCCACGCGCGCGGCACGCGCAGGCCGGATCCGGGATCGGCCTCGACGTCGACGAGATCCGGCGCGCCGGCCCCGTCGAAGCGTGGCGGCGGCACCTCGCCGCGGCTGCGCCCCACGACGCGCGGCGACGCGAGCCACCAGTCGACCACCATGCGATCGGTGGCGAGCCCCGCGTTCAGCACGTCGCGGATCTGGCCGTAGACGTCCACGCGGTAGCGATCGCAGACGGCTCCGAGGACGCGAACGTTGAACCAGGCGTTCATGGCCATGAGCGGATCGAAGGTCCAGGTGATGCGGGGCACGCCGCCCCGGAGGACCTCGTCGCGCTGCAGCCACTTGAGGCGCCGGCCCAATCCGGCGCCGGCGACGTCGGGCTCGACCCCGAGCTGGTGCGAGTGGTGCTTGACGCCGCGCTCGTCCCGCCCGTCGAAGCCGAACGCCATGCCCACCAGGCGACGCTCGCTGGGGCGCTCGTGGTCGAACGCGCCGAGCACAAGACCGCCGTGCGTCCCCACGGCGACCAGCGTGTGGAGCGGCACCGTGTCGGCGTCGACGAACCCCCAGACGGCCTGCTGAACGCGCTCGAGCTGGCGGTACTCCGCCACGTCGACGAGGCGACGCACCTCGAAGCGCTCAGCCGCCACGCTCTAGCTCCGCGAAGCGATGAACCGCTTCATGCGCTCCGCCGCTTCCTCGATCCGCTCGAGCGGTTGGACGTAGCCGATGCGGATGTGGTCGGCGTGCTCGTCGCCGAACAGGATGCCCGGGAAGATCATCACCGACGCCTCGCGCAGCAAGGTCTCGCAGAACGTCGGCGCGTCCATGCCGGTCGAGGTGACGTTGGCGTAGAGGTAGAAGGCGCCGCCCGGGTGGCCGTAGCTGATCCCCATGTCGTCGAAGGCGGACATCAGGAAGCGCCGACGCTCGTCGTAGGCGAGCCGCATGCGTTCGACCGGCTCCTGCGTGCCGGTCACCGCTTCGAGCGCCGCGAACTGCGACGGGGTGGCCGTGTTGATCGACAGCGTGTGGCGCGGCTCGATCAGCAGGCGCACGAACTCGGCGGGGGCGGCCAGGTAGCCGACGCGCCAGCCGGTCATCGCGTACGACTTCGAGAAGCCGTTCAGCGTGATCGTCCGCTCCTTCATGCCGGGCAGCGAGCCGATCGACAGGTGCTCGTTGCCCTCGTAGACGAGCTTGTCGTAGATCTCGTCGCTCAGCACGATCAGGTCGTGCTTCTTGGCCAGGTCCGCGATCGCCCGCACCTGCTCGGGTGGCGTGACGGCGCCGGTCGGGTTGTTGGGCGTGACGAGCACGATCATCTTGGTGCGCGGGGTGATGCGCGCCTCGATCTCGGCGGGCATCAGCGCGAAGTCGTCCTCCTCGCGCGTCGGGACCGGCACCACCGTGCCCCCGCACAGCTCGACCGCCGTGTCGTACGAGGTGAAGCGGGGCGAGGGGAGCAGCACCTCGTCCCCGGGGTCCACCAGGCCCAGCATCAGGAGCATCAGCCCCTCCTGCGCGCCCGATGTGACGATGATCTCCTCGGCGTCGTAGTCGAGGCCGTTCTCGCGGCGGAGCTTGTCGGCGATCGCCTCGCGCAGCTGCGGCAGGCCGGCCGGGTGGGTGTAGTGGTGCTCGTTGGCGTCGATGGCGCGCTTGGCGGCCTCGACGATGTGCGCCGGCGTGTGGAAGTCGGGATCGCCGCGCCCCATCGCGATCACGTCGTCGAGACCGGACGCGATCTCGACCATCTTCGTGCGGAACGAGACGTCCTTCTCGGACAGGCGAGCGGCGTGGTGGCGGATCAACGGTGCGGTCATCGCATCCCTCCAGGCAGGAGCGTAGGGGAGCGCGTCCAGCGCCGGGGGACTCCGGGGCGCTGGACGCGGTTCGGGTCAGGACTCAGACGTGGCGTCGTCCGTCGACGTACGTCATCCGGACCCTCTCGAGCGCGTACAGGTCGTCGCTGGGGTCGCCGTCGACGACGACGACGTCCGCCAGCTTGCCGACCTCCAGCGTGCCCAGGCGGTCGTCGAGCTTGCTGATCCGGGCGGCGACCGAGGTGGCGCTCCGGAGCGCGTCGTAGGCGTCGCGCTTGACCCCGATCTCGACCATGAACGCGAGCTCGGGCGCGACGACGTCGTGCCCCACGGCGGGGCTCCCGGCGTCGGTGCCGAAGCCGATCGTGACGCCCGCCTCGGCGGCGCGCTTGAGGCCCTCGAAGCGGTCCTTGCTGGCGACCGCCTTCTGGCGCTCCTCGATCTTCCACTCGGGGATGTCGTACTGGCGCGCGATGTCGGCCTGGCTCTGCATGACCAGCGGGGCGAAGGTCGTGACGATCGGGATGTCCTCGTCGAGGAGCAGCTGGATCGTCGCCTCCGTCATGCGCCCGCCGTGCTCGACGCAGTCGATGCCGAAGCTCGCGACCCGGTGGATCGCCTCGTCGAAGGTGGCGTGGGCCGTGACGGGGATGCCGTTGCGGTGCGCCTCGTCGATGACGGCGTGGAGCTCGTCGTCGGTGAACTCGAGCGTGTCGTGGCAGGCCATGATCTTGATCAGGTCGGCGCCGGCCTTGACCTGCTCGCGGACGGCGCGGCGCATCTCGTCCGCGCCGCTCGCCTCGCGGCAGCACCAGTAGGTGTGGCCGCCGGTCTGGATGATCGCGGCGCCGCTGATCAGCAGCCGCGGCCCGGGAAAGATGCCCTGCTCCAGCGCCTGCTTGGCGTGGACGTTGGCGTCGTTCATGCCGAGGTCGCGGACCGTGGTGACGCCGGCGCGCAGGCTCTTGAGCATGTTGCCGGCCGACTTGTAGGCGCTGATCTCGGGCGAGTCGTCCATCGACTGGTTCGCCAGCGGGTGCACGCCGTCCCAGGCGAGGTGGGCGTGGCTGTTGAACATGCCGGGCATGATCGTCCCGCCGGTCGCGACGGCCGTGTCGGCGCGGGATCCGAGCTCGGAGGCGGGACCGACGGCCGTGATCCGGCCGGCCTCGAAGGCGACGAAGCCGTCCTCGATCCTCTCGTCCCCGACGCTGGTGAGCACGCGGCCGCGCAGGATCGTCGACTCCTGGGGCAGGTCGAACATCGGCTTGATGATCTTCTGGTAGCGCCAGGCGGGTGGTTCGGGCATGGGGTCCTCCTCGGGACGTGGAACGGAACGGGAACGTCGTGCGGGAACGGGGGAAGGGATCAGGCGTCGGGGGGCGCGCCGCCGAGCGCCTCGATGATCTCGTCGGCGGCTAGGCGCCAGGCCTCGTCGATCGGGGCACCGGCGATGTGGGGCGTCATGAGCAGCCGGTCGGGGGGCACGGAGAAGAAGGGGTGGTCGTCGGGCAGCGGCTCGTGACGGAAGACGTCGAGCGCCGCCGAGGCGACGTGACCGCTCGCGAGCGCGTCGGCGAGGGCCTGCTCGTCGACCAGGCGGCCGCGCGCCGTGTTGACGAAGCGCACGCCGGGACGCATCGCGGCGAAGGCGGCCGCGTCGAACTGGCGGTCGTTGCCGCCCGCGTCGTCGGGGGCGTCGTGGAAGCGGTGGTGCAGGCTGATCAGGTCGGCTTCGGCGAGGAGCTCGTCGAAGGCGCGAAAACGCACGCCCAGCCGATCCTCCTCGGCCGGGTCCAGGCGGGTGCGCTGGGTGTAGAGGAGCCGGACCCCGAACGGCCGCAAGCGCGCCGCGACGGCGCGCCCGATGTGGCCGAGCCCGACGAGGCCGATGCGCTTGCGGTAGAGCGTGCCGAAGTCCTCGATCCCGATCCAGTTGTAGGTGTAGCGGCGCTGGTCGGTCAGGATCGGCTCGGCCCGATCGGGCAGCCAGGCGCGGGCCCGGGTGGCGTCGTGGACCCTGCGGAGGTCCTTGAAGAGCGCAAGGATGAAGGTCACGGTCAGCTCCGCGACACCGGTCAGGGCGGTGTTGGGCACCTCCAGCAGGCGGGCCGCGCCGGGCCGGATCGTCGCCGCGCCGGTATCGAGCTTGGCGACCAGGCGGATCGACGCGCCCTGCGCGTTCAGCGCCGCGACGTCGACGTCGACGTTCTCGGTGACGACCGCCGTGGCGCCCGCGGGCTCGTCGGTGCGGGTCCAGCCGGCCGGGAGCCGTTCGCCCAACGTGGTGACGAAGCCCTCGCGCAGGTCCGGATCGGCCAGCAGGATGCGTTCGCTCACTTGAGGCCCAGCTCCTCGAGCGCCTTGGCGGCGCCGTCGAGGTTGGTCAGCTTCATGCTGGCGTAGTTGGGCGAGAAGATGACGCCCTCGCCGCCGGCGCGGTAGGTGGCGTGCACGCTGCGGTAGACGATGTCGGGCGTGCAGACCGCCTGGTCCTCCTGGACGCGGGGGGCGTCGACGCCGATGCCCATGTAGACCGGCACGCGACCCTCGACGCCGCGGACCGTGTCGCGGCACTGGCCGTAGACGTAGGTGTCGGGGTCCATGCCGGTCTGGATCAGCTGGTCCCAGGGCGCCTCGTCGAGACCGAGGAGGGCGTACATCAGCGGCGTCGCCGCGGCCGGATCGAGGTCGCGCAGCAGGTTGCGGTGCAGGTCCGACATCTCCTTGTGGTAGATCTGCCCCGACTGGTGCTGGTAGGTGATGGGCTTGACCCAGTCGGACCAGCGGGTCTGCTCCTTCCACGGCCACTGCGCCTTGCGGAGCGGGTTGAAGTGGTTGCGGTTCCAGATGTTGAGGCCGAACTGCAGGTTCGGATCGCACCACTTCGCGATGCCGTAGAGCTCCCGGTCGAGGTCCTTGTTCCGCTCGACCCAGACCTTCTCCCACAGGAACACCTCGGGGTTGGCCATGAGGACGCGCAGCCCCTCGATGAAGGCGCCGTCGACGAACTCCTCGCCGTCACGCGCAGCCTGGAAGTAGTCGTAGACCTCGTGGAAGGCGCGGCGCGTGCGTTCGACGTCGACGCCGCGGCGCTCGGCCTCCTCGCAGGCGGCGTCGGAGAAGTCGCCCGGCGCCATGCCCGCCACGAGCTGGTCGATGGGACTGCGACGCTCGTTGCACCACATCAGGCCGTCGAGGTCGTAGCTGCGGACGTGGTCCTCGATCATCGACTGGATCCAGGTGCGGTAGTCGGGGTGGCTGGTCGACGGCTCGGAGCCGAAGCGGCCGAGGAAGTCGACCTCGAGCGCCTGGGGCAGGTTGGGGATCGGCACGGCTTCGGCCGAGCCGTGCCCGGCGTACTTGAAGAACGGTTCCATCAGCTCGGCGTAGACCAGCATGCCCCGTTCGCGGGCGGCCGGGATGACCATCTCGAGGACGTCCTTGCCGGCCATCTCGGGGTCCTTGGCGCGGAAGTCGTCGATGAAGGTGTTGCGGTAGTACTGCGCGTGCGGCTCGATGTAGGCGCCGCCCTGCATCGAGAACGGTTCCGGCACGCCGTGGTCGGGCCAGCCGTCGAGCTCCCAGGAGATGCTGCGCCCGCTCTTGAGGCCCAGCCAGGAGACTGTGCCGATCAGCAGCACGTTGACGCCCACGCGGTTCTGCAGCGTGTCCAGGACCGCGTCGACACCTTCGTCGATGAACGAGATGGGGCTGACTTGGATGCCGACGAACTTGTTGTCGGGGTCGGGGCGACGGGGTTCGCTCATGGTCGGAACGTCCTTCCGGAGGGGTCGGTGGTGGGGTGGCGACGGGGGGGCACGGAGCGGCTCACGGGGTCACGGGCCTCCAACGGTGCTCCCACCCGCCGGACAGGCGCTCGGCGCCGGTGTCGGTGATGACGATGTCCTCGTTGATGCCGCTGGACCAGCCGGGCTGGGGCGTCACGCGGCGACGCGGGTGGTAGCTGAAGACCATGCCGGCCTCAAGCTCCCAATCCTGCGACGCGCCCCAGCCCGGGCCGGCCGAGAACCAGGGACGCTCGATCGTGTCCATGCCCTGCCCGTGGAAGTCGAAGTGCGTGGTGGGCTCGCCGAGGTTCCAACCACGCTCCCGGAGCACCTGCTCGAAGCGTGCCGCGAGGTCGGAGAGGCGCCTTCCGGGCCGCGCGAGATCACGCAGCTGCTCGAACGCCGCGAGCTCGTCCTCGATCAGCTTCGCCTCCAGCGCCGTCGGCTCCTGCACGGCGCTGTTGACGGTGATCTCGCACCAGTGGCCGGACGGGCCGCAGATCTCGAGGTGGAAGCGGACCTTGTCGTCGCAGCGCAGCGGGCGCGCCGTGGGCGGGTTGGACGCGCCGGGCTCCTCGCCGATGAAGATGAGGATGTCGCGCGCTCCGGCGGCCCACACCGGCCGAGTGATCTCGGAGGCGATCTCGAGTTCGGTCACGCCCGGACGGACCTGCTCGTGGAAGCGCTCCATGGCGTCCATCGCGATGCGCCACAGCACGCGCTCCTGCTCGAGCTCGAACGGGCTCTTGACGGCACGCGCCCGGTCCATCAGGTCGTCGGCGGACACGAACGTCACGTCGGGCAGCGCCGTCCGCAGCTCGCGATCGGAGCCGGCCGCGAGGATGAAGCGCTCCCCCGCCAGGCCGATGCGCGACCGGTCCAGTCGCTTCTCGCGCACGGCGTCGGCGATGCGGGGCACGAGGTAGACGTCTCCGCGCCCGTCGGTGATCCAACCGCGGGCGGCGACGCGCTCGGCCACCGCGTAGCTCGAGAGCGTGAAGACCGGCTCCCCCTGCAGCGGCACCAGGATCAGGGCGTCGTGGCCCCAGAGGTGGAAGTCGGTCAGCCAGCGCACGTAACCGCGGCCGGTCCACCAGTGGCCCTTGCCCGCGACCAGCACGGCATCCAGCCCCTCGGCCTGCATCGCCGCACGCAGCCGTGCGAGCCTGCGGTCGCGTTCGGCCAGGTCGGGCACCGGCGTGACGGGTGCGGAACCGGCGGTGGCCGGGGTCGACGCGTCAGCCATCGTGCGCTCCGCCGGCACGGCGGGATCGATCGGGCGAGACGATCGCGCCGTCGCCGGGCCGCCCGACGATCTCGCCGTCGCGGTAGACCGGTTTGCCGGCGACGAAGGTGGCGCGCACCTCGCCCTGCAGCGTGCGACCCTCGTAGAGCAGGTCGCAGTCGGCGGCGCGCCCGAAGCCGCTGCCGCGCTCGATGGTGCGCTCGGTCCGCGGATCGTAGAGGGTCAGGTCGGCGTCGGCGCCGGGCCACAGCACGCCCTTGCGCGGCAGCAGGCCGAACAGCCGGGCGGGCACGGTGCTCACGAGCTCGACGGCGCGCTCGAGCGTCATGCGGCCGCGCAGCGCCTCGGTGAGCATCAGCGGCAGCAGCTTGTCGACGCCGGGGTGGCCGGGGGGCGCCCCGACGATGTCGTCCCAGGCGGCCTCCTTCTCCGCCGCCGTGAACGGCGCGTGGTCGGTCGCGACGTAGTCGAGGGTTCCGTCCGCGAGCGCTTCCCAGAGCGCCTCGCGATCCTCGGCGCCGCGGATGGGCGGGTTGATCTTGCCGTACGGTCCGACCCGCTCCAGGTCGTCCTCGGTGCAGAACAGGTAGTGGGGGCAGGTCTCGGCCGTGACGGGCGCTCCCGTCTGCTTGGCGTGCCGCACGACGTCGACCGCTTGCGCCGAGGTGACGTGGGCGATGTGGATCGGCGTCCCGACGGCCCGAGCGATCTCGACCACCGCGGCGATCGCCGAGGCTTCGACGACGGCGGGCCGCGAGCGCCCGTGGCGCAGGTGCTCGGGACCCGGGCCCGCCAGCGCGCGCTCCGTGTAGAGGTCGATGAGCTCCTGCGTCTCGGCGTGGAACACGCAGCGCAGCCCGGTCTCGGCGACCTGTTCGAGCGAGACCAGCACCTCGTCCAGGCCGTTGGTGGCGAGGCCCAGGAACTCGTCCTCCCGCCCCGGCGCCGAGCGGGTCGTGAACAGCTTGAAGCCGATCGCGCCCGCGTCGGCCATGCCGAGCGTCTCGTCGCGGTCCATCCGGCCGGGCGCGGCGTAGAGGCCGACGTTGACGTAGGCCTTCTCGGCCGCCGACGCCCGCCGCGCGTTCCAGACCTCGACCGTGGACGCGCACGGCTTGGAGATCGGCATCTCGAACACCGTCGTCACGCCGCCAGCGGCGGCCGCCTGCGTCTCGGTGGCGAAGTCGCCACGGTGCGGGAACGACGGGTCGCGGCAGTGGAAGTGCGCGTCGATCGCACCGGGCAGGAGCAGCATGCCGTCGGCCTCGACGACCTCGCGCGCCTCGAACGGCGCGTCCGGGTCCTGGATGGCGGCGATCCGCCCGTCCCGAACGAGGAGGGTCGCCCGGCGCGATCCGTCGGCGCGCCCCAGCCCCCCGCCCTCGAGCGCCGGCGACACCAGATGCGCTCCGGTGATCGCCAGGTCGTTCATCGATCGGCTCCGTGTCGAGCGACCCAGTCGCGGAGCGCCTCGATGCGCAGCGCGTGCGCGTCGATCTCCTCGCTCGCGCCGTAGTCCCGACGCGCGCCCTCCGCCGTCACCAATCCGAGGGCGACGTCGCGTCGCAGGGCGTCCGGATCACGCTCCGAAGCGGAGCCGAAGCCGCCGCCCCCCGGCACGGTCAGCACCACCTCGTCGCCCTTGCGCCAGGGGAAGGGCGTGAAGCGGGTCGCGCGCTCGCCGTTCAGGACGACGTCCCCGCGCAACCCATCCGCGCCGCCCTCGAGACCGGGGGCGGGGAACTTCAGCAGGTCGGGCCGTACGGTCAGCAGGGCCTCGGTCTCCCGCACGCACTCGACCGCGATCTCCTGCCCGAGGCCGCCGCGGCGGCGGCCGGCACCACCGGAGTCGGGGACCAGCGCCTTGCGCGTCATGATCACCGGGCACTGGCGTTCGATGATCTCGGTCGGTGTGACGGTCGAGTTGTGCGGGTAGGCGGCGGGCAGCCAACCGTCGTCGGCCTGCGTCGCGCCGAGGCCGCCGTGGGGCAGCATGTGCACGGCGTAGCGACCGAAGGTGTCGTCGTGGCCGACGATGTGGAACGGGAAGATCCCGCCAGCGGCGGCGATCGCCTCGTCCGGCAGGAACTCCGCGAAGGCGCCGAACACCAGCGGCGGGATGTGCTTGATCACCTTGGCGCGGGCCTTGACGGGCGCGGGAAAGGTGCAGTTGACGATCGAGCCTTCCGGCGCGGTGATGTTCAGCGGTCGCACCAGGCCGTCGTTGTTGGGGATGTGCGGCGCGAGCATCGCCTTGATCGGGTAG
The DNA here is from genome assembly GCA_964545455.1 of uncultured bacterium. Classification (GTDB taxonomy): domain Bacteria; phylum Deinococcota; class Deinococci; order Deinococcales; family Trueperaceae; genus SLSQ01. The sequence goes on along the minus strand of CAZJGU010000029.1, from coordinate 3,906 downwards.
ACCGCCGTCGAGTAGCTGATGTTGAAGGCGGCGTTGATGGCGGAGTGCCACTGCTGGGGCGACGATCCGGCGAAGTCGATCGACAGCGAGCTTCCGCGGATCTCGAGCGCCGCCTTGAGCGTGAACGGCTCGAGGTAGCCGTCGGCCGTCACCTCGTAGTGGGTGACGCCGTCGGGGAGGGCGCGGATGGCGTCCCGCAGGGCCTGCTCCGACTTCGACTGGATCGCCTCGGACAGCTCGGTGATGTCCTCGAGGCCGTAGTCGTCCATGAACTCGCGGATCCTTCGGGCCCCGATCCGATGGGTGCCGACGATGGCGTGCAGGTCGCCGAGCACCATCTCCGGCACGCGGCAGTTGGCCGCGATGAACTCCTCGACCACGGGGTTGACGGAGCCCCCTTGGTAGAAGTAGTTCGGCATCAGGCGCGTCCCCTCCATGAACATGTCGGAGGCTTCGAGGTCACCGAGGTGGCCGCCGACGTCGCTGACGTGCGCCACGGTTCCGAGGAACGCCACGAGCTTGCCGTGGTGGAACACCGGCGAGACCAGGTTGTAGTCCGGCAGGTGGGTGCTCCCGATCCACGGGTCGTTGGTCGCGAGGACGTCGCCCTCCTTGAGGGTCTCGGCCGGGAACTTCTTCAGCATGTCGCGGGTCGTGCGCGGCAGCATGGTGCAGAACTGCGGCGGACTCCACTGCGCCTGCGACAGGCCGCGTCCCTGCGCGTCCATGACGATGCAGCCGAAGTCGTGGCTCTCGCCGACGATGGTCGAGAACGAGGTGCGGATCGTGGCGGTGTCGATCTCGTCGGCGATGGCGACGAGCCTCTGCCACATGACCTCGAGGCTGATGGGGTCCAGGGTGCTCACGCGGGCTCCTTTCCGATCACATCGTCGGGGATGTCGTCGGGCGCGAGCCCGTAGTCGCGAACGGCGCCCTCGGACGTGATCACGCCGGCACGCAGGTCGTCGAGGATCCTCTGGCGAGGACGTTCCTCGACCGGCCCGAAGCCGGCGCCACCGGGCATGCGCAGCTCGATCCGGTCGCCGGGCGCGAAGTCGAGGATCGGGAAGCGGTGGATCTGCTCGCCGTTGAACCAGACCTCGCCGGTGCGGCCGTTGCGGCCGCCGTCGATGCCGGGAGGGGCGCAGGTGATCTTGTCGGGGCGGACGCGGGCGTGGAAGGTGGTGGACCCCGCGTTCTCGAAGATCATCGTCTGCCCGACGCCGCCGCGGCTTCGGCCCGGTCCGGCGGAATCCGGTCGGAACGCCTTGCGCTGGATGCGGACCGGGCTTTGCGTCTCGAAGATCTCGATCGGCGTGACGCTGGAGTTGTGCGGGAAGGCGATCGGGACGAGGCCGTCCATGTCGCGCATCGCGCCGCGTCCGCCGTGCGGAAGGATGTGCACGCTGAAGCGGCCGTGGTCCTCGGTATCGCCGTGCACGCTGAGGGGCCAGATGCTGCCCGCTCCGGCTTGGGCGTGCTCACCCAGGACGGGCCAGACGGCGCCGAAGAGGACCTGGTTGATGTTGTTGGTCGTCTTGGCGCGCGCTTGGACCGGGTGCGGGAAGGTCGTGTTGAGGATGCAGCCTTCGGGCGCCGTCACGGTCACCGGCCGGAACAGCCCCTCGTTGTTGGGGATGCCGGGCACCAGCGCGCACTTGAACGGGTAGAGCGTCGAGGCGTAGGTCGTGTTGTAGGTGCAGTTGATCGCGGCGTGGTCGACCTGTGGGCTGGTGCCGGTGTAGTCGACCAGGATGCCGTCGCCTTGGATCGTGACCGTGGCGTGGAGGTGGACGATGTCGACGTAGCCGTCGATGTCGAGGCCGAACTCGTAGGTGCCGTCGGGCAGCGCGGCGATGCGCTCGCGCATGATCGCTTCGGAGCGTCCGTGGATGGCCGCGCCGAGGTCCTCGAGGTCCTCGAGGTCGTAGTCGTCGAGGAACTCGCGCAAGCGGCGCGCCCCGACCCGGTGGGTTCCGGCGATGGCGCGCAGGTCGCCCAGCACGTCCTCGGGCACGCGACAGTTCTGGCCGATGATGTCGAACAGCAGGCGGTTCTCCTCGCCGGCCTCGAACAGCTTGGCGGGCGGGATGCGGACGCCCTCGGTGAACACGTCGCTGGCTTCGATGTCCCCGGGGTGGCCGCCGACGTCGGCGAGGTGCGCGACGCTGCCCATGAAGGCGATCGGCTTGCCCTTGTGGAACACCGGCGTCAGGACGATGTAGTCGGGCAGGTGCCCGGTGCCGTACCACGGATCGTTCGTGACGAGCACGTCGCCCTCGCGCAGCGTCTCGAGCGGGAAGCGTTCGAGGATCACCTTGCTGGTGCGGGGCAGGACGACGCAGAAGTTGGGCGGGCTGAAGCTGGACTGGCACAGCGACACCCCGGCCTGGTCGACCAGGATGCAGGCGAAGTCGCGGCTCTCGCCGACGATCGTCGAGAACGACGTCTTGACCGTGGCGTTGTCGACCTCGTCCATGATGCTGATGAGCCGCTGCCACTGGATCTCGAGCTCGATGGCGTCGGTCGCCGACGTGGATGCGTGCGTGCTCATACCGGCTTCGCTCCGTTCCTGACGTGGGCCGTCATGCCGTGCCCGCTTCGGCGCCGTCGGACAGCCAGACCTCGACGATCCGCTCGCCGGCTTCGACGATGTGCTCGCGCAGGAGGGTCGTGGCGCGCTGGGCGTCGCGCGCTTCGATCGCGTCGATCAGGGCGGGGTGGCTCCCGACGACCTCTTCGAGCGAGCCGTAGATGCTGTGGCGGGTGCGAAGGCTGCGGCGCACCCCGATCTTGAGCGTCGACCACGTCCGCTCCAGCAGGTCGTGGCGGGCCATGTGGATCAGCGAGCTGTGGAACTCCAGGTCCAGCCGGGCCAGCTTCTTCTCGTCGTGGGCCGTGGCGGCCTTCCGCATCCGGTCGACGATGGCGCGCAGGTGCGCGACGTCCTTCGGGTCGTTCCGCTCGATCCCGACGCTGACCGCGAAGGTCTCGAGCGCGCCCCGGAGCGAGTACAGCTCGCGCACGTAGGTGGGCGTCAGCGCGGTCACCACGACCCCCTTGTAGGGCGTGCTGACGATGAGGCCCTCCTGCTCCAGCTGGCCCAGCGCCTCGCGCACCGGGCCACGGCTGATGCCGAGCTGCTCGGCGATCTGGGCCTGGTTGAGCTCCTCGCCGGGTGCGAGGTTGCCGTCCACGATCGCCTCGCGCAAGAGGTGCGTCACGTTCTGCTTGAGGGTGCGCGCCTCGAGGTGCTTGAGCTCCTCCACCTCAGGCCTCCTCGCCGGGGAGCGCCTGCGCGTCGCCCTCCGCGTCCTGGAAGGTGACGACCAGGTTGGCGTAGGCGTCGACCGTGACCGTCGTCCCCGGACCGATCACCGCCGTCGAATCCACCTCCTCCACGATCGCCGGCCCCGCGAACACCGACCCCGGCGCCAAGCGCGACCGATCGTAGAGCGGCGTCTCCACGAACCCCCCCGCCTCCGCGAAGAACGCCTGCCGCGTCCCCTTCACCGCCTCCGCCGGCGTCCCCCCCGCCGACAACTCCTCAAGCGTCACCCGCGGCTTCGGACCACTCGCCGTCAACCGACACGTCGTGATCTCCAGATCCAAGTGCCGATGCGCATGCCCGTAGATGCCCTCGTAGGCCTCGAAGAACCTCTCGCGAAGCGCCTCGACCACGCCCTCGCCGGTCAGGTCGAGGTCCGGAAGCTCGACGACGATCTCGTGCCCCTGACCGACGTGGCGGAGATCCGCCTGGCGGACGAAGCGCATCTCCGCTTCGGGGACGCCCGCCTCGGCCAGCGTGGCGCGCCCCTCCTCGCGCAATCCCTGGTAGACCTCGTCGACGTCGTGCATGGCCAGGGGCTCGATCCGCGCGATGTGCGTGCGGGCGAACTCGAACGA
>CAZJGU010000028.1:29859-30487 GCA_964545455.1 uncultured bacterium | reverse complement strand
TCGGGCAAGAGCACGCTGGTGCACGAGATCCTGCACAAGTCGCTCGCCAAGCAGCTCTACCGCGCCAAGGCCAACCCCGGCGCGCACGACAAGATCCTCGGCACCGAGCACGTCGACAAGGTGATCGAGATCGACCAGAGCCCGATCGGCCGCACCCCGCGCAGCAACCCGGCCACCTACACCGGCATCTTCACCGAGATCCGCGACCTCTACACCCGCGCGCCCGAGGCCCGCAAGCGCGGCTACAAGCCCGGCCGCTTCAGCTTCAACGTCAAGGGCGGCCGCTGCGAGGCGTGCAAGGGCGACGGCACCGTCAAGGTCGAGATGTACTTCCTGCCCGACGTGTACGTCCCCTGCGAGGTCTGCAAGGGCGCGCGCTACAACCGCGAGACGCTCGAGGTGAAGATCCGCGGCAAGTCGATCGCCGACGTGCTCGCCATGACGGTCGAGGAGGGCCTGCAGTTCTTCGAGAACATCCCCGGCATCGCCCGCAAGCTGCAGCTGATGAAGGACGTGGGCCTGAACTACGTCAAGATCGGCCAGCCCAGCCCCACCCTGTCCGGCGGCGAGGCGCAGCGCGTCAAGCTGGCCTCCGAACTGGGCAAGCGCTCGACCGGCAAGACGCTCT
>CAZJGU010000028.1:0-29849 GCA_964545455.1 uncultured bacterium | reverse complement strand
CGAGCCCACGACCGGCCTGCACTTCGACGACGTGCACAAGCTCCTCGGCGTCCTGCACCGGCTGGTCGAGGGCGGCAACACGCTGCTGGTGATCGAGCACAACCTGGACGTCGTCAAGACCGCCGACTGGATCGTCGACCTCGGCCCGGACGGTGGCGCGCGCGGCGGCGAGGTCGTCGCGGCCGGCACGCCCGAGCAGGTCGCGGGCCACGATCGCTCGGCCACCGGCGCCTTCCTGCGGCGCACGCCGGGCATCGCCGAACGCGTCGGCGAGCCGGCGGAGGTCGCCTGACGCCGCTGGCGACCGGACGGGCTACGATGCGCACGTGATCCGCACCGCGCCCGCCCCGCAGAGCACCATCGTCGGCGTGTTCCTGCTCCTGCTCGCGGCGGTCTCCGCGGTCGCGCCCGTGCCGCTGGCGCTGCGCAGCGGCGGCATCCTGCTCTCGGCCTACCTGGGCTTCGCGATGGGCGGCATGCCTTGGGCGTACGTCATCGCGCTGGCGGTCCCGCCCCTGGGCCTGCTGGGCGGGGACGAAGCGTGGCTGGTGATGCTGCCGATCGTCCTCGCCGGCAACCTGCTGGCGATGCTGGGGCTGGAGTACGCCTGGCGCTGGCCCGCGCTGGCCGTCTCGCCGCTGCTGCTGATCGCCCCGCAGATCGTCACCGCGATGATCTCCGGCCGCGAGCTGTTCCGGGTCGAGCTGCCGTGGGAGCCCGACGCCGGCGTCTGGATCGCGCTGCACGCGCTGATCGCCGTGGCCGGCATCCTGATCGCCATCCTGCTCGAGCGGCGCCGGCCCCAGCCGGCCTGACCCGCATGAGCGTGCCGACCGACCCGCCCCGCGGCCCTGGGGCGCGCGCGTGGCGCGCCGTCCGCGTGGCCGCCCAGCGCCTGATCCGGCGCTACCGCCGCGCCAAGGTCTCGACCCTCGCCGCGGCCCTGGCCTACTACGCCGCCTTCTCGCTGGGGCCGCTGCTGCTGCTCCTCGGCGGCTGGCTCGGGTCCGCCCTGCGGGCCCGACCGGAGCTGGCCGCCCGCTACCGCGAGGCGCTGGCCGAGATGCTGGCCCCCGTCCTGCCGGAGGGCCTGGACGGCCTGACGCTGATCGAGCGCTCGTTCGACCTGGTCCTCACCCAGCTGTCGGAGGGCACGGCGCTGCGCGTCGCCTTGTCGCTGGTGGTGCTCCTGTGGGCCTCGAGCGGCTTCTTCGCCTCGCTCCAGCGGGCGCTCGAGCAGATCTTCGACGTGCCCGAGGAGCGCGGCTTCCTGCGCACCCGCGCGGTGGCGCTGGGGCTGATCGCGGTCGTCGCGCTGGTCATCGCGGTCGAGCTGATCGGCGGCGCCCTGGCCTCCTGGTCGTGGCAGACGCTGCGCGCCCTGACCGAGCCGCTGGACGCCTTCGGGCTGCAGCTCCCCGATGCGCCCGGCTGGCTGACCGACCCCGGGCCGCTGCGGCTGGCCCTGGCGGTGCTTGCGTTCACCGGGGCGTTCCGTCTGCTGCCGCGCCGCACCTCGCGCTGGCGTGGATCGTTGGCGGGCGCGATCGTCAGCCTGGCCGGGCTGCAGGCGATGCGGATCGCGCTGCCGCTGGCCTTCGACGAGGCGCGCTTCAACCTCGTCTACGGCGTGGTCGCGTCGGCCGTGGTGCTGCTGCTGTGGCTGTACCTGGCGCTGCTGCTGTTCCTGGTCGGCGCGCTGGTCGCGGCCGAGGTGTCGGCCGAGCAGCGCCGCCGCGAACGTCGGGACGAACCGGCAGGAGCGCGCGGCGCCGACGCGCTTGGGTAGCATGGACGCATGTACGACGCGCTCGTGCGCTTCTTCCAGCGGCCGTGGTTCTACTGGTTCGCGAGGACGGTCTTCCGCATCGGGGCTCGCCTGATCTGGGGCGTCCGCTCCGAAGGGACCGACCTCGTCCCCCGCGAGGGCGGGCTGATCGTCGCCTCGAACCACATCGGCACCCTCGACCCGCCCGTGCTCGGGACCGAGGTGCCCCGCCACATCTCCTACATGGCCAAGAAGGAGCTGTTCGACAAGAAGCTGCCCAACCTGGTCTTCCGCGGCGTGGACGCCTTCCCCGTCGATCGCGACCGCAGCGACGTGTCCGCCGTCAAGGAGGCGCTGCGGCGCCTGAAGGCCGGCGACGCGATCGGGATCTTCATCCAGGGCACCCGCAACCGCGGCGACGCCGAGGCGCTCGACGGCGCCGCCTTCCTCGCCCAGCGCGCCAAGGTGCCCATCCAGCCGGCCGCGTTGTGGCGTGAGGGACGGCGTTTCCACGTCCGCTTCGGGGAACCTTTCCTGGTGCCGGGCCGCGACCGCGCGGCCATGCGCCAGGCGACCGCGATGACGATGCGGCGCATCAACGAGCTGCTGCCCGAGGGGGCGCGGATGCTGCCTCCCGCGGACGACGGGGCCACCCCTGCGGACCCGATCGACCCCTCGTCCGAGCGCGAGGCCGACCTGGTCGGCCAGCCCCGCGACTGACCCGACATCGGGATTTCCGTTCCTGCACGGCGTTTCCGCGCCCTTCTGCCCTTGCCGGGGGCTAGGCCGCGTGCTACCGTGCCTCAAGTCACCGAAACAAGGAGGAGGCGCACCTGATGGCGAAGAGCAAGACCGTATCGAAGGCCGATCTCGTGACCGACGTCGCGAACGAAAGCGGCATGAAGAAGAAGGACGTCAAGGAGATCGTCGACGCGATGCTCGGCAAGATCAGCGCCAGCCTCGAGAAGGGCGAGAAGGTGCAGCTGACCGGCTTCGGCACCTTCGAGGTGCGTGAGCGCAAGTCCCGCACCGGCGTCCGGCCCGGCACGACGGAGAAGATCGAGATCCCGTCGAGCTCCTACCCCGCCTTCAAGCCCGGCAAGAGCCTGAAGGAGCGCGTCAAGGGCTGAGCCCTTCCCACGCACGCACCGCCCGCGGGACGGCCTGACCGGCCGTCCCGCGTTCTTGGTCCCGCGCCCGGCGCCCGCCCGCCCCTCGCCGCGCTAGGCTTCGCGCATGGCCCTCCTCGACCAGATCGGTCCGGTCATGATCGGACCGTCCTCCTCCCACACCGCCGGCGCCTGCCGCCTGGCGCTGCTCGCGCGGCACGCCCGCCTGACCGCGCCGGAGCGCGCCGGGCTGACGCTGCACGGGTCGTTCGCCAAGACCGCACGCGGCCACGGCACCGACCTCGCGCTGATCGCCGGCCTCTTGGGCATGCACCCCGACGATCCGCGCCTGCCCGAGGCACCGCGCCACGCCGCGGAGGCCGGGCTCGAGGTCCACTTCGAGACCGCCGACCTCGGCGACGTCCACCCCAACACGGTTCGCATCGTGACCGAGGGCGGCGACCCGGCCGAGCGCGTCTCGCTCACCGGATCCAGCCTGGGCGGCGGCCGGGTGCGCGTCATCGACGTCGACGGCTTCGGCATCGACTTCGGCGGCGGCTTCCACACCCTGCTGGTGCGGCACGAGGACCGGCCCGGCGTGATCGCCCGCGTCGCCCGCGTGATCGCCGACGACGACGGCAACATCGCGACCCTGCACAGCGCCCGCAAGCGCCGCGGCGGCGACGCGATGATGTCGGTCGAGATGGACAAGCGGCTGTCCCAGCACGCGCTGGACTACCTGACGCACGTCTCGTACGTGCACTGGCTGCGCATGCTGCCCGAGGTGCTGACCGGCGAGGACCTGCCGGAGCCGGACGACGACGGGACGGTGCACGCGTGACGCGGGTGCACGCGGGAGCCCCGCGATGACCTTCGCCGAGCTGCTCGCCTGGGACGGTCCCGCCTCCGAAGCGTTCCTGCGCGACGAGCTGGGGGACGCCGCCGCGCCCGGATCGCCTGAGCGCGACGCCCTGCTGGACGGGATGCGCGCCCGCCTGGCCGCGATGCGGGAGAGCATCCGCCGCGGCCTGGCCAGCGACGCGCCCAGCCGCACCGGCATGGTCGGCTGGAACGCCAAGGGCCTGGACCGGGCGCCCGATCGGCTGGACGCGCCGCTGCTCAAGCGGGTGCAGGCCTACGCCATGGGCGTCAACGAGGAGAACGCGCGGATGGGCCGCATCGTCGCCGCCCCGACCGCCGGCAGCGCCGGTACCCTGCCCGGCGCCTTGATCGGCGTCGCCGACCACCTCGGCCGCGACGACGAGGAGCTGCTGCTGCCGATGGTCACGGCCGCGGGCGTGGGCGAGGTGATCTCCCAAACGATGTACATCGCCGGCGCCTCGGGCGGCTGCGGGGCCGAGATCGGTCCCTCCGCCGCGATGGCGGCCGCTGCGGTGGTCGAGCTGCTGGGCGGGAACGCCCACGCCGCCACGCACGGCGGCGCGATGGCGCTGATGAACACGATCGGCCTGGTGTGCGACCCGGTCGGCGGCTACGTCGAGGTGCCGTGCGTCTCCCGCAACGCCTTCTTCGCCGTCCACGCCGTGGCCGCCGCGCAGCTGGCGCTGGCCGGCCTGGAGTCGGTCATCCCGGCGGACGAGGTGGTCGGCGCGATGGCCTCGGTCGGGCGGATGCTGCCGCCGGAGCTGCGCGAGACCGGCGAGGGTGGCATCGCGGACACGCCGACGGGGCGGCGGATCGCGCTGCGGATGGCGGGGGACGGGCGGGGATCCGAACCGTAGACCTCGGGTCGGGTGCCGGGACCTGGGGGGCCCGGCACCCAACGTGTTCCACGACGCGGACCTCGTGAATCACGGCACATAGGATGGCGACATGAGGGACGAATGTCCCGTCCTCCGCGGCCGCCGCGCCTCCGGGCCCGCGGCCGGCCGCCCGTCCACCGGCCCGGCACCCCCATGCCGACCCTGACCACCGACCGCAGCCCCGCCCGCGACGACGCCGGTCGCCCCCGCGTGATCGTCGTCGGCGCCGGCTTCGCCGGCCTGAACGTCGTCAAGCGCCTGAAGGGCGCGCCGCTCGACGTGCTGCTGATCGACCAGCATGCCCACCACACCTTCCAGCCGCTGCTCTACCAGGTCGCCAGCGGCCAGCTCGAGGCGGGTGACGTCGCCCAGCAGGTCCGCACCGTCCTGCGCGGCCAGGCCAACGTCCGCTTCCGCACGGGCATCGTCACCGGCGTCGATTGGGACGCCCGGCTGCTGGAGCTGGCCGACGGCGACCAGCTGCCGTTCGACGAGCTGGTCCTCGCCCCCGGCGCGATCTACGCCGACTTCGGCGTGCCCGGCGTGCGCGAGCACGCCCACTTCCTCAAGAGCCTCAGCGAAGCGGTCAACCTGCGCAGCCACGTCCTGCGCCGCTTCGAGGAGGCCGACCGCGACCCCGCCGCGATCGACCGAGGCGCGCTGACGTTCGCGATCGTCGGCGGCGGCCCCACCGGGGTCGAGATGGCCGGCGCCCTGAGCGAGCTGATCGGTCGCTCGCTACCGGCGGACTACCCGCACCTCGACCTGTCCCGCGCCCGCGTCGTCCTGATCGAGATGACCGACGCGCTGCTGCCGCCCTTCTCCCCCGGCTCGCAGCGGCACGCCCGGCGCGTGCTGGAGCGCCGCGGGGTCGAGGTCCGCACCGGCACCACCGTCGAGGAGGTCACCGAGCGCGGCGTCCGCATCGTCGGCGAGGGCCTTCTGCCGGCCGCGACGGTCGTCTGGGCGGCCGGTGTCCAGGCCCACCCGCTGGCCGCGGCCCTGGGGGTCGAGACGACCCGCGGCGGCCGCATCGTGGTCGAGGAGGACCTGAGCCTGCCCGGCCGGCCGTTCGCCTGGGCGGCGGGCGACGTCGCGGCGTCCAAGGACGTGGACGGCACCCTGCACCCGCAGCTGGCTCCGGTCGCGATCCAGCACGGCCAGCGCATCGCCGCGAACCTGCGCCTGCGCCAGGCCGGTCGCGGAACCGAACCGTTCCGCTACGTCGACAAGGGCACCATGGCGATCGTCGGCCGCAACGCTGGCGTGGCCGAGCTGGCGAAGCGCTTCGGCGGCGCGTCGCTGCGCGGCTTCATCGGCTGGCTGGCGTGGCTGGTGCTGCACCTGGCCTACCTGCCCGGGCACCGCAACCGCCTGGGGGCGCTGGTCTCGTGGGGGTACGAGTACCTGACCGCCGACAAGCACGCCCGGCTGATCACCGAGATGGTCCCCTCCCCGGCCGAGGTCACCTCGCGAAGCGCCGTCCTCCCCACGGGCGACGCCCGCGAGCAGCGCGACGCGACGCCGACCTGACGCGGCTACCATGACCGCATGACCCCCGACCTCGACCACGCCCTCCGCATCGCGATCCACGCCGCCGAGGAGGCCGCGCGCATCCAGCGCACCCACCTCGGCGGCGAGCTGGACATCGGCACCAAGAGCAGCGCCACCGACCTGGTCACCCTGGTGGACCGCGCCTGCGAGACCCGCATCCGCGAGATCCTGCTGGGCGCATACCCGGACCACGTCGTGCTGGGCGAGGAGGAGGGCCAGCTGGGCGAGGCCCGCTGCCGCTGGATCGTCGACCCGTTGGACGGCACGCTCAACTACGCGCACGGCTTCCCGTTCTACTGCGTCTCGATCGCCCTGGAGGTCGACGGGGTGATCGAGCTCGGCGTCGTCCTCGACACGCCCCGCGACGTGCTGTTCGAGGCGGTGCGCGGCCGCGGCGCGCGCGCCAACGGCCGCCCCATCGCGGTCAGCACCGAGAGCGAGCCGATCAAGGCCATGCTGGCCACCGGTTTCGCCTACGTCGAGGGCACCCAGCACGAGAACCTCGAGGTCTTCGCCCGCGTCCTGCCCAAGGCCCGCGCCATCCGCCGGCCCGGGGCCGCCGCGCTGGACCTGTGCTACGTCGCCGCCGGGCACCTCGACGGCTTCTGGGAACTGAAGCTGAGCCCCTGGGACGTCGCGGCCGGCTGGCTGATCGTGCAGGAGGCGGGCGGCACGGTCACGGCCGGCGACGGCGCGCCCTACCGCCTGGGCCAGCGCGTGATCGTCGCCAGCAACGGGCACCTTCACGGGCGGCTGCTCGCGCTGCTGGACCTCGGTCGCGCGATCGCCGAACCGGCCTGAGGTCGCCGGCCCCGCGCGCGGGACGCCCTACCCCGCGAACAGCTCGGTACTGAGGTAGCGCTCGGCCCCGTCCGCCGCCAACGCGACCACGACCCGCTCCGGCCCCAGTTCGCGCGCGACCTGGAGGGCCGCGTGCACCGTCGCGCCGGACGACATCCCGACCGAGATCCCCTCCTCGCGCAGCAGCCGGTGCACCAGCGGGAAGGCGTCCTCCTCGCGCACGGCGATCACGCGGTCCAGCAGGTCGACGTCGAGGTTCTTCGGCACGAAACCGGGGCCCATGCCCTGGAAGCCGTGCTGCCCGCGCTGGCCGCCGCTGAGGACGGCGCTGCGGGCCGGCTCGACGGCGACGACCTGGACCCCCTCGCGCTGCGCCTTGAGGTAGCGGCCGATGCCGCTGATCGATCCGCCGGTGCCGCTGGCCCACACGAACGCGTCGATGCGGCCCTGCATCTGCGCCCAGATCTCGGGACCGGTGACGCGCTCGTGGTAGCGGGGGTTGGCGGGGTTCTCGAACTGGTTGGGCATCCATGCGCCGGTCGCCTCGGCCAGCTCCTGCGCGCGCGGGATGGCGCCCTGCATGCGCAGCTCGCCGGGCGTGAACTCGAGCTCGGCCCCGTAGGCGCGCAGCGTTTTCACCCGCTCCTGGCTCATCGTGTCCGGAAGGACGATGGTGCAGCGGTAGCCACGGACCGCGGCCAGGAAGGCCAGGCCGATACCGGTGTTGCCGCTGGTCGGCTCGACGATCGCTTGGCCGCTGCCGGGGGTCAGCAGGCCGCGCTCCTCGGCGTCCTCGATCATGCCGAGGGCCGTCCGGTCCTTGATGCTGCCGGCCGGGTTGAAGCTCTCGAGCTTCAGCCACACCTCGGCCATGGCATCGTCCGTGACCGAGCGCAACCGCACGACCGGCGTGTTCCCGATCAGCGCGTCGATGCGCCGGACCGGCGGGTCGGCGTCCTCGGGTTCGGCGGGGTGGAGGTTCATGCCCGGCATCGTAGCCGCGCGCCGGCTAGGCTACGGGCGTGCTCGACGACGCGACCCGCGACGGCCCGCTGTGGCGCTACTTCCGCGAGGTGCGCGCCGCGGTCGAGCGCGCCCACCGCGGCGAGGGCGACCACCCCTACCGCCGGGGCGACTTCGTCGTCCACGCGGAAGCGGACGAGGTGGTGCTGACCGTTCGCGACGTGAGCGAGGAGGACGCGATCCTGATCGCGTCGGAGCTGGCCGAGCTGGGCGCCCGCACCGTCGTGGCGCCACGCGCCGACGAGGGCTGACGAGGGACCGGAGCGCGGATCCGTCCGCGGATGGAGCGGCACCTCCACCCTTGGGCGGATGCGCCCTGTGGCGCCCGACCGCTACCGTGACGGCATGGAACGCAAACCGCTCGAACGCTCGACGCGCGACAAGTGGATCGGAGGCGTCTGCGGGGGCCTCGGCCACTACTTCGACATCGACCCGACGATCGTCCGCCTGATCTTCCTGGTGGCCTTCTTCGGCTTCGGAACCGGCCTTCTGGTCTACCTGGTGCTGTGGGTCGTCATGCCGCAGAGCACGACGATCTGACCAGGCCGCTCCGACCCGCGCCCGTCACGCCGCCTGCCCCGACGCCTCGTCGCGCCGGGGCAGGCGCTCGTCCGGACCCAGGTCGACCCAGGTCTCGCTGCGCTCCCACAAGCGCAGCGTCATCGCCTCGTCGCTCCCGCCGCTCGAGGGGGTGCGCGCCTCGCGATCGACGAAGAAGCCGCCGTTCGGGGCGGGCGGGGGCGTCTCGGTCGCCAGCCAGGTGCCGGTGTCGGCGCCCTGCTCGACGTCACGGCCGAACCAGCGCTGGGCCAGGCCGATGAGCGGCGACAGCCAGCCCGAGCCGGACCCGAAGCCGGTGTCCACGAAGCCCGGGTGGAACGCGTACGACCGCAGCTTCGGATCGGGCGCCCGCCGGGCCAGCTCGCGCGCGAAGTGGATGTTGGCCTGCTTCGACCAGCCGTAGGCGCGCCAGGCGCTGTAGGGCACGCCGGACGCGGCGCGCTCGAGGTCGATCTCGCCCATCCGCTCGGCGTTGGAGCTGGTGGTGACCACCCGAGGCTGCGGCGAGGCCATCAGCTCGTCCATCAGCAGGTGCGTGAGCAGGAACGGGGCGAGGTGGTTCAGGGCCCAGGTGCGCTCGAACCCGTCGTCGGTCAGGCGGCGGTCGCCCACGTACGCTCCGGCGTTGTTCACCAGCAGGTCCAGGCGCGGCGCGGCGCCGGCCAGCTCCCGCGCCAGGCGACGCACCTCCGCCAGCGACGACAGGTCGGCCGGCGCGAGGGTCGCGAGCTGCCCGTCGGGCGACGCTTCGTTCAGGCGCGCCGTGGCCTGCTGCGCCCGCTCGCTGGGCCGGGCGACGACCCAGGTCCGCACGCCCTGACGCACCAGGGCGCGGGCGATCTCGAAGCCGATCCCGCCGCTGGCACCGGTCACGACGGCGGTCGCGGGAGGGGCGGCGGGACGTGCGGTGGCGTCGCTCATGCCGGGCAGCCTACCGGGCGTTCGGTGCGGCGACCGTGGTGCGCGATGCGCAGCTCAGAAGCGGTCGGGGAAGCGTAGGCGCGGCGTGCGCGGGGGCTGGACGGCGGGCTCCTCCGCGGGTGCGTCGGTCGGAGCGTCGCTCGGGGCGTCGCTAGGCGCATCGGTCGCCGTGCGAGCCGGCTCGGTCGGCGCGTCGACCGGCTCGGGCGGTGCCGCGTCGGCCGGTCGTCGCATGCGCGCGTCGCGCCCAGCGGGGACCTCGGGGAGCACGGCCTCGTCCGCCCGCGGGGGTCCCGCCGTCCCGTGCGCCGCCTCGGACCCGGGTGCTCCCGGCGCGTCCTCCACGACGCGTGCCCGTCGCCGGGGGTCCGCCTCCACGTCGTCGGCCGGCACGGGCCGTCGACGTCGCGGCAGCGGAGGCTCCGGCTCCGGCAGACGCCGTACGGCCTTGGCCCGCTGGCCCAGCAGCACCGCGGTATAGCACCGCGTGAACGGATCCCAGCTGAGCGGCACCCGCAGCCGCCACGCCTTGGCGGGGGAGGAGGGCACGAACAGGAACAGGTCCAGGCGGCCCCTCCCTCCGGGTCGCAGGACGACGTCGGTCTGAAGCTCGACCGCCCGGCGCGCGGCCACGATGGTCGGCACCTCCGCCACCGCCGGCGGACCGCTGGCCCCGACCACGGCGACGCGCAGGAGCTGCACGGTCTCGTAGTGCAGGTTGCTGAAGGCCGCCTCGACCCGGAAGCGATCCGGCGTCGGCCCGTCGGCGGTCGCCTGCGCCCGGGTGAGCAGCACCTCGGGCGCGGCGCCGGCCTCGACCCGCGTGGGCCGCAGCATCCGTAGCGCCGCGGCGACCAGAACCAGCGTCGCGAGCGACGCCCACGCCCAGGCGGGCACGCGTGCGGCCAGGTCGGTCGCCCACGGCCCGACGACCGTCCAGGTCTCCACCATCGCGTCGCGCATCATCTCCAGCACGCGCTGCATGGCGTAGAGCCTACCGGACCGCTACCCTGGACGCGATGGAGTACCGACGCGCCCAGGGCGCGCCCCTCGAGGTGCGGATCACCGCGGACGGCAGTCGCACCCTGTTCGACGCCCGGGTCGGGCAGGCCTACCACTCGGACCGAGGTGCCTGGGCCGAGACGCGCCACGTCTTCCTGGAGGGCAGCGGCGTGGCCGATCGCTTGCGTCCGGGGACGACCGTCCGCATCGTCGAGGTCGGCCTGGGGACCGGCGCGAACCTGCTGGCCAGCTGGGACGCGGCCCGCACCGCGGGGGCACGCCTGCACTACCGTGCGCTCGAACGCACGCCGCCCCCACCCGCCGTGGTGGCGGCCCTGGGCCTGGAGGAGCGGCTGGCCGATCCCTCGCTGGTGGACGCCTGGCTCGAGGTTCTCGCCGACCTGGCCGAGGTGCGTGGGCCCACCGGGCGCGCCTACCGTCCGGCGGACGACCTGACGGTGGAGGTGGCGCTGGGCGACGCCGCCGCCGGCCCGGACGGTGCGCCGACCGGGCCCGCCGCCCGCGCGCTGGAGCCCGGCTGGGCGGACGCGATCTACCACGACGCCTTCAGCCGCGACGTGTCCCCCACCCTCTGGAGCCAGGGGTTCCTGCGCGCCTGCGCGCGCGCCCTGGCGCCCGGCGGCGCCTGGGTCAGCTACTCGGTCGCGGGCGAGGTGCGCAGGCGCCTGCGGGCCGCCGGTCTCGATACGACCAAGCGGCCCGGTCCTCCCGGCGGGAAGCGCGAGATGACCCGCGCGGTGCGTCCGTCCTGACGGAGCGTGCGACCGGCGCTCAGACCCAGGGGATCAGGTCGCGGCCCCACGGCGTGGCCCAGGCGATGAAGAGCATCGCGACGGCGTAGCCGATCGTGGCCCGCAGGAACTTGGCACGGTCGGTCGGCGCGCGGCGCGCCAGCGAGGTGCCCAGCTGCGCCGCGATGACGGCGAGGATCATGGTCGTCGCGTGCTCGATCAGCAGCAGCCGTTCGCTCAGCGGCGCGGTCATGCCGGCGGCCAGCAACGGCGTGATGACGTACAGCACGATCCCGATCAGCAGCTGGGAGTGCATGCCGTAGGTGAAGACGCTGGCGGCGGTGCGCTCCTGGGCACCCCAGCGGGCCTGGGTCGCGAGGCCGCGGATCATCACGATCAACGCCCAGACCCCTCCGAAGACGACGACCCAGCGCAGCAGGTTGTGGAACTCCTTCAGGAATAGGTACATGGTGCCCGCATCGTACCCGCCCGGCGGTCGGCTAGGCTGTCGCCATGCGGGACGTGGTGGTCGTCGGGGGGGGCGTGGTCGGCCTGTCGCTGGCGCGGGCGCTGGCCCGCGGCAGCGCGAACGTCACGCTGGTCGAGCGCGCCCCGCCGTCCGGGACCCCCGCCCCGTGGCCGTCCGCCGGAGCGTCGTCGCTGCCGATCGCGCTGGTCAACCCGTGGCGGGGCCGCAAGGGGGCCGCGCACCCGGACGACCGGGCCGGCCTGGACGCGACCTGGCGCTGGGCCGAGGAGCTGCGCGCCGAGGGGCTCGACCCGGGCGTCGAGCGACGCGGCGTGCTGCGCGTGCCGACCTCGGAGCGGCAGGCCCGGTCGTGGCGGGAGCGTGCCGATCGCGAGCCCAGCCTGACCTGGCTGGACCCCGACGCGCTCCCCGACGCGCTCCACGCCCCGTTCGGCGCGCTACGGGTGGAGGACGGCGGCGCGATCCGCGCGGACGCCTGGCGCAGCGCGTTGGCCGCCTCGGCGCGGGCGGCGGGCGCGCACCTACGCTCGGGCGCGACGGTGACGCGCCTGGACCGGGACGGCGCCGCCTGGCGGGTCGTCACCGCCCAGGGCGAGGCGCATGCGGCGCGAACGGTGGTCCTGGCCCTGGGCGCCGACGCCCCGCCCGAGGTCCACGGCGCCGACGGGGCTCCCTGGCCGGACTGGATCCGGACCCGGGGGGAGGAGGTCGCCGTCGCCGCGGCCGGTCCTCCGCTGCCGGTCGCGGGCGGGATCTACGCCGCCGCCGACGGGGCGCGTACCTGGATCGGTGGCGGGCACCGACCGGCCGACCGGGACGACCCGGACGCGCCCCGCAGGCTGCGCGAGGCGATGGCGTGGAGCGTGCCCGGCCTGGCGGACGCCCAGGTCACCGCGGTCTGGACCGGCGTCCGCGCCAAACGTGCCGACGCCCGACCGGTGATCGAGGCGTGGCGCGAGGGGGTCTGGATCGTCGGCGCGTTCGCGGGTCGCGGCTTCCTGTGCGCTGCGCTGGAGGCCGACCGCTTCGCCGCCGCCTGGCGCGACGGCCGCCGCTAGCGCTCGCGCGGCTCGAATCCGTCGCAGCGCACGATGGGCTGGGGCGGGTACTTCGGCAGGCGCGGATGGCGGCAGCGCAGGAACGCCGAGCCCCGGGCCGAGACCAGCACGGACGCGTGCCGACAGGCGCCGCAGACGCCGCCCCGGGCGGCCCGAGCGAGGGCCGCCGCCTCGTCGTCCGACGGGGTCAGATGCGCGGCAGCGCGAACAGCTCGTCGGTCATGTGCTCGAGCTGGGCGCGGGTGAACGGCCGCTTGCCCTCGGCCAAGCCCTGCCCGTCCTTGGCCAGGGCCAACGTCCGGTAGGCGTGCGAGTCCACCGGGTGCAGCACGACCTCCTTGAACACCACGTGCCGCGGGCTGGCGTTCGCGAGCAGCACCGGCCGGCCGTCGGGCAGCGACAGGCTGGCCGACATCACCGTGGTGGGCAGATCGTAGGGGCGCTCCATCCGGTAGATGTAGTCGGGGAAGTCCCCCTCCTTCTCGAACCGTACGCCGTCGCGCCCGTCGGCGATCTCGCGCATCCACTGCACCAGCTCGGCCCAGGCCGCGTAGAAGGCCTTGTCCTGGTCGTCCATGGGGTCGAGCATAGCGCACCGCCCGACCCGACCTGGGGGCTCCGATCGAACGCCCTCTGCGACACCGTCGCGTTCCCGCCCCTCCGTACCGTCGTCACCCCATGAGTCGCGTCCAGGACGGTCCCTCTGGAACGACGACGGTACGGAACGCCCACGAATGCCCTCGTCGTGGAGGGAGTTCGCAGCGACCCCCCGGCCCCTCCCGAACGCGGACGGCTGGCCCGCGTCGACCGGGCGCGCCGGTCAGGCGCGCACGCGTAGGGCGGTCAGGTACCGGAAGACGTTCTTCGGCACGTAGTCGAAGCGATCCTGCGCCAGGGCCAGCCGCGGGAAGCGGTCCAGCAGCGCGCCGACCGACCGGCTCAGCTCCAGCCTGGCGAGGGGCGCGCCGATGCAGTAGTGCAGCCCCAGCCCGAAGGCGATGTGCGGGTTGGGCGAGCGCGTCACGTCGAACCGCTCGGGGCCCTCGAACACGGCCGGGTCGTGGTTGGCCGAGGCGTAGTAGAGCGCCAGCTTCGTCCCGGCCGGCCAATCGTGGACCGTGCCGTCGTCGGCCTCGAACGCCATGTCCTCCAGCACGAACCGCTCGAAGAACTGCAGCGGCGTATCGAAGCGCATCATCTCCTCGACCGCGCCGGGCACCAGCGAACCGTCGGCCCGCACGGCGGCCACCTGCTCGGGATGACCCAGCAACGCCTTCATGCCGTTGCCCAGCACGTTCACGACCGCCTCGTGGCCGGCGTTGAGGAACAGGATGCCGTTCGCGACCAGCTCGTCCTCGCTCAGGACCGAGGAGTCCTCGTCGTGCACCGCGACCATGCGGCTGATCAGGTCGTCGCCCGGCGAACGGCGCTTCTCCGCCGCCAGCCAGCGCAGGTAGGCCGCGAACTCGTCCGCGGCGCGGACCGCGGCCGCCTCGCTCTCCGGCGTCCGCTCGGGCTCGAACATGCCGATGATCGCCTTCGACCACGGCAGCAGCCGCGGCCGGTCCGCCTCGGGCACGCCCAGCAGGTCGGCGATGACGGTGACCGGGATCGGCTCGGCGAAGACGGTGATCAGGTCCGCGTCGCCCTCCGCCTCGATCCGGGCGGCCAGGGCGTCCGCCTGGCGACGGGCCAGCGCCTCGATCCGATCGGCCAGCGCGCGCACGTGGCGGGGCGTGAAGACGCCGTGCACGACCTGCTTGATGCGGGTGTGGTCGGGCGGCTCGATCTCCAGCAGCGAGCCGGCCTGGATCCGGTCGAACGGCGCGTGCGCCGGATCGGGCGGGCGCTTCTCCACCCCCTCCATCACGCGCCCCAGTCGCCGGTCGCGCAGCAGCCGGTCGACGTCGGCGTAGCGGGTCACGACCCAGGCGTCCCACGGCGCGTGGAACAGCACCGGCGCCCGCTCGCGCAGGGCGCGGTAGGTGGGGTAGGGATCGTGCAGGAAGGCCGGATCGGTCGGATCGAAGCGGACGGGGGTGCCACCGTGGTCCATGCCGGCATGCTACCGGTATCGTCCGTCCGTGCCCCGGCCCCGGCCCCGGACGATCGACGAGGTGATCGATGCGCTCGGCGCGATCGTGGACGACGCGCGCGAGCGCGGCGATCGCCGCGGCTACTTCGCGACCCTCTACCGCCGCACCACCATCGTGGTCCGCGACGGCATCCGCGCCGGCCGCTTCGCCGACGGCCCGCGGATGGACCGCCTGGACGTCCTGTTCGCGCATCGCTACTTCGACGCCTACGACCTGGGGGCCGCCGCCCCACCCCCCTGGTCGTACGCCTTCGCCCGCGCGGCGGAAGCGGAGCCGACGGTCCTCCAGCACCTGCTCCTCGGCGTCAACGCCCACATCGCCTTCGACCTGGCCCTGTCCGCCTGCGACACCTGCCCGGGCGAGGCGCTGCACGACCTCAAGGGCGACTTCTTCGAGATCAACCGCCTGCTTGCGGAGATGGTCGACGGCGTGCAGGCCGACCTCAACCGCGCCTCGCCGCGGCTGGCGCGGCTGGACCGCTGGGGCGGCCGCTTCGACGAGCGCCTGGCCGCCGCCTTCCTGGCCCGCGCCCGCGCCGCCGCGTGGCGCAAGGCCGTGAGCTTCGCCGCCGCGACGCCCGCCCAGCGACCGGTGCTCATTCGCCGATGGGAGCGCCAGGTCGAGGGGATCGCCCGCCGCATCTGTCCGCCGCCCGAGCACCGCTGGCACCCCGCGCGCACCCTCGCCGCCGGGCTGCGGGTGACCGACCCGGACGACGTCGCGGCCGTCCTGGACGCGATCGCCTGAGCCCGCACCGCGCGCGGCCGACGCGCCGCGCGACCCGCGATAGACTGACCGGCCGATGACCGGACCCGACCTCCTCGACACCCTGAACCCCGAGCAGCGCGCCGCCGCCGAGCACCTGACCGGACCGGCGTTGGTGCTGGCCGGGGCGGGCTCCGGCAAGACCCGCACGGTGGTGCACCGCATCGCCCACCTGATGCAGGCGCACGAGGTCTACCCGCAGCAGATCCTGGCCGTCACCTTCACCAACAAGGCGGCCGGCGAGCTGCGCGAGCGGGTCGAGGAGCTGATCGGCCCGCACGCGCGGGACCTGTGGGTCTCGACCTTCCACTCGGCCTGCCTGCGGGTGCTGCGTAGCTACGGTTCGCTGATCGGCCTGAACCCGGGCTTCGGGATCTACGACGATGGTGACCAGCTCGACGTGCTCAAGGAGGTCCTGGGCACCGTCGTGGGCCTGGCCGACGCCAACCCGCGCGTGCTGCGCAGCGTCATCGACCGCGCCAAGTCCAACCTGTGGAGCCCCGAGCTGCTGGCCCAGGAGGGCGCCAAGCGCTACGGCCACGCCATCAGCGGCCTGGAGCTCGAGCAGATCGTCGAGGTGTACGAGCGCTACCAGGCCCGCCTGCAGCGCGCCAACGCGGTCGACTTCAACGACATCCTGGGCCGCACGGTCGAGCTGTTCACGAACCACCCCGACGTCCTCGACCGGGTCCAGCAGCGCGCCGTCTTCGTCCACGTCGACGAGTACCAGGACACCAACGCCGCCCAGTACCGGTTGACCCACCTGCTGAGCGAGAAGTACCGCAACCTGATGGTCGTCGGCGATCCGGACCAGGGCATCTACGCCTTCCGGGGCGCCGACATCCAGAACATCCTGGACTTCCAGCGCGACCATCAGGACGCCGTCACCTACCGGCTGGAGCTCAACTACCGCTCGGTCCCGACCGTCCTGAAGGTCGCCAACGCCGTGATCGAGCCCAACTCCGGCCGGCTCGAGAAGGTCCTCCGCCCGGTCAAGGACGAGGGGCAGCCGGTCCGCTTCTACCGCGCCGCCGACCACCGCGCCGAGGCCGACTTCGTCGCCCGGCAGGTCGAGCGCCTGCTGGCCGAGCGGGGCGGCGACCTGAACCAGTTCGCCGTCCTCTACCGCACCAACAGCCAGAGCCGCGCGCTGGAGGAGTCGCTGCGCCGCGCCGCGATCGACGCCCGCATCGTCGGCGGCGTCGGCTTCTACGAGCGGCGCGAGGTCAAGGACGCGCTCTCCTACGCCCGGGCCGCCCTCAACCCGTCCGACGACGTGAGCTGGCGCCGCGTCCTCAACCGCCCCAAGCGCGGCATCGGCAAGACCAGCGAGGAGCGCCTGGCCGGCTGGGCCGCGACGCAGCGCGTGCCGTTCTCGGAAGCCGTGCGGCGCTCAGGCGAGGTCCTCGCCGGCACCCCGGCCGCCAAGCGCGTCGCCGAGTTCGCGACGCTCATGCGCGACCTGGCCGACGCCGCCGAGCAACTGCCGGCCGGCCAGTTCGTCGCCCACCTGCTGGACGCGAGCGGCATGATCCGCGCCCTTCGCGAGGAGAACAGCTTCGAGGCGCAGGGGCGGCTGGAGAACCTGGACGAGCTGCGCACCGCGGTCGAGGAGTGGGAGGAGGAGCAGGGCGGCACGATCGCCGAGTTCCTCGACGAGGCCGCCCTGATGGCGTCGGTCGACGATCGCGCCGTCGCCGCCGCCAACGAGGGCGAAGCCCCCGCCGACGCGGTGACGCTGATGACGCTGCACAACGCGAAGGGCCTCGAGTTCCCGGTCGTCTTCCTGGTTGGGCTGGAGGAGGGGCTGCTCCCGCACCGCTCCTCGACCGGCAGCCTGCAGGAGATCGAGGAGGAACGCCGCCTGCTGTACGTCGGCGTGACCCGCGCGCAGGACGAGCTGTACCTGGTCCACTGCGAGTCTCGCATGACCTTCGGCCGGACCGAGCCGACCCGACCCTCGCGCTTCCTGGAGGACGTCCCGCCGGCGTTGCTGACGGAGATCGACGTCTTCGGGCAGCACCTGCAGGACAGCGTCCGCACCCCGCTGCGGCCCAAGGTCAGGTGGGCGCCGGCCGAGGCGCCGACCGCCCAGGGCGGCACCCGCACCTACCACGGCGGCGAGAAGGTCAAGCACCCCAAGTACGGCGTCGGCACCGTCGTCGGCGTGTCGGGCGAGGGCGGCAAGGCCGAGCTGACCGTCATCTTCGTCGAGGCGGGACCGAAGCGCCTACTGGCCAAGTTCGCGAACCTTCAGGACGCCTGAGCGCCTGTGCGGCGCCCCCGGGGAACGGGGCGCCGTGTGGTATTCTCCACGCTCGAACCCAAGCGGAACCGTCGCGGGACCGGCGCGGTCCCCGGCACCGTTCGGACGCGCAGGGAGGCCCATCCGTGAACGCCAAAGCCATCGTGGTGACGTCCGGCAAGGGCGGCGTCGGCAAGACCACGACGACCGCCAACGTGGGGGCCGCGCTCGCCAAGCTGGGCGAGAAGGTCGCGGTCATCGACACCGACGTCGGCCTGCGCAACCTCGACGTCGTCATGGGGCTCGAGGGCCGCGTCGTCTACGATCTGATCGACGTCTTCGAGGGCCAGTGCAAGCTCAAGCAGGCGCTGATCCGCGACAAGCGCGTCGAGGACCTCTACCTGATCGCCGCCTCGCAGACCAAGGACAAGAGCGCCCTCAGCGAATCGCGCATGCAGGAGACCGTCCGGCTGCTGCTCGAGGAGGAGAGCTTCGACCGCGTCCTGATCGACAGCCCCGCCGGGATCGAATCCGGCTTCCAGACCGCCGCCAGCGCCGCGACCGGCGCGCTGGTCGTCGTCAACCCCGAGGTCAGCAGCGTCCGCGACGCCGACCGCATCATCGGTCTGCTCGAAGCGCGCGAGGTCAGCGAGGTGCGGCTGATCATCAACCGCTTGCGCCCCGAGATGGTCAAGCGCGGCGACATGCTCGAGGTCGACGACGTCCTCGAGATCCTCGGCGTCAAGCTGATCGGCATCGTGCCGGAGGACGAGCGCATCCTGGTCTCGACCAACCTCGGGTCGCCCGCCAGCCTGGACGAAAGCAACAAGGCCGGGGGCGAGTTCCGCAACATCGCGCGGCGCCTCAACGGCGAGGACGTGCCCTACCTGGCGCTCGACCCGCAGACCGGCGGCTTCCTGGGCGGGCTGCGGCGCCTGTTCGGAGGACGTTGATGTTCGGCCTGTTCCGTCGCAAGCGCAGCAAGGACCACCTCAAGGAGCGGCTCAAACTGGTCCTCTCCTACGACCGGGCCAAGCTCACGCCGGGCAAGATGGAGGACCTCAAGGCCGAGCTCCTCGGCGTCCTGAGCAAGTACTTCCCCGCCGAGGGCTCGCAGTACGACGTCACGCTCGAGCAGCAGGGCGATCGCATGGTCATGATCGCGAACGTCCCGCTCGAGAGCTGACGCTCCGCGCCAGCGCCCGCTCGTAGACCGCCATCTCGCCTGCGAGGATCTCCTCGATCCGGGCGTGCACCTCGGGCGGGAGCGTGCCCTTGGCCCGGTTGCGGTTCGCGACCGGTGCGACGAGCATCTCGGCGCGCAGCACGGCGCGCGCCCACCGGTCGCGCGACCGGCGCCAGCGACGGCTGGGCAGCCCCTCGGCCTCGAGCCAGCGGGCGAAGCGGGGCGCATCGTCTTCATAGCGCTCCACCACGCCGACGAAGTCCAGCTCGTCGACGCTCGTGCCCGCCAGGTAGCCCGCCACCTCGTCCTGGAGCAGGGACGCCAGCCAGACCGGATCGGCCCCCTCGTCCAGGAAGCGATCGTGATTCGGGTTGCCGTGCCGCCGCTGCCGCCGCCAGAACCAGGCGTAGGACACGACGCGCGCGACCGGGTGCCGGAACCACACCATCGTGCGCGCCTCCGGGTAGCGCTCGCGCAGCGGTGCGAGGGGCACGTGGCCGTGCACCACCCCGGCGGGACCTGGACGATCCAGGATGCGGTCGTAGTCGACATCGGGACGGAAGTCGTGGTAGAGGAAGCGCACGCCCGCCCCGTAGCGGTCCACGAGGAGGCGCCGCACGGCGTTGCCCGCGGCCTTGGGGATGTGGATCGAGAGCAGGTCCATGATGCGGCGGCGTCCGCCCGACGGGCACGGGGCACCGACGGCGACGCCCCGAGCCTACCGTGACCGTCGGTCGCGACATCGATGCCGTGGCCCGCCAGCCATCGGCCCTCGACCCGCGAACGCCCACGGATCGCGCGGACCCCGTGCTAGCGTGTCGCAATGGCAGGCCCCAACGCGCGCATCCTCGTCGCCGATCCCGACCGTCTGCAGCTCCAGTTGATCGACATGCTGCTGGCCGACGGCCGCATCGAGACGACGCTGGTCGACAGCGGCAAGGCGGCGCTGGAGCACCTCAAGGCGACGACGCCCGACCTGTGCCTGCTGGCCCTCGACCTGCCCGACGTGGCGGGCGACGTGATCTGCGGGAAGGTCCGCCGGGTCTCGCGCCTCGCACGCGTCCCGGTCGTCCTGATCGCGCCGCAAGCGGGTCGCTTCGGCCTGTCGGACGACGCCCGGCGGCGTGCCCGGCGGGCCGGCGCCGACCTGATCCTGCCGCGCCCGCTGGGGGACAAGAACCTGCGCGAGCGCCTGCAGGGAGTCCTGGATCAACGGGACGCGACCCCCGATCGCGAAGGCTACTCGACCGCCATCATCGAGGATGCCCTCGAGGACTTGCCCGCCGAGCTCGATCCGTCCGTGCTCGACCCGGCGGCACCCGATCCGTCCGCGGCCGAACCGGCGCACGCCGAACGAAGCGATCCCCAGGTCGAGGTGGATCCGGTCGGAAGCCTGCCCGACGCGACCCCACCGGCCGGGGTCTCTCCTACGAGCGGCGAGGACGACGCGGAGGTCGGCCAGGACGCCGACGACCTCGGGATCCGACGCGGGACCGCGCCGGCGGCCCAGCCGGAGGAGGTCGCGCGCCTGCGCAAGGAGCTCGAGATCCTGCGCGTCGAGAACGCGCAGCTCAAACGCAAGCTCAAGCAGAAGCAGGAACAGATCGAGCAGGGCGTCAACCCCGCCCTGGAGCGAACGATCGCCGATCTGGAACGGCGCAACCATGCGCTGCTGGCCCAGCTGGAGAAGTACGAGAACGACGCCGACCGCGGGAGTGGCGGCGGGCTGTTCGGTCGTCGTTCCTGACCGCCTACGCCTGGATCAGCCGACGGAGAGGCCTTCGCCCTCGACCAACGGTGCCCGTTCGCGCGGGGGGCGGGGAGCGATGGCCCGAAGCCGCACCGGTGGCGCCTCGATCGGGTCCGCCTGGTGCAGGTGCTGGACCGACCAGGCGTGGATCGCGTCGATCACGTCGCTCAACGCTTCGCCCGACGCCGTCAAGCGGTAGCCGCTGCGGCCGCGTCGATCGAGTTCCTGCGTCCGCGTCACCAGGCCGAGCTCCTCGAGCTTGGCCAGTCGCTGGGTCAGGGTCGTGGGGTTGCAGCCGCCCACCTCGCGGCCCAGCTCGTTGAACCCACGCGGTCCGTCCAGGAGGGTGTGCACGATGTGCAGCACCCACTTCTCCTGGAGCACCACGATGGCGCGCGCCACCGGGCAGTCGGGGTCGGTCGACGTGCAGGATCGGCCCATCGCCGGAACGCTACCACCGCTTCCCGCAGGGGCCGGATCCCCGGCCTACACGGCGTTTCCCCGCGCCGTGCCTGGGTGAGGGGCGGGCCGGGGCCGGTGGTATGCTCGAGGCACTCGAACGGCTCCACCCGTCTCCGGCCGCCCCGGCCAGAAAGGCGCGTCATGAACATCTACCAGATGATCGGTCGCAACATCGACGTCACGGACGCGATGCGGACCTACGCCGAATCGAAGCTCGAGAAGCTCGACAAGTTCTCCGATCAGATCGTCGACGCCAAGGTCGTCATGTCCTACAACGACCGGATCGGCGGCCAGCCCGCCAAGGTCGAGGTGCAGGTCAACGTCCCCAACGGCGTCGTGCGCGCCGAGGAGCGCGGCCCCGACCACTACGGCGCCATCGACCTCGTCGTCGACAAGCTCGAACGGCAGCTCAAGAAGTTCAAGGGCCGCCACGTCGCCAAGCGCTCCGAGGAGAAGCCCCAACCGCAGCAACCCACCCCCGAGGAGGAGGAGCCCCGCATCGTGCGCACCAAGCGGCACGTGATGCGGCCGATGGCCCCCGAGGACGCCGCGATGGAGATGGAGGCGCTCGGCCACGACTTCTACGTCTTCCGCAGCATCGACACCGACCAGATCGCGGTCATCTACCTGCGCGAGGACGGGCACTACGGCCTGATCGAGCCGGCCTGATCGAGCCGCCCTGAGCTCCGCGGCCCGCACGGGTCCACCCTGAACGTCGCAGCGGCCGTACCCTTCGGGGTGCGGCCGCGTCCATCCTCGGGTCAGGAACGTCAGGAACGGCGCGGGGTCAGGAACGGCGCGACCGCCAGCCCGAACACGAAGCCGCCGACGTGCGCCCACCAGGCCACGCCGCCCCCGGCCGGCATGCCGACGACGAGGGTCCCGCTGGCCTCGACGAACTGGACCAGCGCCCAGTAGCCGATGAAGATCCAGGCCGGCAACCACCACAGGTGGAAGCGGGGCGCGCGGAAGAGCAGGCGCGCCAGCAGCCACGGCAGGATCAGCGGCACGATCAGGGCCTGCACCCGCTGCGCGGGGAACCACAGGACGTAGGCGGCCAGCACCGCGCTGATCGCGCCGGAGGCGCCCACCATCGGCAGCACCGAGCGAGGGTCGATGATCCCGTGGATCAGCGACGAGGCCGCCGCCGCCGCGAGGTAGAAGGCCAGGAAGCGTCCGTGTCCGATGCGCGCCTCGACGTTGTCGCCGAACACGCCGAGGAAGAACAGGTTGGTCGCGAGGTGGATCGGGTCGGCGTGGAGGAAGGCCGTCGTCACCGGCGTCGCCCAGGTCCCCACGGGGTCGGCGAAGAAGGCGGCGGGCAGGAAGGCGCCGGCGCGCATCAGCTCGAACGCCACGCCGCGACCGGCGACCCCGATCTGCAGCAGGAAGGCGACCAGGTTCGCGCCGATCAGGACCCAGGTGACCGTCGCGGGTCCGGCGCGCGGGTTCAGGTCGCGGACGGGGAGCACGGGGCGCGGGTCAGCGGGGGTCGCGCGGCACGGTCTCGAGGACCGGCCGGTGCTTGACGATCGCGTCCGCGGGAAGCACGCCGCGGACGACGGCGCCGGCGTAGACCGTGGTGCGCGCGCCGACGAGCGTGCCGGGCGCCAGCACGGCGTTGCAGCCGATGTGGACGTCGTCGCCGATCGCGGCCCCGAACTTGCGTAGGCCGGTGTCCTCGCCGGCGACGTGGACGTGACCGCCGTCGTTCTTGAGGTTGGCCAGCTTGACGCCCGCGCCCAGGTTGACGTCCGCACCGACGACGCTGTCGCCGACGTAGTTGAAGTGCGGCGCCTTGGCCCCGGGCAGCAGCAGCGAACGCTTGACCTCGCTGGCGTGGCCGACCACGGCGCCCGGTCCGATCACGCATCCGCCGCGCACGATCGCCGCGTGCCCGACCTCGGCCCCCGCCCCGATCCAGGCGGGGCCCCGCACCCAGGCGAACGGCCCGATGCGTGCGCCCGCCTCGAGGCGCACGGGCCCTTCGACGATCGCCGTGGGGTGGATCACGCCGTCCCGCTGGTCCTCGATCGCGGCGACGAAGCCGTCCAGCGCCCACAACACCTCCCACGGCAGCGCCGGCGCCAACAGGGCCTGGAGCGCCTCCGGGAGCCGTCGGCCGTCGAAGAGCTCGTCGCGGGTCGGGATCGTGCCGGTCATGCGCCCAGCATACCGGCGCCTTGTCGACCGTACGTGCCTCCCGTCCCCCCGCCGTTCCGCCCGCGGCCGCCGCACGCGTGCGGGATAGACTCGTCCGGTGCTGCACCTGATCCACAACCCGGTCGCCGGCCGGGGCCGGGGGCGGGACGCGGCGCGGCGCGCCTCGGCGCTGCTGCGCGAGGCGAACGTCGAGCACCGCGTCTGGACCACGGAGCGACCCGGGCACGCGCGCACGATCGCCACGTCGCTCCCGCTGGACGCGACCGTGGTCGCGATCGGCGGCGACGGGACGGTGCACGAACTCCTGCCCGCCTGCGTCGGCACGGAGCGCACCCTGGGCATCGTTCCGCGAGGGTCGGGGGACGACTTCGCGCACGCGCTGGGCCTGCCGCGCCACCGCATCGAGCCGGCCGTGGCCGCGCTGATCGCGGGCCGCACGCGCCTCGTGGACAGCGGCGTCTGCAACGACGAGCCGTTCCTGAACGCCGTCGGCACCGGCTTGGACGCCGAGGTGGGCGCGCGCGTCGTCGATGCGCCCCCGCCCCTGTCGGGCTTGGGCGCCTACCTGTGGTCGATCGCGGTGACCCTGAGCGGGATGCGCCTGGGCCGGATCCGGGTGGAGCTGGACGGGCGCGTGGCCTTCGAGGGCCGCTCGCTGCTCACGTCGGTGCAGAACGGACCGCGCACCGGCGGCTCGTTCCGCTTCGCGCCCGCGGCGCGGATCGACGATGGGCGCTTCGCGGTGGTGGTGGCGGGCGACCTGACGCGGCTGGGCACCCTGGGCCTGCTGCCGCGGGTGATGGTCGGCCGGCACCTGGGCCATCCGAAGGTCCACCTGCTCGAGGCCCAGCGGGTGCGGATCGACTGGGACCAGCCGCGCGTCTGGCACGCCGAGGGCGAGATCCAGGCGCCCACCCGCACGCTGGAGATCGCCGTGCGTCCCGCGAGCGTGCGCGTCCTCGCGCCCTGATTCCCAACGCGACGGCACCGTCCCCAGACCCCTCCCCACGAATCGAGCCCCGCCGAAGCGGGGCTCGATCCTCATCCAGCGGCCGAAGCCGCGTGGTGCTCTACGCGATCAGAAGTCGACCGTGTAGGCGACCTCGAACGCCTGCGCGCCGGTCTGATCGGCGTCGACGTCGGTGTTCGGGTCGAAGGTGTAGATGCCGTAGCTGAAGACGAGGTCGTAGTAGTTCCACTCGACTTCGAAGCCACTGACGGTGGAGGTCACGTCACCGGTGTTCAGGTCGCCCTCGGACAGGTTGCCGACGTCGACGTTGGTGCCGGTGTGCGAGCCGTAGCGGGCGCTCAGGCTGCTGTACGGCAGCAGGAACTCACCCAGGTTGACGCCAACGGCCCACTGCAGCTCGGTCGACGTGAAGACGTCGGCGTCGCTGTGCTCAGCGCTGCGGTAGTTGGCGGACGCTTCCAGGCTGGGCTGGAAGATGATGTCGAGCGGCTCGGTGGTCAGGCCGGTGCCGAGACCGAACTCGACGACGTCGTCGCTACCCGCGTCGGAGTCGATGTTCGACTCGTACATGACGTACGGGGTGACGGTGACGATCGAGACGCTGAGGGTGTAGTCGGCCTCCGCGTAGATGCGGGTGTCGCTGTAGTCCTCTTCGGTGCGCTCGTAGCCGGCGGCGATGTTGAGCATCGGGATGAGCGCGTTGTCGGCGCTGCCGTCGTGCTCGATGCCGACGCCGAAGCCGGTCACGTACTCGTCGTCGCGCTCGGTCGCGCCGTTGTCGTCGACGAGCGTGCCGTCGATCGAGACCTGGTCGAAGAAGCCGGTGACGCTGAAGGCACGGAACAGGTCCGCGGTCGCGTCGAAGCCGTAGGCCAGGGTGACTTCGCCCGAGTCGATCGTGTAGCGATCGAAGTAGGCGCCGACGTCGAAGATGAACAGGCCGAGGCCCGCGTCGACACCGAATCCGACCTGGTCTTCCACGAACGGGAACTCGTCGTCGTCGAGCAGCGCGCCGCCGCCGAACGCCGCGTCCCAACCGGGAGCGATGTCGCGGTAGTTCGCGCCGAGGTCGACGCCACCGAGGATGTCCAGCATGGTGTCGGCCGTGACGAACAGCACGCTGTCGGTGTAGGCACCGTCGCTGCCGTTGCCGTTGGCGAACTCGGCCGCCAGGTCGACGCCGATGGCGCCGAGCTCGAGGCTGGCCTGCGCGTCGAGACCCCAGACGAGGTCGTTGACGTTGTCGGCCGCAGCGTCGCCCTTGTCGCCGGTGTTGACGGCGTGACGGACGAGGCTGAAGCCACCGGTGACACCGTCGAGCGGCGAGAGCGTGCCACGGATGCCCGTGGTCACGTTCTGGCCAGGAACGGCGCCGTCGTTGTCGCTGGTGAGGTAGGCGACCCACAGCTGCGGATCGAGGAAGGCGAGGAAGTCGGGCGAGCCGACCGTGGCGACGAAGCCCACGTCCTCGCGGTGCATCGTGTACGGGGTGAAGCTGCCGGTCACCTCTTCGCCGAAGACGAAGGTGAGCGGGTCCGCACCGATGAAGTCGAAGGTGGTGGTGAAGTCGCCGGGGGTGATGGCCCAGAAGGTCTCACCGTTGGCGTCCTCGAGCTCTTCGATCTCGGCTTCGAAGACGGCCTCGAAGCTGTTCAGGCCGCGCGGGGAGCCTTCGCCGTCGAAGACGGTGCCGCTGGAGAAGCTCAGGCTGAGATCGGCGGTGAAGTCGCTGCCGTACTCGATGTCGACGCGATCCTCGAGGTACTCGCCGGGCTCGTCGACTTCGTCGTCTTCGCCAGCCAGCTCCTCGTCGGTGCCGCTGCTGAAGGTCGACTCGCCGATGCCGCGCATCAGGTTGACGCCGTACGCGCGGTCGATGTCGAACGTGTCGCCCACGCCGTCGGACCGACCGACGAAGTACTCGACGGTGATCGAGCCGCTCAGGTCGAGCGGGTTGGCTTCGAGGGCCGTGACGCGATCCTGCAGGTCGGCGATGTCGGCCGTCTGCTGCTCGTCGCTGGCTTCGAGGGCCGAGACGCTGTCGCGCAGGGCGACCTGGTCGCGGCGGAGGAGGATGACGAACTCGCGGATGTTCGCGACGTCGCCTTCGAGGGCGGCGACGGAATCGGCCGTCGCGGACTCGACGCCACCGCTCATGCCGGCCTCGAGGGCGTCGATCTGCCCGGTGAGGATCTGGATGAGCTCGTTGAGCGCAGCGATCTCCGCAGCGTTGGCGGCGGCGGTGCTGGCGGCGGCGTTGGCACGCGCGTTGGCGCCCGCGGCGTCGCCAGCGGCGGCGTCGGCGGTGGCCTGGGCGGTGTCGATGGCGACGCGCTGCGAAGCGATCTGGTTCTGGAGGTCACGGAGGACGGCCGGATCGATCTCGGCGGTCATGTCCATGTTCTCGAGCATCGCTTCGAGCTCGTCGAGACGGGCGGCGTTGGCGGCGGTGTCGTCGGACAGGCCGGCGACGGCGCCTTCCGCGGCCGAGAGGCGCACGCCCTGCGACGCGACGTCGGCAGCGAGTTCCTGCACGGCGTTACGGAGCGAGGCGATGTCCTCGTTGGTCATGGCCATGGCGGCGTCCATGTTGCCCTCGACGACGTCGAGCAGACGGCTGATGACCAGAGCGGACTGGTAGCGGGTGAAGGCTTCGTTCCCACGGAAGGTTCCGTCGGGGAAGCCGATCACGATGCCGAGTTCCGCGATGTCCATCACGGCGTCGCCTGCCCAGTGGCCTTCCGGAATGTCCGGGAACGCCTGAGCGAAGGCTCCGCTCGCGAGGACCGCGGCGATGAGCGCAATTAGAAGCTTCTTCATGTGTAATTCCCCTTGAACGTTGAAGTGACGATGCGTTCGACGGGGTCGGGCTCTCGTTCGAAGCGTGGCTGCCGAGTGTCCGTGTTTCCTCGCGCAGCGCTGTTCACGACGTTCGAGCCGTCGTCCGTCGGGTCCGTCGCCGATCGCGCAGCCGGTTCAAGAGAAGCACCTCCTTTCGGTGCGACTCCGCGGGCATACGGAACCAGCGTGAGTATGGCACGCAGGGCAGGACATGTCAACGGCATGAAGCGGGGATGAGAAGCGAGAAGTATCGTCCCACACGCACCATCGTGCGCTTGTGAAGCCGCTCACTCATGATTCTCTCATGATTCGGGGCTGGGGCCACCCGCCCACGACTGCCCCTCGGCTAGCATGGCGCCATGCCGCGCCCCTCCGTGCCCGCCGCCGACGCCCTGCTGGGCGAACGCCTCGACGTGCTCGACCACGGCTTCGTCCGGCTGGTCGACTACCTGGGCGGCGACGCCCGCATCGTCCAGTCCGCCCGCGTCAGCTACGGCGAGGGGACCCGCACCGTCCGCGAGGACGCCGCGCTGATCGACTACCTGCTGCGCCACGCCCACACCAGCCCGTTCGAGCAGGTGGTGCTCACCTTCCACCTCAAGATGCCGATCTTCGTCGCGCGCCAGTGGATGCGCCACCGCACCGCCCGCGCCAACGAGATCAGCGGCCGCTACTCGGTCCTGCCGGGCGAGTTCTACCTGCCGGACCCCGACCAGCTGCGCCCCCAGTCGCGCCGCAACAAGCAGGGCCGCGCCGACGAGGCGGTCCCGGCCGAGCTGCAGGAGCGCGTGCTGGCGCTGCTGCAGGACGGCCAGGCGCGCGCCCACGGCGAGTACGAGGGGATGCTCGAGGACGGCCTGGCGCGGGAGCTGGCGCGGATCCACCTGCCCCTCTCCCTCTATACCGAGATGTACTGGCAGATCGACCTGCACAACCTGATGCACTTCCTGCGCCTGCGCATGGACGACCACGCCCAGTACGAGATCCGCGCCTACGGCGAGGCGTTGGCCCGCTGCGCCCGCGCCGTCGCGCCGCTGGCCTACGCGGCGTTCGAGGAGCACGTCCTGCACGGCCGCCGGCTGTCGCGCTCCGAGCTGGAGGCGGTCCGCGCCGCGCTGGACGAGGAGCGGTTGCGGGACGTGATCGAGGCGAGCGGCATGCGCGCCACCCGCCGGCGCGAGCTGCTGGCCAAGCTGGGCCTCCAGGAGACGGTGCCCGACCGCGGCGAGGCCCGCGCCGGCCAGGCCGCGACGGCCGAGGACGCGTGAGGTACCGCCTGGCGGTCGTCGGCAAGGCGGCGCGCGGCTTCCACGCCCAGGCCGCGACGCACTACCAGGAGCGCCTGGCCGCCCTGGCCAAGGTCGAGACGATCGAGGTCAAGGAGGGCCGCGGCGCCACGCCCGAGGAGACACGAGCCAAGGAGGCGACCGCCCTGCGCGCCGCCGCAGACGGACGGTTGATCGCCCTGGACGACCGCGGTCGCTCCTGGAGCAGCGCGGCGCTCGCCAAGCACGTCAGCAAGCTCGAGCTGCGCGGGGTGTCGCGCCTGACGCTGCTGATCGGCGGCGCCGACGGACTCGATCCCGAGCTGCGGGCGCAGGCGGACGAGCGCTGGCGCCTGTCCGACCTCACCCTGCCGCACGACTTGGCGCGGGTGCTACTGCTCGAGCAGCTCTACCGGATCGAGACGATCCGTACCGGCCACCCCTACCACCGGGCCTGACGCCCGCAGGCGGGGCCGACCGCGGCAGACCGCACGGGCTCAGCCTGCGCGCCCCCCGGCGCGCAACGCCGCCCACAGCGTGAACAGGCGCGTCGCGACCGTGTCCAGCACGTCGAAGGGCGGCTCCATCTCGCGGTGGGCGCGCCAGGCCAGGTGCCCCCCGCCGCAGGTGGCGGTCGCGTCCGGCAGCGCCTCGTCGGCCAGCAGCCGCAGCAGCACGTCGCGCACCGGCGCGGTCAGCACGGCGCCCGCAGGCTGCGGCTCGCGCGCGACGACGCCGATCGCCTCGTCGAAGCGGCCGTCGTCGGAGGGGACCAGCTCGCCCCCGCTGCGGCTGGCCTGCAGCGACGCCAGCAGCGGGTGGGAGCGCGGGAAGGCGCGCCAGGAGACCGGGCAGATCTCCCCGTCCGAACGCAGCAGGACGCGGGCGCGGCGCTCCTCGGCGTCGCGGCGGGTGGGGTTGGGGCGGACGTGCTCGAAGACCAGCAGCTCGGGTAGGCCGTCGCGCCGCAGGGCGTGCAGCTCGGCCACGCTGCCGGTGTCGACGGCCAGCTCGGCCCGCAGGGCCTGCTCGGCGTCGTCGTCCAGGCGCGCGAGCTCAAGCCGCGTGGCCAACTCCGACCAGGCGGCGTCGCGCGGGTCGGCACGACGTGCGCGACGGAAGAACATGGACCCCAAGGTACACCCCGGGACCGGGTCCCGGGGTGCGAACGGTGCTCGTGGGCGGGGCGGACCCGCGCCGGGTCAGAGGTTGAAGCCGAACATCCTCATCTGCTTCTTGCCGTCCTCGGTCATCTTGTCGGTGCTCCACGGCGGCGACCAGACGAACTCGACGTTGACGCGGCG
>CAZJGU010000027.1:4384-30613 GCA_964545455.1 uncultured bacterium | reverse complement strand
CTCTTCGGCGACGGCCTGCGCGACCTGCTGGACCCGGCGTTGCGCGGGAGGGGCTCGTGAGCGATCCTGGCGCGGCCCGCCTGGCGGCCCTCGGGATCGCGGTCGACCGGTCGAACAGCACGCCGGTCTACCTGCAGCTGCGCCATCGGCTGGTCGAGGCGATCGACGCCGGCCACCTGCCCGCCGGCACCGCCCTGCCCTCCGAGCGAGAGCTTGCCGAGGGCCTGACGCTCTCCCGCATGACCGTCCGGCGCGCGGTCGAATCGCTGGTGGCCGAGGGGATCCTGGAGCGACGCCACGGCTCGGGCACCTACGTCCGCGCGGCCCAGCTCGAGCAGACCGTCGACCGGCTGATGGGCTACACCGACGAGGCGCGCACCCTCGGGTTCGACGCCGGCACCACCCTTCTCGAAGTGCGCGAGGCGACCGCCGACGCCGAGACCGCCGACGCCCTCGAGGTGGGCGAGGGGGCCGCGGTGCTGGTCGTGACGCGGCTGCGCACCGCCGACGGGCGGCCGCTGGCCGTCCAGAGCGCCACCCTGGCGCCGCACGTCGCAGGCCTGTCGCTGGACCTGCTGCGGCGCGAGGAGAGCCTCTACCGCACGCTCCGGCGGCAGTACGGCGTGGTGCCGCAACGCGCTCGCCAGACCGTCACCGCGCGTCTGCCCAGCGCCCTGGAGCAGCGCTGGCTCCAGATCGGACCGCAGCAGCCGGTCCTCGCCCTCGAACGGGTCACCCGCGACGCGGCCGGCCGCGTCTTCGAACGGGTCCGCAGCGCCTACCGCGGTGACCAGTACCGCATGGCGCTGGACCTGACGGTCGGCGACGACGCCGGCGACGCCAAGGAGGCGACGTGAAGACCGAAGCCCGCCACGAGGCCACCCGCGACCTGGACGTCCGCCCCCCCGAGGCGACCCTCGCGGCGATCGTCGACGGGCAGGCGGCCGCCATCGAGGCCGTGCGCGAGGCCCTGCCCGCATTGAGCGAGGCCGCGCGCGGCCTCGAGGCGCGGATCGCCCGCGGGGGACGCCTGATCTACGCCGGCGCCGGCACCAGTGGGCGCCTGGCCGTGCAGGACGCGGCCGAGCTGCCGCCCACCTTCGGCTTCGACCGCACGGTCGTGCTGCTCGCGGGCGGCGCCGAGGCCGGCTCCGCCGCGCGCGAAGGGGCCGAGGACGATCGCACCGCCGCCGCGCAGGACGTCGCCGACGCCGCCGTCGGACCGGACGATGCGCTGATCGGGATCGCCGCCTCGGGCGCGACGCCCTACACGCGCGAGGCGGTCCTGCGGGCCCGCGAGCGCGGCGCCTTCACCGTCGCGATCGCCAACAACCCGGATGCCCCGCTGCTGGCGGAGGCCGACGTCGGCATCCTCCTCGACACCGGTGCCGAGGTGCTGACCGGCTCGACCCGGATGGCGGCCGGGACGGCGCAGAAGGCGGCGCTGAACGCCCTCTCGACCGTGGTGCTCGTGCGTTCGGGCGGCGCCTACGAGAACCTGATGGTGGGCATGCGTCCGGTCAACGAGAAGCTGCGGGCGCGCGCGGCCCGGATCGTGACCGAGGCGACCGGCGCCGACGAGGCGACCGCCCGGGCGGCGCTGAGCGCCTGCGGCGACCGGATCCGCGACGCCATCGTGGTGGTCCGGACCGGAATGGCCCCGGACCAGGCGCGACGGCGCCTGGAGGCGGCCGGCGAACGCGTTCGCACCGTGCTGGAGCAGGCGGGCGCACCCTCCCGGGCACCGTGACCGCCGGGCCGGCCGCGATAGACTCCCCGCGATGCCGGCCGATCCCGCCCCGGGCGACGCGCTGGGTCCGCCCTTGGACCTGGTCGAGCGTCTGCACGCCCGTCCCCACCGCACCGTCTACGCCTTCGCGGGCGCGGGGGCCCTGGCGCTGCAGTGGCTGCACGCCGTCGGGGGCAGCAGCCGCACGTTGCTGGAGGCGCACGACCACTACCACCCGCGGTCGCTGAGCGAGGCGATCGGCGAGGCGCCCTCCCGCGCCGTCGCGCCCGAGGTCGCCGCTGCCCTGGCGCGGCGTTCGTTCCAGCGTGCTCGCCACCTGACCGAGCACGACGAACGCCCCGGCCCGGCGTTCGGCTTGGGGCTGACCGCCACCATCGCCACCGACCGGCGCAAGCGCGGCGCTCACCGCCTGGAGGTCGCCGTGGCGGACGGGCTGGGCCTGCGCGGCGTCGGGGTCGAGCTGACCAAGGGCGCGCGCGAGCGCGCCGGCGAGGAGGCGCTGGTCGCACGCTGGGCGCTGGCGCTGGCGGCCGAGGCGTCGGGCCTGCTGGGCGTGCCCGATCCGACCGTCCGGGAGGACGAGGCGGTGCGGCACGGCTTCGAGCCCGGCCCCCCGTTCGCCCGCTTCCTGAGCGGCGAGGCGCCGGTCCTGCGCGTCGACGCCGGCGGGCGCCCGGCCGAGGGTCCTCCGGAGGGCCCGCCGCCGGCGCTGGTGTCGGGCAGCTTCCACCCGATGCACGACGGCCACCGCCGTCTGGCGGCGGCCGCCGAAGCGCACCTGGGCCGCGCCGCCTGGTTCGAGATGTCGCTCGGCAACGCCGAGAAGGCCGAGATCCGGGCCGACGAGGCCTGGGCCCGCGCCGCGCAGGCCTACGGCGAGCGTGGCCTGGTCCTGACGCACGCGCCGCTCTTCTCGGTCAAGGCCGAGCTCATGCCGGGCGTCGTCTTCGTGCTGGGCGTCGACACCGCGCGGCGGGTGCTGGAGCCGCGCTTCTACCCCGGGCCGGACGGTCTGGCCGAGGCGATGGGGCGCATCCGCGCCGCCGGCGCGCGCTTCCTGGTGGCCGGCCGGGCAGGGCCGGACGGCTTCCGTACGCTGGAGGACTTGGCCGTGCCCGGCCCCTTCACCGACCTGTTCGAGCCGCTTCCCGCCTTCCGGGTGGACCTGTCGAGCACCGAGCTGCGCGCCGACTGGTCCGCGGCGCCCGACGGACGCGACGGCGACACTACCTGACGCTCTCTCCACCTCGTTCGTACCCCACATAGGCATGTGCCTACCGCACGACCCTCGGCCGTCTCGGATGGTGCACATTGAGGCCGTGCAGGCGACGGTTCGGGAGGACGGACCGCCTACCCCGCGACCGTCCTCCGAGCGGACCCACCCCCCGCAGGGACGCGACGAACCAGGGTCGCCGCACACCAGGTCGGGCGGGACCGCGACATCCCGCCGACGACCCCTCCGGAACGAGCGACCGCCCGCGCACCCGCGGGCGGTCGCTCGCTGAACCGCGCGCCCCGGCGCGGGCGGCCCGGTCGATCAGGCCGGGTCCGACGACCCCCTTGGCCAGGCCTCGATCCAGGCCAGCAGCGTGCCGTGGTCGCGGGCCATCCGCAGCCAGGCGCGCCGCGCCGCGTCCAGCGCCCGCTCGCGTGCGCGCGCGTCGTCCGCCGCGACGGCCGCCAGGCGCTCCTCGGCCAGCCGCCAGCGCGCTGTCGTGGCGTCGGCCTCGCGCGTGGCCTCGGCGACCTCGGCCCGCCAGCGGTCCTCGAAGGCGGCCAGCTCCTCGACCTCGGCGTCGCGTGCGGCGTCCCGCGCCGCCCGCACCTCGCCCACGTCGTTGCCCAGGCGGAAGGTCGCCGCGAGGCGGGCCCAGGCGCGCTCCTGCGGCGTGCCCTCCAGCGCCGCGTCCAGCGTCGCGTGGGGGCGTCCGTGGCGCAGGGCCAGGCCGGCCTCGAGCGACGCGTCGGACCCGGCGTAGCCGGCCTCGACCGACAGCAGCGGCATCGTCGCGTCGGTCCAGCGCCGTTCGCTGCGCGCCACCTCGGCGGCCAGGCGGGCGGCCCGGGCCCGGTAGGCCAGGGTCGTGACCGGATCGGGGACCTCCGGCGACGCCAGGCGCGGCCGAGGGGAGGGCGACTTGGCCGGATCCAGGCCGAGCGCGCGCGCCTGCGCGTCGATGGCCTGCAGCTCCTGCGTCGCGTCGGCCAGGTCCAGGCGGGCCTCGCGCAGGTCCAGCGCCGCCTCCCGCGCATCCTCCTCCCGGGCGGCGTCCGCCGCGTCCAGCGCCGCCCGAGCCGCCCGCAGCCGTTCCTGGGCCCGGTCGTGCGCGGCGGCGGCCCGGTCGCGTTCGACCGGCAGGGTCCAGCGGGCCAGCAGCGCCTCCCGCCAGGCGGCGATCCAGGCGGCCCGGGCCTCCAGCAGCCGGGCCTCGGCCAGGAGCGTTTCGGAGCGCAGCGGCGACCAGCGCAGCGCAGCGCGGGGACGCAGGCGCACCTCGCCCTCCAGCGGGCGGGGCGGATCGTCGCGCGCCAGCAGGTCGACGCGGGGGGCGAGCAGCAGCTCCGCCTCCAGGCCGTGGCGGCGGCGCGTCCAGGCGCTGCGGGCGGCCCGCCAGGCGGCCAGGGCGGCGGACACGTCGGGCGGGTCGACCCGGTCGGCCGGCCAGGCGGCAGGGGGTGCCGCGGGGACGGGCCCGGCGGCCGGCGGCCGGGCGTCGGGAGCGTCGCTCACGTCGCCCACCGTAGGGGGCGCCCCGACGCGATCGCCCCCGCGATGGGCGCGTGCCTAGGGTGCCTACGCTCAAGACGACACGCACGCCCGGCCCGGTCGCGCTACCATGCGGAGCGGCCGCCCGCCCGGCCGATTCGCGGTCCGTACCCGCCCCACTCGGCGGAGCGGACCGCTCCGGGCGCCCCGCCGGACCTGCTCGAGCCGTTCGCGGCTGGCGCAGGTCCGGCGGGGCGTCCGCGTATCCTCGGGACCGATGCGCCTCCTGATCCTCTCCGACGTGCACGCCGACGCGGTCGCGTTGGGTGCCGAGCGGCGCATCGTGGCCGATGCCCGGGCCACCTACGGCAGCCTCTACCGCAGCCTGCGCTCCGCCCTGCGCGTCACCCACCGCAGCATCGACGGCGAGTTCGCGACGGTCGACGCTGCCTACGACGGCAGCGTGGTCGAGATCGCCACCGGCCGCACCGTTGAGGCCTCCGGCACGGCGCAGGCCGACGTCCGCTGGACCGGCTGCGGCTGGGCGCTGCCTGCGCGACCAGCGCTACGAGCGCCCCTCCCGCGTGCGGCGTGCGATCGTTGCGCATGCCGTTCTCGCGCTCCGCCTTCCTGGCCGGCGTGCGCGACGTCGCGCCGATGATCCTCGGCGTCGCGCCGTTCGGCACGATCACCGGGGTCGCCGCCGTGGGCGCCGGCCTGACCCCGGCCGAGGCGATCGGCATGTCGCTGCTGGTCTTCGCGGGGGCCTCGCAGTTGGCCGGCATCGCCTTGATCGGCCAAGGCGCGGCTGCGGCCGTGATCCTGCTGACGACCTTCATGATCAACCTGCGCATGGCGATGTACAGCGCCTCGCTGTCGGTCTTCCTGCGCGGCCTGGGGGCCGGCACCCGCGTCGGGCTGGCCTACCTGATGACCGACCAGGCCTACGCCTTCAGCGTGCTGCGCTACCGCCGCGAGCCGGACCTGCCGCGGCGCGACTACTACCTGGGCGTGGCCGTGCCGCTATGGATCGTCTGGCAACTCGCGACCGCGGCCGGCGCGCTGGCGGGGGCGCAGGTGCCGCCCGGCTGGCAGCTGGACTTCGCCATCCCGCTCACCTTCCTGGCGCTGCTGGCGCCCGCCGTGCGCGACCGACCCGGGCTGGCCGCCGCGGTCGTCGGGGGCGGGCTGGCGCTGGCGCTGCGGGGCCTGCCCTACAACCTGGGCCTGGTGGTCGCCTCGCTGGCGGGCATCGCCACCGGCACGGCCGTCGAGCGTCGGACCACCACGCAGGCCGACGGCGAGGAGGCCGCCCGGTGAGCACCGCGACCGTCTGGGCGGTCTTCGCCGGCATGGCCGTGGTGACGCTGGCGCTGCGGTCGTCGTTCCTGCTGCTGCCGGAGACGGCGCGCTTGCCGGCGCTGCTGCGCCGCGCGCTGGCCTACGTGCCGCCGGCGGTGCTGGCCGCGATCGTCGCGCCGGCGCTGTTCGCGCCGGGCGAGGTGGCACTGGGGCCGATCGACGCGCGCCTGCCGGCGGGCCTGGTCGCGATCGTCGTGGCCTGGCGCACGCGCAGCGTGCTGGCCACCCTGGCGAGCGGCATGGGCGTGCTGTGGACGCTCACCGCGCTGGCGGCACGGCTGGGCTGAGCGGTCAGGGCGCCTCGCCCCTTCGGCTCGACCCGCACGCTGGCCCGCTACCGCTCGAGCGGGCTAGGCTGGCGTCAACCGGTCGCGCCCGCCCGACCGGTCGCGCCGCCCTGGAGGTTGCCGCATGGACCCCCTCGCCCCCGAGATCGAGGCCCGCCTCGACCCCCTACGCACCGACGTGATCGGTGCGGACGCCCTGGTCGAGGGTCCGTTCGGCCCGCGCCGCATCGCCTACGCCGACCACATCGCCTCCGGCCGTCCGCTGGCGTCGATCGAGGACGCCCTGCGCGAGGCGGTGCTGCCCAGCTACGCCAACACCCACACCGAGGACAGCGCCACCGGCGCCCGCACCACCCGCCTGGCCAACGACGCCGGGCGCTACCTGAAGCGCTGCCTGCACGCGGGCCCCGACTACGCCATCGCCTTCCCCGGCACCGGCAGCACCGGCGCGATCAAGCGCCTACAGGAGATCCTCGGCGTCGCCGTACCGTGCACCCACCGCGACGCGCTGCTGACGGCGCTGCCCGAGAGCCAGCGGCCCGTCGTCTTCGTCGGCCCCTACGAGCACCACTCCAACGAGGTGAGCTGGCGCGAGTCGCTGGCCGAGGTCGTCGTCGTGCCGCTCGCGGACGACGGCCGGCTGGACCTGGCCG
This sequence comes from uncultured bacterium, assembly GCA_964545455.1. Classification (GTDB taxonomy): domain Bacteria; phylum Deinococcota; class Deinococci; order Deinococcales; family Trueperaceae; genus SLSQ01. Next base: position 23,854 of record CAZJGU010000027.1, on the reverse strand, counting down.
CGCTGGAGCGCCTGGTCGCCGACCCGCGCTGGGTGGAGCGGCCCAAGATCGGCTCGTTCTCCGCCGCGAGCAACGTCACCGGCATCCTGACCGACGTGCCGGCGGTGGCGCGGGTGCTGCGCCGCCACGGTGCGCGCGTGGCGTTCGACTTCGCCGCGTCCGCGCCGTACGTCGACGTCGACGTGATGGACGGCAGCGACGCGCAGGTCGACGCCGCCATGCTCAGCCCGCACAAGTTCCTCGGAGGCCCCGACACGCCCGGGATGCTGGTCTTCCACCGCGACCTCTACCGCCTGCGGGTCCCGACCACGGCCGGCGGCGGAACGGTGTCCTACGTCGGACCGGAGGACCACGCCTTCCTGGGCGACGTCGAAGCGCGCGAGGACGCCGGCACCCCCGCGATCGTGCAGCGCATCCGCGCCGCGATGGCGTTCCGGGTCAAGGAGCGGGTGGGCCTCGAGCTGGTGCGCGAGCGCGAGGAGGCCTGGACCCGCCGGGCGCTGGACCGCCTGACCGCCCACCCGGGGATCGTGGTCCTCGGTCCGAGCGACGTGCCGCGGCTGGGCGTCGTCTCGTTCCTGCTGCGCGACGCCGGCGCCGTGGCTGCCGGGCGGCCCGACCGCACCCTCCACCCGCGCTTCGTGATCCGGCTGCTGAGCGACCTGTTCGGGGTGCAGGGGCGGGCCGGCTGTTCCTGCGCGGGGCCGTACGGGCACGCGCTGCTGCGCATCGATCCCGAGCGCTCGGCCGCCTACCGGACCGCGATCGAGGCCGGCTTCGAAGGGGTCAAGCCGGGCTGGGCGCGGCTGTCGTTCCACTGGCTGGCCGACCGCGACGAGATCGACTACCTGCTCGACACGGTGGCCTTCGTCGCCGAGCACGGTCACCGCTTCGTCCCGCTCTACGCCTTCGACTGGCGCAGCGGGGCGTGGAGCTGGCGCGGCGCGGGCGGCGACGACGCCGGGGTTCAGGACGATCCGTTCGAGCCCGAACGCTGGCCGCGGCCCGCGCGCGCCACGCGGCCCGCCGCCGAGGACCGCGCCCGCTACCTGGCCGAGGCCAACGCCTGGGCCGAGCGCCTGACCGAGGAGTGCGCGCCGCCCGACCGCACGACGGTCGGCCCGCCGCCGCCCGAGGTGGATCCCGGCCTGGTGTTCTTCCGGACCTGAGCCTCTCGCCGGCGCCGCGCATCGGGCAAACGATCAGCCGACGAGGTGCAATCGCTCCTGCCGCCCGCCGAGGTAGGCGACGCGGCCCTGGTGGAAGGCGACGATCTGTTCGCTGCCGACACGGATCGTGGCGCCGTCCCATTCGGGCAGCGGCTGCTCGACGTACATCTCGAACGAGAACAGGGTGTCGTCGTGCAGGATCGCGTCGCCGGTGCCGGGGAGGCCCTCCTGGTTGTCGTAGCGACCGATCATGGGACCGGCACCGTGGCCGTGGTAGCCGATCGGGTGGGTGTAGATCCGCCCTTCGATCCCGGCGGTGCGCATCGCGTCGAGGGTGGCGCGCAGGATCTCGTTGCCGCTGCGTCCGGCGATCATCTCGGCGGCCAGCAGATCCTGCTGGCGGTTGGCGGTGCGCATCGCTTCGGCCATGCCGACCGGCTCCTCGCGCTCGCCCGGGCGCAGGACGTAGGCGCTCTGCTGCGTGTCGGTCGCGAGACCGAGGACGTGCACGCCGAAGTCGCAGTGCAGCAGGTCGCCGGGCAGGATGACCGCGTCCGGGGTCGAGCCCATCGGTCCGAGATCCTCGCCGCGGCGCTGGATCGACACCGAAGGCTGGAACCAGCACGACAGCCCGAGGGAGCGGGCGCGCTCGCGCATCCACCATGCGACGTCGGTGGCACGCGTCGCGCCGGGCACGATCACGCGCGAGGAGAAGGCGTCGGCGATGATCGCGTGCGCGATCCGGTTGCCGCCCTCGGCCGCGGCGATCTCCTCGGGCAGGCGACGCTCGAGCCAGCCGACCGCGACCCGCTCGGCGCCGGCGGTGCGTGCGGCGAGGTCGGGGCCGAGCGCCTCCATCAGGCGGTGGTGCTCGCTGTGGCTGAGCCCGTCGGCGAAGGCGAAATCATGGCTGACGTTCACGCCGATGCGCGCGGGATCGCGCTCGGCGACGACGCGGCGCAGGCAGGCCTCCTGCGTCTCGGCCGCCATGGCGGTCTGGGCCTTGGCCCAGGCGGGGGTGTAGAAGCCGTCCAGGCCGATTCCGGCGTTGGCGATCGCGAGCGCTTCGAACGGCCCGTCCGCGGGCGCGTGGAAGACCAGCATCGTGCGGCGCCTGGCGGACAGCATCGGCGCAGGCAGCAGGCTCATCAGGACCGGATCCTCGTTGTACTCGCGGGCAACGACGATCCACATGTCGAAGCCTTCGCGGCGCATGATCTCCGGCAGCACCGTCGCCAGTCGGCGACGCAGCCAGTCGTTGCGGATCTCGGCCTCGCGGCGCAGGTCGGGGATCGCCTGGAACAGGCTGGCGTGCGGGGTGCTCATCGCTCCTCCTCGGGGGCGCGGAAGCGGTCGGGCGGGAAGGCGGCGCGCGGGCCGCTACCGAGGGCTTCGTACTCGGCGCGGCCGTAGTAGACGGCGGCGGGAACGGCGCGCCCGTCCTGGATCCGGCCGGCGAAGGCGGCGTCGGCGACGTGAAGGCGGCGCACGTCGCCGACGAAGAAGTCGTGGTCGCCGGCGGGCACGCGTTCGCGTACCTCGCAGACGTAAGCGAGGTAGGCGTCGTCGAGGATCGGCAGGCCGGAGGCGTCGTCGCTCCAGGCGAGGCCGAGCCGGGCGAGCTTGTCGGGGACGTCGGCTCCGCCGAGGCTGCCGGCGCCGGCGATCGCGTCCGCCCGCGCGAACGGCAGGAAGTTCACCGCGAAACGGCCGGAGGCGAGGATCAGGCGGTGGCTGTAGCGTTCCGGCGCGACCGCGACGCCGTAAAGCGGCGGATCGGCGGACAGCGCCGTGTGCCAGCCGGCGCTCATGACGTTGCGGTCGTCCTCGTGGCGGGTGGTGATCACCGCGACGGTCCCGGGGTAGTAGCCGAAGAACGCCTCGCGGGCGTCCACGACCGTCTTGGCGGCGGCGGGGGGGGGATGCTGCGTGGTCATCTGAGTTGGAAGCCTACCCCATCGTTATTGAACTTCGTTCAATATCTTGACTTGGACGCGGTCGGGCGACTACACTCCTCGCTATCCCGAAGGCTCCCGCCGTTCCCGCCCACCGGTCTGGAGGATCGTGAACCCGTCGGACATCACCCTCGTCAATGAGAAGCACGTGCAGCTGAGCCGTCTGCTGCCCACCCTCGACGCCGACGCCTGGCTGATCCTCACGCGCGAGGACAGCGACGCCGCGACCTACCTCGTCGCCGGTACCGGCATGGTCGGCGAAGCCGCCTTCCTGTTCACCCGAGACGGCCGCAAGATCGCCATCGTCGCCGACTACGACGTCGCACCGATCGAGATCCCCGGCGTGTTCGAGGTCGTCTCCTACGGCGCCGGCGGGTTCCTGACGCCGCTGCGCGAGACGCTCGAGCGCGTCGCCCCCGCCAGCCTGGCGATGAACTTCAGCGAGAGCGATCCGCTCGCGGACGGCCTGAGCGTCGGCATGCTCCAGCGCCTGAAGCGCGCCTGGCCGGTCGAGGAACTCGACGGACGGCTGCGCAGCGCAAAGCCGCTGCTCGACCGTCTCCGCGGCGAGAAGTCGCCCGAGGAGGTGCGTCGCATCCGCGAGGCGGTCCGCATCACCGAACGCGTCCTCGACGAGGTCGGCGCGTTCCTGCGTCCCGGGCGGACCGAGGTCGAGACCGCCGCCTTCGTCAAGGAGCGCCACCGCCACTACGGCGTCACCCACTCGTTCGGCGACGGCGCCAACGTCATGGTCGGCCGCGTCGGCATGGGGCACAGGCCGGCCAGCGACGCCGAGCTCGAGCCGGGCGACACCGTCGTCGTCGACATGGGCGTCTTCGTCGAGGGCTACAGCAGCGACATCATGCGCACCTGGTACGCCCGCCGCGACTGGGAGACGGCACCGCCGCCGGAGGTCCAGCACCGCTGGACCGTCGGCGACGAGGCGATGCGCAAGGTGTTCGCCGCCATGCGTCCAGGCGTCGCCGGCTGGGAGCTCGACGCCATCGCGCGCGAGCACCAGGCCGCCAACGGCATCGAGCCGTACACCCACGCGCTCGGCCATCAGCTCGGCCGAGCGGTGCACGACGGAGGCACCACCCTCGCGCCGCTCAACGACCGCTACGGCGAGCGCGGAGCCGCCGGCATCCGCGCCGGCGAGGTGTACACCGTCGAACCGGTCGTGCACGGCCGCACCCACGTCGACGGCCCGCCCGTCGGGCACGAGCAGGACGTGCTCGTCACCGAGGACGGCGCGGAGCTCCTCTCGACCCCTCCCGACGAGATGCCGCTCGTCTGACGCCGCCCGCCGACCCTCGCGCCTCGTTCCCCTCGCTTCACCGTACTGGAGGTACCGCATGTCCCGACTCGCTCGCATCCTCGCCGTTCTCGTGGCGGGCCTGACGCTCGGCCTCGGCGCGGCCCAGACGACCCTGGTCGTCGGCACCGTCGCCGAAGCGTCCGACCTCGACCCGCGCACGACCTACGACGTCTACAGCTACCAGCGCATGTACCCGATCATGGAGCCGCTGCTGGTGTTCGACACCGACCTCTCCTACGAAGCGCGCCTGGCCGAGAGTTGGGAGTTCGCCGAGGACGGCTCGTCGATCACCTTCGACCTGCGCGAGGGCGTGACCTTCCACCACGGCCGCACCTTCACCGCCGAGGACGTCAAGTACACCTTCGACTGGATGGCGAACCCCGACAACCCGGCCGCCAACCCCGGCCTCTTCGCCGCCATCGAGGAGGTCGAGATCCTCGACGACTACACGGTGCGCTTCCACCTGACCGGTGAGAACGCATTCATCCTCAACTACATCGCCCGCCTGCACATCGTCCCCGCCGACCTGGGCGAGAACGAGGACTTCGGCCAGAACCCGGTCGGCACGGGCCCGTTCACGTTCGAGTCGTGGAGCCGTGACGACCGCATGGTCCTGCGCGCCTACGAGGACTACTGGGGCGGCCGCGCCATCGTCGACGCGGTCGAGTTCCGCCCGATCACCGAGGACTCCACCCGCCTGCTGGCGTTCGAAGCCGGCGAGCTGGACCTGTTCCACGGCCAGGTCGTCCCCCGCGAGGTGCCGCGCCTCGAGCAGGACGACGACCTCGTCGTGCAGCGCGTCACCGGTCTCGGCCACGCCTACGTCGGGATGAACCTGCGCAACGAGGCGCTCGCCGACCTGCGCATCCGCCAGGCGATCAGCCACCTTCTCCCGCGCGAGGCGATCGTGCAGCGCATCTACGAGGGCATCGGCTCGGTCAGCCACGGCCCGATCTCGCCCGACACCGTGTTCTACGAGCCGGACATTCCGACGTACGAGTACGACGTCGAGCGCGCCCGCGAGCTGCTCGACGAGGCCGGCGTGGAGACGCTCTCGCTGCGCCTGCACACGAACGAGAACCCGATCCGCCCGCAGATCGCCGAGGTCCTTCAGTTCGAGGCCGCCAAGGTCGGCATCGAGATCGACATCACCGTCGAGGAGTTCGGTGCCTTCATCGACCGCATCCTGGACACCGACACCGCGGACTTCGACCTGTTCATCCTCGGCTGGAGCGGCAACGTCAACCCCGACTACGCCATGTACGAGTTGTTCCACAGCGGAGGCGGAAGCAACTTCACCGCCTACGGCAACGAGCGCCTCGACGAGCTTCTCGACCTCGGTCGCATGCTGCCCCCGAACAGCCCCGAGAGCATCGCCACCTACCAGGAGGCCCAAGCCGTCCTGATGGCCGACGCGCCCTTCGCCTTCATCAACAACACCGAAGAGGTCGGCGTGAACCAGACCTGGATCGAGGGCTGGGAGATCCACCCGTACGCCAGCGCCACCTTCCAGAACCTGCACCGCGTCGTCAAGACCCGCTGAGCGGCCGCTTCGCGCACGCTCGCTAGGACGAGGGGGGCGGACCCGCACCGGGCCCGCCCCCTCCTCTCGGGAGGCGCGACCGGACCTGTCTCCCCCAGGAAGGACCCCACCGACCCGTGTTCCGCTACATCGTCAAACGCGCCGTGGCGCTGGTCGTGACGCTCCTCGGCGTGTCCATGATCGTGTTCCTGCTCGTGCACCTCGCCCCGGGCGATCCGGTGCGGATCATGCTGGGCGAACAGGCCACCATCGAGGACGTCGAGCGTCTCAACCGCATCTACGGCTTCGACCGCCCCTTGCCGGCCCAGTACCTGCTGTGGCTGGGCAACGCGCTCCAGGGCGACCTAGGTACGTCGATCCGCTCCGGCGCGTCGGTAGCCGAGCTGGTCGGCGAGCGCATGCCGGCCACCATCGAGCTGGCTGTCGCCTCGATGATCCTGGCGATCCTCGTCGGCGTTCCGCTCGGCGTGTTGGCCGCCGTGACCCGCAACACGCCGATCGACGTCGCCAGCATGATCGTCGCGCTCGTCGGCGTCGCCGCCCCCAACTTCTGGGTGGGCCTGATCCTGCTCAGCCAGGTCGCGGCCAACGTCGACTGGCTGCCGGTCTTCGGACGTGGAACCGGAACTGTCGATGGACTCGTCGCCCTGCTGACGCGGGCCGACCCGGCCCCGTTGGCCGACGCGCTCCGGCACCTGCTCCTCCCCGCCATCGCCATCGGGACGAGCATCATGGCGCTCATCACGCGCCTGACGCGCTCGACCCTTCTCGAGGTGTTGGGCCTCGACTACGTGCGCACGGCGCGCGCCAAAGGCTTGTCCGGCGTCCGGGTCGTGGTCGTCCACGCGCTACGCAACGCGCTGCTTCCGGTCGTGACGGTGGTGGGCGTGCAGTTCGGCGTGCTTCTCGGCGGCGCGATCGTGACCGAGGTGGTCTTCGCCTGGCCCGGAATCGGCCGCCTGATCATCGATTCGATCTCGCAGCGCGACTTCCCCGTCGTGCAGGGCGCGATCCTGATGCTGGCCGCCGTGTTCGTGCTGGCGAACCTGATCGTCGACCTCAGCTACGGCCTGATCAACCCGAGGATCCGCTATGACTAGCGCCGCCTCCGCACCGCTCCGGCGACGCAAGCGCCTACCGCGTGCCCTGCGCAACACCAACATCGTCATCGGCGGCACGCTGATCGCGCTGCTGGTGCTCGTCGCGTTCTTCGCGCCCTGGCTCACGCCGATGGATCCCGAGGCTCAGGACCTCTGGACCCGCTACGAGGCCCCGCACGGGCTGTGGGTCGACGGAGCCTGGAACGCCCGCTTCGTCCTCGGCGCCGACGAGCTCGGCCGCGATATCCTCTCCCGCTTGATCATGGGAACTCGCGTGTCGTTGGCGGTCGGCCTGATCGCGACCGGCCTTTCGCTCGTCGTCGGCGTGCTGCTCGGTGCCGTCGCCGGCTACTTCGGGGGCTGGGTCGACGACCTGATCATGCGCCTGATGGACGTGCTGCTGGCGCTGCCCGGTATCCTCCTCGCGATCGCGATCGTCGCGGCGCTCGGGCCGAGCATCGTCAACGCCATGCTCGCCATCGCCGTCGTGCGCGTCCCGGTCATGGCCCGGGTGATCCGCTCGGAGGTGCTTGCGCTGCGCGAGGAGGAGTTCGTCGAGGCGGCCCGCGCCCTCGGTGGATCGCACGCGCGCATCATCTTCCAGCATGTGCTGATGAATGCCTGGGCGCCCGCCCTGGTGCTCAGCACCCTGGGCATGGGCACCGCCATCGTGGCGGAAGCGTCGCTCAGCTTCCTCGGCCTGGGCACCCAGCCGCCCGACATCAGTTGGGGCCGCATGCTCAGCGTCGGACGCGAAGCCATCCGCTCCGCTCCGCACGTGACGCTCTACCCTGGGGTCGCCATCACCATCACGGTTCTCGCCTTCAGCCTGCTGGGCGACGGCCTGCGCGACGTGCTCGACCGGCGCCTCAAGGATCGCGAGTGACGCGTCTCATCGCCGTCGGCGGCGTTGTCGGCATCTCGTTCTCCGCGATCTTCGTCGCGCTCTCCGGAGCGTCGCCGTCGAGCTCCGCCTTCCTCCGCATGGCGATCGCCGCACCGCTGCTGCTGGCGCTGGCGTGGCGGCGTGGCGCGCTGCGTGACCTGGATCCCGCCGGGGTCCGCTTCGCGTTGGTCGCGGGGGCGGTGTTCGCGCTCAACGTCACCGTCTGGCACTACAACATCGAGGTCGTCGGCACCGGCCTGTCGACGCTCATGGGCAACGCGCAGGTGATCTTCGTCGGCCTGCTGGCCTGGGAGTTCTACGGCGAGCGGCCGACCCGTCTCGCGATCGGCGCGATCCCGGTCATGCTCGGCGCGGTGGCGCTGGTCGCCGGCCTGGCGGGCGGCGACGCGACCGTCCAGCGGCCTTGGCTCGGCGCCGGCCTGGGGATCCTGACCGCCGCACTGAACGCCAGCTGGCTGCTGCTCCTGCGCGAGGCGACGCGCCGAACCCGCCGGCCGCTGGCGGCGCTCGCGATTCTGACGCTGGCCGCTGCGGTCGTCGCGTTCGTCGCCGGCGTCGTCACCGACCCCGGGTTCTCGCTGCGGCTGCCGTGGGAGGCGTACGCCTGGTTGGCGGCGCTGGCCCTGATCTCGCAGGTGTTCGGCTGGCTGTTCATCACGCCCGCCCTCGGTCGCCTGCCCGCCCTCGCGGTGGCGGTGCTGCTGCTGCTCCAACCGTCGCTGACGCTGTTGTGGGGCGCGCTGATCTTCGGCGAGAGTCACGGCCTGTCGCAGTGGCTCGGCGTAGCGGTACTGCTCGGCGGGATCGCGCTGCTGAACGTGCGCGGGACGACGCGCCCCGCCGCGGTGCCGGTTCAGGTGGCGCGGGAGGGCTGATCAGGCGTGGAACCAGGTGTTGGGCGCGCTGATGGTGAGCAGTTCGGCCGGTTCGTCGGTCGGGTTGCGGTAGGCGTGCGAGAGCGCGCTCGGGTAGAAGGCGGTGTCGCCTTCGTCGAGGGTCGCGACGTCGTCGTGGTCGACGGTCAGTTCGATCCGGCCGCGCAGCACCAGCACGAACTCCTCGCCGGCGTGCCCGCGCTCGTTCGCGTGCGTGGTGCCGGGGGCAAGGCGCAGGCGGACCGGTTGGATCCTGCGCGCCATGTCGCGCACCAGCAGCCGCGCCTCGAGCCCGGTCCCGAACCCCTTGAGCTCCGGGCCGTCGCCGTCGCGGACGACGTGCACCAGGCCACGCTGCCGTTCACCGGGCAGCAGATCATCGATGGTCAGGTCGTACACCGCCGCGAGGCGCTGGAGCCGCCCGGCCGAGACGTTCGTCTTGCCGGTCTCCAACATCGACAGGAACGACTTCGACAGTCCCGACAGCGTCGCGACGTCGGCCAACGTGTAGCCGCGCGCCTGGCGCACGGCGCGCAGCCGGTGCCCGAGGTTGGCGCGGTTCACGTCGCCTCCCACGCGTCGGTCCGTACGAACGTATTGAACACCGCATCCATCATACTGAATTCCGAGGGGACCCCATGACCACCGTCCACACCGCTGCCGCCACGCTCTTGGACGACACCTTCGGCCTCGCACGCGGCGACCGCCTGTCGTTCGTCGCCGACGCCGCAAAACGGCAGCTTGCCGACGCCCTCCGTAGCGCCACCGCCGGGCGCGGCATCGCCTTCGACCTGCACGAGCTCGAGCGCGAGGAGGCCTACGAGCTGCCGCCGGCGATCGCCGCCGCCCTGGCCGAGACGACCGCCGCACTGATCTCCACCCGCCGCTCCTACACGCACACCGACGGCGTCCGTGGCGCCGTCGCCCAGGGTGCCCGCATCGCCACCAACAGCGGCCTCTCCGAAGCCCAGCTGGTCACGGGGCTGGCTGTCGACCACGGGGCCGTCGCCGAGCGCGCCGCCCGCTACGCCGCGTTGCTCGAGCCGGCCCGCGAGGTCGCCATCCTCAGCGGCGACGGGGCCGAGCTGCACGTCTCAATCGCCGACCAACGCGCCCTGTTCGAGACAGGCATCTATCGCACCCCTGGCGACCTCGGCAACCTCCCCGCAGGCGAAGCCGCTTGCGGTATCGACGACGGAAGCGGTGAGGGGGTCCTGGTCGTCGACGGCAGCTGGCCCGGGCTGGGCGTGCTGGACGCCCCGCTCGAACTCCACGTGCGCGGCGGCGCCGTGACGGAGGTCTGCGGCGCGCGCGCGGGCGAGCTCGAGGCGCTGCTCGACCGGCACGGACCGGCGGCGCGCCGACTGGCCGAGCTGGGGCTGGGCATGAACCCCACCTTCGAGCTGCAGGGCATCACCCTGCTCGACGAGAAGATCGCCGGTACCATCCACGTCGCCGTCGGCAACGACGTGTCGTTCGGCGGCAGCAACGACGTCGGATACCACGCCGACGGCGTGATCCGCGCCCCCCGCCTGTTCCTCGACGGGCGGGAGGTCGAGCTGCCCAGCGGCTGACCCCTGCCGCTCCTGCCCCCCTTCCGAGAGGAACCGCCGTGACCCACCTGTTCGAACCGTTCCGCCTGCGCGACGTCACGATGCGTAACCGCGTCGGCGTCTCACCCATGTGCACCTACGCCGTCGACGCCCGCGACGGTCTGGCCGGTCCCTGGCACGTCGCCCACCTCGGCGCGCGCGCCGTCGGCGGCGCCGGCGTGGTCGTCACCGAAGCGACCGCCGTCGTACCTGAAGGCCGCATCTCGCCCGAGGACCTCGGCATCTGGTCGGACGCGCACGTCGACGCGCTGCGCCCCGTCACCGCCGCGATCCGCGAACAGGGCGCCGTCCCCGCCATCCAACTCGCTCACGCTGGGCGCAAGGCCTCGACCTACCGCCCCTTCGACGACGCCAGCGGGGTCGTTCCGCACGGCGATGGCGGCTGGACGCCGGTCGGCCCTACCGCCACGCCGTTTCGGCCGGGCGATCCCGCCCCCGAAGCGCTCGACGAGGCCGGCATCGCGAACGTCGTCGACGCCTTCGCGGCCGCCGCAGCGCGCGCCGTCGACGCCGGCTTCGAGGTGATCGAGGTCCACGGCGCGCACGGCTACCTGCTGCACGCCTTCCTCTCGCCGCTCTCCAACGACCGTTCCGACCGCTGGGGCGGCGACCGCGACGGACGTGCCCGCCTGACGCTCGCGACCGTCGCCGCCGTGCGCGACGCCGTCCCCGCCGGGCTTCCGGTGTGGCTCCGCGTCAGCGCCAGCGACTGGCGCGAGGACGGCTGGACCACGGACGACACCGTCTGGCTGGCCGGTCGCGCGCAGGAGGCCGGCGCGGACCTGATCGACTGCTCCTCCGGCGGGGCGGCGCCCGGCGTCGCGATCCCCGTCGGTCCGAACTACCAGGTCCCCTTCGCCGAAGCGGTCCGGCGCGACGCCGGCGTCCCCTCTGCCGCGGTCGGCGGGATCGTCGACCCCGCCCAGGCCGACGCGATCGTGCGCGAGGGGCGGGCGGACGTGGTGCTGATCGGCCGCGGCATGCTGCGCGACCCGCACTGGGCGGTCCACGCTGCCGAGCGGCTGGGCGTCCCCGCGCCGTGGGCGCGCTCGTACGGTTGGGCGGTCGCGCGGCATTGACGGCGGCTGGGGCCACGTGCCCAGCGAGCGGCCGCCGACCTCAGCCCGCTGCCGGCGCGCGGTAGCGGGCGTTGATGGTCGTGCGCACCCCCGCCTCGGTGGGTCGCTGCGCGACCTCGGTGGGCACCTCGGGCGCCAAGCCCACCTCCGTGAACCAGCGGTCCAGCGTCGCCGGATCGGGCAGCGTCATGCGCCGGCCCCCCTTGGCGAAGCCCAGGTAGGCGTGCGCCTCGCCCGGGACCGGCTCGAGCGCCGTGCCCTCCGGCCGCGAGTCCGGCCCGAAGTTCGCGACCAGCACCCGCCCGCCTGGCCCCAGCGAGCTCGCCAGGTGCCGCAGGGCGGCGCGGAACGTGGCCTCGTCCGGAAGGTCCTGCAGCACGCCCAGCGCGAGGATCAGGTCGAAGTCGCCCCGCCCGTCCGGCGCCCAGGCGGCGTCGTCCTCGACCTCGGCCTGGCGGACGCGGCGTTGCGCTTCGGAGCGGCCCAGGTGGGCCGCCACCCGTTCGCGCGTCGCGTCGACCATGGTGGCGGCCGCGTCGAACGCCCAGAGGTCGTAGCCGCGTTCGGCCAGCCAGTCGGCGTTCCGGCCGCCGGCGCAGCCGACGTCCAGCACCCGGCGTACCTCCTCGTGCTCCCGAAGCAGCGCGATCATCCGGCCGTCCGCCGGCCGGTCGCCCATCCGGGCGGCCATCTCCGGCCGGTCCCAGAAGACGTCGCGCGGCAGCCGCGTCAATCGCGCTCCCAGTCGGGCCCGCCGGCGGGATCGACGATGCGCTCCTCGCGCTCGAGGTCGTGGATGCGCGTCATCTCCTCGGGCGACAGCTCGAAGTCGAAGACGTCCAGGTTGGCCTCGCGGTGCTCGGCGCTGGCGGCCTTGGGGATGGCGGCGACGCGGTCCTGCTGCAGCAGCCAGCGCAGCGTCACCTGGACCGGCGTCTTGCCGTGCGTGGCGCCGATCTCCTGCAGCACCGGATCGCGCAGCACCGCGCCCTTGGCGATCGGGCTGTAGGCGGTCAGCAGCAGGTCCAGCTCCTCCGCCTGCGCGCGCAACGCGCGTTGGTGCAGGTATGGGTGGTACTCGACCTGGTTGGCGAAGATGCGCTGCGCGGCGTTCGCGCGGGCGGCCAGACTGGGTGGGAAGTTGCTGACGCCCAGGTGGCGCACCAGGCCCTCGTCCTGCAGCACGCGCAGCGCCCCCAGCGTCTCCTCGACCGGGACGTCGGGGTTGGGCCAGTGCAGCAGCAGCAGGTCGACGTAGCCGGTGCGCAGCTTGGCCAGGCTCTCCTTGCCGCTGCGGATGGCGTCGTCGGCCCGGAAGTTGGAGGGCATCAGCTTGGTGACGAGGAAGAGCTCGTCGCGCGGCACGCCCGAGGTGGCGAGCGCCTGGCCGACGTACGCCTCGTTGTCGTAGCCCTGGGCGGTGTCGATGTGGCGGTAGCCGAGGGCGAGGGCGTGCGCGACGCCGTCGCGGCAGGCGTCGCCCTCGAGCTGCCAGGTGCCGAAGCCGAGCGCGGGAACGCGGGTGCCCTGGATCTCGCGGTGGATCATGGCTCTCCTTCCGGAGGGAACGGGGGTCGACCCTCCACGCTACCGCGTCGCCGCCGCGCGGCCGCGGCGCGCCTGCTACGATCGCGAACGTGAGCGACGCAGCGGACCGGCCCGTGCTGGGCATCGACATCGGCGGCTCCGGCATCAAGGGGGCCCTGGTGGACCCCCGTCGGGGCGTCCTCGTCAGCGAGCGCGAGCGCATCGCGACGCCCCGCCCGGCGACCCCGGGCGCGGTGGCCGAGGTGGTCGCGCAGCTCGTGCGGCACTTCGACCATGACGGGCCGATCGGGGTGACCTTCCCCGCCGTGGTGCACGCCGGCGTGACCAAGAGCGCCGCCAACGTCGACGACGCCTGGATCGGCGCCCCCGCCCGCCGGCTGTTCGAGCTCGCCAGCGGCTGTCCGGTCGTGGTGCTGAACGACGCCGACGCCGCCGGCGTGGCCGAGATGGCCTTCGGCGCCGCCCGCGGGCACGACGGCACGGTCTTCGTGCTGACGGTCGGCACCGGCATCGGCAGCGCGATCTTCACCGGCGGCGAGCTGCTGCCCAACTCCGAGCTGGGCCACATGGAGCTGAACGGCCGCGAGATCGAGCCCTGGGCGTCCGATCACGCCCGCAAGGAGCACGACCTGTCGTGGAAGAAGTGGGGCAAGCGCTTCGCCAAGGTGCTGCGGCACTACGAGTTCCTCTTCTCGCCCGACCTGTTCGTGCTGGGCGGAGGCGCGTCGAAGAAGTTCCACAAGTACGCGCCCTACCTCGACACCCGCGCCGACGTCGTCCCCGCCGCGCTGCGCAACGAGGCCGGCATCGTCGGGGCGGCCTACGCGGTGCTGCACCGCCACCGCGGCACGATCGAGGTCGAGGAGGGGGACGAGGCGCCCGCTCCCGCCGCGAACGAGGCGCCCTCGCGCGACTGACGCCCGCCGCCCGAGTCCGCTACCGAAGCGGCGCCAGGCGCCGTTCCAGCTCGTCCAGCGTCGCGTCCGACTTCGGGAAGGCGACCCGCACCGTTCCGGCGCCCAGCGACGGGTCGCTGCGGTAGAAGCTGCTGCCGGGGATGGTCCCGATGCCCAGCTCGTCGATCGCCCAGCGCGCGAACGCCACGTCGTCGTCGCCCGTGCCCGCACGCAGGGCCGGTCCGGCGATGCCGGCCATCAGGTAGTAGGCGCCCTCGGGCGGGTCGGCCGCGAAGCCGGCGGCCCGCAGCAGCGCGACGGTGCGCTCCCGCCGCTCGGCGTACCAGGCGCGCAGGTCGTCGTAGTAGCGGTCCGGCAGCCCGACCGCGACGACCGCCGCCTGCTGCAGCGGGGCGGGGGCGCAGACGGTCGTGAAGTCGTGGATCTTGCGCAGCGCGTCGGTGAGGACGGCGGGCGCGTGCGCCCAGCCGATCCGCCAGCCGGTCGCGGCGTAGCTCTTCGACAGGCCGCTGATGGTGATCGTGCGCTCGCGCATGCCGGGCAGGGTGGCGATCGGGACGTGCGCGCGACCGTCGTAGGTCATGTGCTCGTAGATCTCGTCGGAGATCGCGACCACGTCGTGTTCGCGGCACAGCCGCGCGATGGTGCCCAGCTCGTCCCGGTCGAAGACCCGGCCGGTCGGGTTGTGGGGGCTGTTGAAGATGACGGCCGCGACGTTCGGGCGCGCCAGGGCGCGCGCCAACTCGTCGGGATCGAAGCGCTGTCCGGGTGGACGGATCGGGACCCACACCGGCGTCGCGCCGGCGAACACCACGCCCGCATGGTAGTTCTCGTGCGCCGGCTCCAGGATCACGACCTCGTCGCCCGGGTTCGCGACCGCCATAAGGGCGGCGATGACCGCCTCGGTCACGCCGCAGGTGACGGTCGTCTCGCTGTCGGGGTCGTAGTCCAGGGCGTAGAAGCGCCGCATCTTGTCCGCGATCCCCTGCCGCAGGGCCGGGATCCCCCAGGTGGGGACGTACTGGTGCACCCCGTCGCGCAGCGCCTGGTGGGCGGCCTCGACCACCTCGGCCGGGGGCGAGATGTCGGGCGAGCCCTGGCCCAGGTTCAGCGCGCCCCTCGACGCGGCGTACACCGTCAGGCCGCGGATCGTCGATTCGACCAGCTCGTCGGTGCGGCGGGCGGGCGCGGGCGGACGGTCGGGCATCGGGGCCTCCAGGCCGGCGTGCGGCGCACGCGCGGGATCGGCCCCGAGCCTAGCAGAGCCCGCCGCGGGGGCGGCGGGCGGTCGTTCGGTCAGTCGCGCGCGGCGGCGTCGGCGCGGGTGGTCCAGCTCGGATCCGGCTCGATCGCCTCGGCCGGGGCGGGACCGGTGTCGCTCCAGCCTTCGCTCTGCAGCGTCATCGCCGGGGTGACCGTCATGTCGCGGTCCAGCACGATTTGGCACGACAGCCGCGCCTGACCGAACAGGCCCTTCTCGATCAGCTTCTCGGCCTCGGCCTCGGTGATCGCCTCCGGCTCGCCGTCCTCGAACGTCACGCGGCAGGTGGTGCACCGGGCGCGGCCGCCGCAGCGGTGACCGACGTCGACGCCGAGCGCTTCGATCGCGTTCACCAGGCGGGTGCCGTCCGGGAACGCCTTCGAGACCTCTCCGATGGTCAGGGTGGGCATGACTCCTCCAAACCCGCTCCGGCCGCGCAGGGCGCGACGCGGGAGCGACGAACGAAGGAGGGTACCGTCGCGCGGGCGTGCGGCACGGCGCGCTGGGCCACGAACGGCGCGCTCAGGAGCGACGCAGGGAGGCGCGCAGGGTGGCGACCTCGGGCAGCCGCGCCAGCGACGCCGCGACCAGGTAGGTCGCCACGCCGATCGCGCCGCCGACGACCAGCCGGCCGGCCCAGCCCCACCAGGTGGGCACGGGCACCACCGCGGCGGCGCCCCAGGCGGCCAGGCCGGCCAGCGCGGCGACCGCCAGGATCGCTCCCAGCCGCGCCGCCAGCGGACGCAGCGCCAGCCCCTCCGCGCGGGCGGTCAGGATCGCCATCGCCGCCAGCTGCGCCCAGGCCGCCGCGGCCGCGCCCCAGGCCAGGCCGGCCACGCCCGCCCGCGGCCCCAGCGCCGCGAACAGGATCCCCTGCAGCGTCAGGAACCCGATCGCGACGACGATCGGGGTGCGCACGCGGCCGCGCACGTACCAGGCGCGCGACAGCAACTGGTGCAGCCCCAGCGGCACCACCGCCAACCCGATCGGGGTGGTCGCGGCGACGGTCAGGCGCAAGCGCTCGGCGTCCAGGCCGCGGCCGGCCAGCGACAGCCAGTCGAACACCACCCGCACCGCCGGCTCTGCCAGGACCGCCAGCAGCACGCCGGCCGGCGCGGTCAGGAAGGCGATGAAGCCGATGCCCTCCCGCAGGGTCGGTGCGAAGGCCTCCGGATCGTCCCCCGCGAGGCGCGACAGGCGCGCGTACCAGGCCAGCGCCGGGCTGACGGCGAACAGCCCCAAGGCCAGCGACAGGAACAGGTCGGCGTTGAACCAGGCGGTCTGGCTGCCGGCCGGCAGGCCGTCCAGGATGCGCGTCGCGACGACGTTCACGACCTGGCGACCGCTGGTGGTCACGGCGAACGGCGCCATCAGCAGCAGCACGCCAAGAAGCTCCGGGTGCCAGGGCGGCCGCAGACCCGGCCACAGGCCGGCGCGGACCAGGAACGGGATCTGGACCAGGAACTGCGCCGCACCGCCGGCGGCGAAGGCGATCGCCAGCGGCAGCGCCGCACCGGGGAAGAGCAGCATGCCGGCGACCGTGACGACGTTCAGCGCGACCGGTGCCCAGGCGGGCGCGAAGAAGCGCTCCTCGGCGTTGAGGATCCCCATCGCCCAGGCGGACAGGCTGACGGCGCCCAGGAACGGGAAGACCGCGCGCGTCAGGCGGACGGCCAGGTCGTAGTCGACGCTGCCCTCGGCTCCGAGCAGCAGCCGCACGATCCACGGCGCCGACCAGGTGGCCGCCAGCACCAGCAGGCCGTTGACCAGCACCAGCAGCGACAGCAGCGCGCCGGCCAGGCGGCGGCCCTCCTCCCCCTGCTGGCGGGCGTAGACGGGCACGAAGCTGTTGGACAGCGCGCCCTCGGCCAGCAGCTCGCGGAACAGGTTGGGGACCCGGAGCGCGACGGTGAAGGCGTCGGTGACGGTTCGGTCGAACAGCTGGTTGAGGAGCGAGTTCCTCAGCAGGCCGGTGACGCGGCTGCCGAGGGTGCCGCCCATGAGCACCAGCGCCCCGCGGCCGGCGGAGCGGCGCGGTGCGCGCGGCGCCGGATCGGGGGCGGCCACGGCGGGGCCTCCGGGCGCCTCGCCCTCAGGCGAAGCGGCGGAACACCAGGGCGGCGTTCTGGCCGCCGAAGGCGAAGTTCTGGCTGATGGCCACCTCGACCTGGACCTCGCGCGCCTCGTTCGGGACGTAGTCGAGGTCAAGCTCGGGATCCGGCTCGAACAGGTTGCGGGTCGGTGGCAGGAAGCCGCCATGGACCGCCTGCACCGTCGCGATCGCCTCGATCCCGCCGGCCGCGCCCAGGGTGTGGCCGGTCATCGACTTGGTGCTGCTGACCGGCGGCGCCTGGTCCGGCCCGCCGAAGACGGTCTTGATCGCCAGCGTCTCGTTCAGGTCGTTGGCGGGCGTGCTGGTGCCGTGCGCGTTGAGGTAGCCGACCTCGGAGGCGGCCACGCCGGCGTCCTTCAGCGCCCAGCTCAGGCAGCGCGCGGCGCCGGTCCCGCCCGGGGCGGGGGCGGTGATGTGGTACGCGTCGGCGCTGGTGGCGTAGCCGATCACCTCGGCGTAGATGCGCGCGCCGCGGGCCCTCGCGTGCTCCAGCTCCTCGAGCACCACGATGCCGGCGCCCTCGCCGGCCACGAAGCCGTCACGGTCCTTCGAGAACGGGCGGCTGGCGGTCGCCGGGTCGTCGTTGCGGGTCGAGAGGGCCTTCATCACCGCGAAGCCGCCGATCCCCATCGGGTTGATCGGCGCTTCGGTGCCGCCGGCCAGCATGACGTCCGCCTCGCCGCGCTGGACGATGCGGTAGGCGTCGCCGATCGAGCCGGAGCCGGTCGCGCAGGCGGTCACCACCGACGTCGACGGGCCGGTCGCGCCGAAGCGCATGGCGACGTGACCCGACGCCATGTTGGCGATCAGCATCGGGATGAAGAACGGGCTCATCCGCATCGGGGTGCGCTCGAAGCGGACGCGCGACTCCTTCTCCCAGGTGCCCAGGCCGCCGATGCCGCTTCCGATCGAGGTGCCGGTACGCTCGCCCGCGACCTCGTCCGGCGTCAGGCCGGCGTCGGCCAGGGCCAGGTCGGATCCGATCAGCGCCAGGTGCACGAAGCGGTCGAGGCGCTTGGCCTCCTTTCGGTCGATGTACGCCGAGACGTCGACGTCGACCTCGCCACCGATGCGGACCGACAGCTCGCTGGCGTCGAAGTGGGTGATGGCGCGAATGCCGTTGCGGCCCTCGCGCTGGCCTTCGAGAAACGCGTCCGCCCCCACCCCGATCGACGTGACGGGTCCGACGCCGGTGACCACGACTCGCTTCATCGTCCCTGACTCCCTACCGGCGACGGGGCCGGGACGCCGCGGGGCTCCCCCGCCACGCCGTCCGGCCCCGTGCGCGTCGCTACTGGCGCGCTTCGATGAAGCGGATGGCGTCCCCGACGGTCTGGATGCCCTCCGCCTCCTCGTCGCTGATCTCGATGTCGAACTCGTCCTCGAGGCCCATGATCAGCTCGACCACGTCGAGCGAATCGGCGCCGAGGTCGTCGACGAACGAGGCGGTCTCGACGACGTCGGACGGATCGGCGTCGAGCTTGTCGGCGACGACGTCCTTGATCTTGTCCAGAATGGCTTGCTGATCCATGGCGTTCCTCCCAGAACGAGGTCCTGCGGTCCCTCGGGCTCGCGAAAGTCTAGCACGGGGCCGACGCGGGCCCGGATCGCGGCCGAGCCGGGCGAGTCTATGACGTGGGCGCCACCGCTGTCCACGTGCCGCGTCAGGGCATCACCAGACCGCCGTCGACGCTGAGGGTCTGGCCGGTGACGTAGGCGGCGTCGTCGGAGACGAGGAAGGCGACCGCCTTGGCGACGTCGCCCGGCTCGCCGAAGCGGCCGGCCGGGATCTGCTGCAGGTAGGCGTCCCGTAACGCCTCCGACAGGCCGGCGGTCATGTCGGAGGCGATGAAGCCGGGCGCGACGGCGTTGACGGTCACGCCGCGTCCCGACACCTCGCGCGCCAGCGATTTGGTCAGGCCGATCAGGCCGGCCTTCGACGCGACGTAGTTGGCCTGGCCGGCGTTGCCCATCAGCGCCACCACGCTCGCGACGTTGACGATCCGGCCCCAGCGCGCCTTGAGCATGCCGCGCAGCACCCCCCGCGCCAGGCGGAAGGCGCCGGTCAGGTT
>CAZJGU010000027.1:0-4374 GCA_964545455.1 uncultured bacterium | reverse complement strand
TCATGCGCATCGCCAAGGTGTCGCGGGTGACGCCGGCGTTGTTGACCAGCACCTCGATGCGACCCAGGCGCTCCTGGACCTCGTCCAGCAACCGGCTGCAGTCCTCGGCGCGGGCGACGTCGGCGCCGAAGGCCGCGGCCTGGCCCCCGGCCGCCTCGATCGCGGCGACGACCTCGGCCGCCGGGCCTTCGCTGCGGACGTAGTGGACGGCCACGCGGTGGCCGCGCGCGGCCAGCTCCAGGGCGGTGGCGCGCCCCAGGCCCCGGCTGGAACCGGTGACCAGGGCGACGCGGCCGGGGGTGGGGTCGGGGTCGCTCATGCGTCCTCCTCGGGGCCGCCGGGCAGGGCGGCGGCGAGCTGTTCGGGATCGGCGGCGGGGCGGGCGTCGGCGGCGTCCAGGGTGCGGCCGATCAGGCCGGTCAGGACCGTGCCGGCGCCCAGCTCGACCCACAGGTCGATGCCCAGGGCGTCGATGGCGCGGACCGTCTCGGTCCAGCGCACCGGCGCGGTCACCTGGGCCTCCAGCAGGGCGGGTGCGTCGGCCGGCGAGGCCAGCGGCGCGGCGTCGACGTTGCAGACGACCGGGAAGGCGCCCGGGGCGAAGCGCACGCCCGCCAGGTCCGTCGCCAGGCGCTGGGCGGCGGGGCGCATCAGCGAGCAGTGGAACGGCGCGCTGACCTTGAGCGGGACGGCGCGGCCGCCGCGGGCCTTGGCGGCCTCGGCCACCGCCGCGACCGGGCCGGCCTGGCCGGAGACGACCACCTGGCCGGGTGCGTTGAGGTTCGCGACCTCGACCACGCCACCCGCACCGCGCGCCTCGGCGCAGAGCGCCTCGACGACCTCGTCGTCCAGCTTCAGGATCGCGGCCATCGCGCCCTCGCCGGGCGCGACCGCCTCCTGCATGTAGCTGCCGCGGGCGCGCACCAGCCGCACCGCGTCCTCGATCGACAGCGACCCGGCCGCCACGTGGGCGGTGTACTCGCCCAGGCTGTGGCCGGCCGCGACGACCGGCTGAGGACCGCCCGCCTCGCGCCAGGCGGCGTAGGCCGCCGCGCCGGCCGCGACCAGGGCGGGCTGCTGGTTCGCGGTCAGGGTCAGCGTCTCGGCCGGACCCTCGAACACCAGGCTCAGCAGGCCGGGCAGCGCCGCCTCGGCCCGGTCCAGCACGGCCCGCGCGGCGGGGCTGGCGTCATGGAAGGCGCGGCCCATCCCGACCGCCTGCGAGCCCTGGCCGGGGAAGACCGCCGCGATGCGGAGCGGTCGGCTCACGCCCCGGCGCCTCCGCCGCTCGCGACCCGGTTGGGGTAGCGACCGCCGCCCCAGGTCATCACGCCCGCCGCCCAGCTGAGGCCGCCGCCGAAGGCGACGATCAGCAGGCGGTCGCCGTCGCGGATGCGGCCGTCGTCCAGCGCGTGCGTCATCGCCAGCGGGATGCTGGCGGTCGAGTTGTTGCCGTACTCGTCGACCGTGACGACGACGCGCTCCTCGGGCAGGCCCAGCCGCTCGCGCGCCGCGTCGATGATGCGGAAGTTGGCCTGGTGCGGCACGAACAGCTCGATGTCGTCGGGCGTGAGGCCGGCCTTGTCGATCGCCTCGATCGTGGCCGTGTCCATCACGCGGACGGCGAACTTGAACACCTCGCGGCCGTTCATGACGACCTTGGGCGTCAGCTTGGTTCCGCCGGGCAGGCACGACCCGACCGCCCCGGCGTGCAGGTGCTCGGCCCCGCCGCCGTCGGCCCCCAGCACCATCGGCGCGAGGCCGTAGGGCGCCTCGACCTCCTCGACCACGGCCGCGCCGGCCCCGTCGCCGAACAGCACCGCGGTGCTGCGGTCGTCCCAGTCCACCAGCTTGGTGAGCGCCTCGGCGCCGATCGCCAGGACCTTGCGGCACTGGCCGTTCTCGACGTAGGCCTTGGCCACGCTGAGGGCGTAGATCCAGCCGGGGCAGGCGGCCAACAGGTCGAAGGCTCCCGCCTTCAGGCCGAAGCGGTGCTGCACCAGCGCCGCCGTCGCCGGGAACAGCGCGTCCGGCGTGTTGGTCGCCACGACGACCATGTCGACCCCGGCCAGCGCTTCGTCGCCGTAGCGGCGCAGCAGGTCCTCGACCGCGCGGAAGGCGAGGTCGCTGGTGAACTCGTCCTCGGCGGCGACGTGGCGGCGGCGGATGCCGGTACGGGTCCGGATCCACTCGTCGCTGGTGTCCATGCGCTTCTCGAGGTCGTGGTTGGTCAGCACGGTCGGGGGCGCGTAGGCCCCCAGGGCGGTGATGCCGGCGCGTCGATCCATCGAAGCTCCTCCGGTCGCGACGTGCGAGGCGTCCCGTCGCACGACGACCGGGACCGCGCGGCGCGGTCCCGGGGCGAGGTCGAACGGCGGGCGGCGCGGCCGCCCGGTCAGGCGGCCTGGCTCAGGCCTCGACCTCGAGCACCTGACGGCCGGCGTAGGAACCGCACTCCGGGCACACCTGGTGCTGCGGCTTCATGGTCTTGCACTGCGGGCACTCGGTCAGGTTCTTGGCCGACAGCGCGTGGTGGCTGCGGCGCTGATCGCGGCGAGCCTTGGAGGTCTTCTTCTTGGGGACGGGATGCTTGGCCATGGCGGGTCTCCTTACCAGCGTGGCGCGCCGAGCGCGGCGGCGCTACGGACGGGAATCGAGATCGAGGTCCTCGAGGACCGCGAACGGCGAGGACGCGGCGTCGTCCTCCGAGGCGACCGTCGAGCCCTCCGGAACGTGGTCCGGGAACTCGTTGAGATCGACGCCGTCGAGCGAGAGCCCGCGGCAGCTCTCCTTGCACAGCACCGTGAGGGGCAGGTCGATGGCGAAGACCTGCAGCAGCAGCGGCGCGAAGTCGACCTCGGGCGTGCCGAACGCCAGCCGGTCCTCGCCCGGATCGTCCAGCGGATCGACGTCCGGTGCGTCGCCGTCCAGCGGGGCCTCGATCAGCCGCAGGCCGGCGCCCTTGCCGGGTCGGTAGACCATCGGGTAGAGGAAGTCGGCCGTGACCGACGTCTCCACGTCGCGCAGGCAGCGCCGGCACTCCATCACGGCGGTGCCGCCCACCTCGCCCTCGGCGATGAAGTCGTCGTCGCCGCCGGTGCTGCGGACGACGACGCGCCAGCTCAGCGGAGCGGCCAGGCGCAGGCCGGCCTCCTCGAGCTTGGGATCGCTCGGGGCCAACAGGCCCTCGCCCTCGACCTCCGGGGCGTCCCCGGGGGTGTGGGCGAGCAGGCTGGACAGGTTGAGCGTCGCGTCCTGCCGAGAGGCCATCCCCTGAAAGTATAGGGAGCCCGCACAGCGTGTCAAGGCGCGCGTGAACGCGCGGGCGTACGGTTCGCCACGCGGCCCTTCGGTCGGCCCGGGTACGCTTTCAGCGCCATGGACCCGCCGGACGCCGACGCGCGCCCCCACCTGCTCGCCATCGACGATGACGAGGTCAACCTGAGGCTGATCGCCGCGGTGCTGTCGGCGTACCGGCTGACCACCTTCTCCGGGCCGCTCGAGGCCCTCGCGGCGCTGCGCGATGGCATGCGTCCCGACCTGATCGTCTGCGACGTCACGATGCCCGGCATGACCGGCTTCGAGCTGCACGCCCAGCTGCGCGACATCGCGACGCTGCGCAGCGTGCCGTTCATCTACCTCACCGCCCTGGACCAGGCCGAGGACGTGCGCACCGGCATGGGCCTGGGCGCCGACGACTACCTCACCAAGCCGTACGCTCCCGAGGAGCTCCGGACCGCGGTCCGGACGCGCCTGGAGCGGGTCGACGGGCTGCGCGAGGCGGCCCGCCGCGAGTGGCGTGTGGTGACGCTCGGCGGCCTCGACGTGCGCCACGGGGAGCAGCGACTCGCCTGGGAGTCGCGCCGCGCGGCCGAGCTGTTCCTGCTGCTCCTCGCCGGCGACCGCGAGGCGGGCACCTCCGTCGCCGAGATCCGTTCCGAGCTGTGGTGGCAGGCCCCGTCCGGCAACCAGTTGCACGCCCTCACCAGCCGGCTGCGCAAGGCGCTCGGCGAGGGGGCGGGGGTCGAGAGCGACGGCGCGACGATGCGCCTGGTCGGGGTGGAGACCGTCGCGTGGGACGTCCCCGCGTTCGAGCGGGCGGCCCGCGAGGCGCTGGCCTCGCGCGAGGCGGGCGTGATCGAGGGCGCGATCGGCGCCTACCGAGGTCCGTTCCTGCCCGACGGCGAGGGTCCCTGGGTCGAGCGCACCCGCACCCGGCTCGAGGAGCTGGCGGTCGAGCTGCTCGAAGCGGCCATCGACGTCGCCCAGGGCGCCGCCCGCGAACGCGCCGAGGCGCGCCTCGAGGCCTTCTTCGACGCCTGAGCAACTGTGTCTCGTGTCAAGTCATGCGGCGTTGGATGGGGCCCAGGAGTG
>CAZJGU010000026.1:27519-31996 GCA_964545455.1 uncultured bacterium | reverse complement strand
GCCCGGCCACGCCCCAGAGGTCCTCGAGGGGCAGCTCCGCCAGCACGGCGTCGAGGGTCGCGGTCGCGCCCGCGTCGGCCGCGACCAGGGTCTGGAGCGAGGTGGCGCGCTGCGTCGGCAGCGACAGCGCCTGCAGGTCCTGGCCCTCGCCCAGCGGCCGCAGCACGATCGCGAAGGCGGTGTTGCGGTCGTTGTTCTGGAGGCTGGTGTAGCTGGGGTCGGCGACCGGCTGCGAGAGCGGATTGGTGGCGTGGCTGCCCGCGTCGCCCAGGCCCTGACCGATCTTGATGACCGGGTCGGTGACGCCGGCGACGCCGGGGAAGGCCAGCTGCAGCGCGCCGTCCTCCTCGCCGCCGTCGACCCGGGTGGCGTCGACGCGGATCTCGATGGTGTGGCTGGTGTTGGCCACCCGCACCGTCTTGACGACGTCGAACGGTCCGGCCCGGAAGGCGAAGGTGCCCTCGACAACCGTCTCGCTGAGGCGTTCCCAGCTCGCTTCGGCGCCCGAGCGATCCAGGTAGACGCCGTCCAGCAGCAGCGCGGCGCCGGGGAAGGCGGCGTCGTCGGGGATCAGGTTCTGGCGGTTGTCCAGCGCGTAGTTCTGGAGGTTCTGGCCCTTCTGTTGCTTGGCGTAGGCCGCCACCACCTCGCCCGACGGCGAGAAGAAGAGGTCGACCCCCTTGGTCGGGATGCGCGTCAGCGCGGCGTCCTGCAGGTCGCACCAGAAGGAGGCGCCGGCGGTGCCGCACGCTTCGGCCACGTCCTGCGCGTCGCGGAAGTCGGCGAAGGCGAAGTCGTGCGTCCCGAAGTCGACGGCCGCCTGGGCGGACGCGACCAGCGCGAGCAGTAGGATCGAGAACAGCTTCCTGAGGGTCACGTTTCCTCCGTGCGGACGGCCTCCGCGCCGGCGACCGGCGGGACCGGGTCGAGGCCGCCAGGGTGCCAGGGATGGCACTTGGCGACGCGCCGGACCGAGAGCCACCCACCGCGCAGCACGCCGTGGCTGAGGATGGCCTCCTGGGCGTAGGCGCTGCAGCTGGGGTGGAAGCGGCAACTGGGGGCCGGCTTGAGCGGCGAGAGCACGCGCCGGTAGAAGCGGATCGGCGCGACGACGACCTGGCGGAGCACGCCAGCGACGCCGCGCGGACGAGGACGCGGGGCGGCGCTCACGCGAACCCGCTCCGTTCGAGCGCGCGGTCGAGCGCGCCTTTCAGCTGGCCGTAGTCGGCCTGGGCGGCCTCGGGCCGCGCGATGACGACCACGTCGGCCGCGGCGGGCGCGGGACCGGACGCGAGACGCGCACGGAACGCCTCGCGCAGGCGGCGGCGCACGCGGTTGCGGGTCACGGCGTTGCCGACCTTGCGGCTGACGACGATGCCGACGCGGATCTCCCCGCCCCGGCGCGGACGCCAGCGAACCGACAGCAGACGGCTGCCCCCCGACCGCCCGCGGCGCAGGCGCTGGAAGGCACGATCGCCCGTGAGCGACCGGACGACGGGACGATGGTCACGCTTCGGTCCGTCGATCGCCGCCCGCCCGATCAGCGATCGGAGACGGTCAGGCGGGTACGGCCCTTGCGACGACGGCGCTTGATGACCGCGCGGCCGCCGGGCGTCGCCATGCGCGCGCGGAAGCCGTGGGTCTTCGCCCGCTTGCGGCGGTTGGGCTGGTAGGTGCGCTTCATGCGGATCTCCTTCCGGGGGCGCGCCCGGAGGCGGCCCGAAGCGTAGGCAGGGGAACGAGGCGTCCGTCGTCGCGGTCGCAGCGCGAGCGACGTCGCACGCCTAGCCGGACGAGGATAGCACGCCCGCGGGGCCGGGGCGCAAGGACGTGCAGCAGGTGACGCGACCGTAGGTGCCGCACGGGGAGGGGAGTACACTCGAACGCGATGTCCGCGGCCGCTGGCGCCCCACCCGACTCGGACGGCGCCCCCGACGACGTCGAGGGGGCCGCGACGCCGCCGAGGCTGGAGGCCTTCCTGGAGCTGGGCCTCGACCTGATGGCGGTGGTCGCCCTCGACGGGACGTTCGTGTGGGGGAACCAGGCGCTCCGGGACGCCGTCGAGACGCCCGAGCGACCGCTGATCGGCTCGCGCATCGAAGCGCACGTCCACCCGTCCGACCTGGCCGCCACGACCGAGCGCATGCGCGCCCTGGCTGCGGGCGAACGGGTCCGCGGCTTCCGCAACCGCTACCGCTTCGCCGATGGCGCCTACCGGGTGCTCGAGTGGTACGGCGTGGTGCACGACGGCCGGGTCTACGCCACCGCGCGCGACGTCAGCGCCGAGGTCGAGGCCGAACGCGCCGAAGGCGAGGCGCGTGCCGCCCTGGAGCTGGCCGAGCGCTTCTACCGCGACATCGTCGACAGCCAGAGCGAGCTGATCGTCCGGGCCGACGCCGACAACCGCATCCTCTTCGCCAACGCGGCCTACGCTCGGACGTTCGGCAGCACGCGCCAGGAACTGATCGGCACCGCCTTCGTCCCGCCGCTGCACGAGGAGGACGCGCAGGCGCTCCGCGTCACGCTGCAGGCGCTGCACGAACCCCCCCACCGCTGCGCCATGACCCTGCGGACGCTGACCGTCGACGGCTGGCGCTGGATCGCCTGGCACGCGCGCGCCTTCGTGGGCGACGCCGGCGACGTGGTCGAGGTCCAGGGGGTCGGCCACGACGTGACCGACCTGAAGGAGGCCGAATCGTCGGCGCTGCGGCGGCACCGCTCGCTGGAGACGGCCGCGTCGATCGCCCGGATCGGCCGCTGGGACCTGGACCACGTGCACGACCGCCTGGTCTGGTCGGACAGCGTCTACGAGATCTTCGGCGTCGATCGCGCCACCTTCGAGCCCACCTTCGAACGGTTCCTGGACGCCGTCCACCCGGACGATCGCGAGGTCGTACGGCACGCCTTCAGCGCGGCGGTCGAACGGCACGAGCCGTACGACGTCGAGCACCGCATCGTGCGGCCCGACGGCACGGTCGCCTGGCTGCACGAGAAGTGCGAGGTCGACTACGACGCCGCCGGACGTCCGCTCCGCTCGGTCGGCGTGGTCCAGGACATCACCTTCCGCAAGACCCACGACACCCTCACCGGCCTCTCCAACGCCGTGCTGCTGGGCGAACGCCTCGAGAGGCTGCTGGGCACCGCCCGGGCCGACGGCACCCTGGTCGCGGTCGTCTCGATCGACGTCGATCACCTGGCCGACCTCAACCAGCGTCTGGGCCGCGGCGTCGGCGATCGCCTGCTGGCCCGCCTGGCCGATCGGATCGGCGACGTCGTCGGCGGCCGAGACGCCATCGCGCGCACCGGCGGGGACGAGTTCCTGGTCCTGATCGGCGGGCTCGCGAACGCCCAGGCCGGCCGGCACTGGGCCGAGCGGATCGCGACCGAGCTGCGCCGGCCGTGGACGATCGACGACGTGCGCGTCACCCTCACGGCCAGCATCGGGGTGGCCCTCTACCCGGTCGACGACGCCAGCGCCGAGACGTTGCTCCGCCACGCCGGCCTGGCGATGCAGCTGGCCAAGAGCCGTGGCCGCGACCGCGTCGTGATCTACGATCCCGATACCGAGCGCCGCGAGACGGCGGAGAGCGCACGCCGCGCCCGGCTTCGCCGCGCGCTGCAGCACGACGAGTTCGTGCTGCACGTCCAGCCGCAGGTCTCGCTGGAGGACGGGCGCGTCCTGGGCGTCGAGACCCTGGTCCGCTGGCACGATCCGGAGCACGGCCTGCAGCCCCCCGCCGCCTTCCTGCCGGACCTGCTCGGTGGGACGCTCGAGCTGGAGCTGGGGCGCTGGGCGATCGAGCGGGCCCTGGCCCTGGCGTCGGGCTGGCGTCGCGACGACACCATCGCCCGCGGCTTCCGCGTCAGCGTCAACATCGGCGGGCACCAGCTGCTCGCGCCCGGCTTCGTCGAGGACGTCGCCGCCGCCCTGGAGCGCCACCCCGAGCTGCCGCCCCGCACGCTGATGCTGGAGGTGGTCGAGACGGCCGCCCTGGCCGACGTGGACCACGCCCGCACCGTCCTGCAACGCTGCCGCACGCTGGGCGTGCAGGTGGCGCTGGACGACTTCGGGACCGGCTACTCGTCGCTGTCGTACTTCCGCAGCCTGCCGATCGACCTGCTCAAGATCGACCTGTCGTTCGTGCAGCGCATGCTGGACGACGCCAGCGACCTGAGCATCGTCCAGAGCGTGATCGGCCTGGCGCGCGCCTTCGACCGCAGCGTGGTGGCCGAAGGGGTCGAGACCCGCGACCACGCCGTCGCCCTGGCGGCGCTGGGCGTCGACGCGGCGCAGGGCTACCTCGTGGCGCGCCCCATGCCGCCCGACCGCTACGCCGCCTGGAGCGCCCGTTGGGGACGCGACCCGAGGTTCGACCGCCTGGCGGACCAGCTGGACCTGGCGGTCGAGGACCTGCCGATCCGCGTCGCCGTGCGGAGCCACCAGCGCTGGGTCGACGCGCTCCTGGCCGAGCACGAC
>CAZJGU010000026.1:0-27509 GCA_964545455.1 uncultured bacterium | reverse complement strand
AGAGGTCCGCGATCGAGTGTCCGTTGCCGACGTCGAGCACGACGGCGGCGGCCCGACGCTGCTCCCGCCCCTGGACCGGGACGCCTGCGCCTTCGGCACCTGGTACCTGGGTCGCGGACGGGAGGCCTACGGCGCCGCCCCCGGCTTCGCCGAGCTGGGCCGCCTGCACGAGCGGGTCCACGACCTGGCCGACCGCCTGGTCGCGCCGGTCGGACGCGACCCGGCGACGGGGTCGCGCGCCGCGCTGCTGGACGAGGTCGTCGCGACGCAACGCGCGTTGACGGAGCGCCTCGAGACGTTGGTCAGGAGCGGCTGAGCGCCGCCGCGACCCGCAGCAGGGTCGCATCGTGCAGGGCGGGCGCCAGCAGCTGGGCCCCCACCGGCAGCCCTCGTTCGTCGCGGCCCGCCGCCACGCTGACCGCGCCGACACCGGCCAGGTTGGCCAGGCAGGTGTCGACGTCGCCCAGGTACATGGCCAGCGGATCGTCGATCCGCTCGCCCTGCCGGAAGGCGGGGCCCGGCGCGGTGGGCGTGAGCAGCAGGTCGACGTCCTCGAAGGCGGCGTCCATCTCGTCCGCGATCTTGCGCCGCACCCGCAGCGCCTGGCCGTACCAGGCGTCGACGTGCCCGGCGGAGGACACGAAGGTGCCCATCAGCACGCGCCGGCGCACCTCGGTCCCGAAGCCCGCGCCGCGCGTGGCGGTCGCCACCTCGACCTGACCGTCGCTCTCCTCGCCGACGCGCGCGCCGGTGATCGTGCCGTCGTAGCGGGCGAGGTTGCTGCTCGCCTCGGCGCTGGCGATCAGGTAGTAGCAGGCGACGCCGGCCTTGGCGCTGGGAAGGGACGCCGGGCGCACCTCGGCCCCGAGCTCGCGCAGGCGGGCGACCGTCGCGTCCATCCCCGCCCGGACGGCGGCGTGGTTGCCCTCGCCGGCCAGCTCCGGCACGACGCCGACGCGCAGGCCGGTCAGGGGCGCATCCAGCTCGGCCGCGGTCGACGGCGCCTCGACGGTGGTCGCGTCGTGCGGATCCGGTCCGCGCATGAGGTCGACGACGGCCGCGACGTCGCGCACGTCGTGCGCCAGCACGCCCACCTGGTCCAGCGAGCTGGCGTAGGCGATCACGCCGTAGCGCGACAGGGTGCCGTAGGTCGGCTTGAAGCCGATCAGGCCGCAGAACGCCGCCGGTTGGCGCACCGACCCGCCGGTGTCCGTCCCCAGCGCGAACGGCACCACGCCCGCCGCGACCGCCGCGGCGGACCCGCCCGACGAGCCACCCGCGACGCGCTCCGGATCGGCCGGGTGGAGGACCGGTCCGTGCGCCGACGCCTCGCTGCTGCCGCCCATGCCGAACTCGTCCATGTTGGCCATCGCGATCGGCACGGCGCCGGCCGCCTCGAGACGGGCCACGACCGTGGCGGTGTAGGGCGGAACGAAGCCGGCCAGGATCGCCGATGCGGCGGTCGTCGGCGCGCCCTCCAGGCACAGGTTGGCCTTGACGACGAACGGCACGCCCGAGAGCGGCGGCAGCGTCTCCCCCGCGGCGCGGGCCGCGTCCAGGGCGTCGGCCGCCGCGCGGGCGCGCGCGTGCAGCAGGTGCGTGAAGGCGTTTGTGCGCGCCTGGGCGGCCTCGGCCCGGGCCAGCGCGGCGTCGATCTCCTCCCGCGCTCGCGTTCGTCCGCCGGCGACGTCCGCCGCGATGGCGAGGGCGGTACGCACGGGCGCAGGCGCGTCGGGCATGGGCGGAAGCATAGCACCGGCCCCCGCGCCGGCCGCCCGCGCGATCGTGCGCCCTTTCATTCCGCTGCGCTGCACGAGGCCGTAGGCTGGGCGGTCATGAGGCCGCGCAGCACAGCGGAGATCGAGGGCACGCGCGTCCGCCTGGCGGGCGACAGCCGACCCGGCCGCGTTCGCACGGTCAACCAGGACGCCGTCGTGGCCGGCGAGGTCGCCGACCGCCCGCTGCTGCTGGTGGCCGATGGGATGGGCGGGCACAGCACGGGCGAGGTCGCCAGCGCCCGCGCGGCCGATGCGATCCAGCGCGAGCTGCACCGCTCGCGCGCGCACCCCCCCGCCGCCCTGGCGCGGGCGATGCAGGTCGCCAACGCGGAGGTGCTGGAGCTGGCCCGCTCCGACCCGCGCCACCGCGGCATGGGAACGACCCTCACCGCCGTCCTGATCGACGACGCGGTCGGCCTGGTCGCGCACGTCGGCGATTCGCGCGCCTACCTGCTGCGCGACGACCGGCTGCGGGTGCTGACCGAGGACCACAGCTGGGTGGCGGAACGGGTCAAGCAGGGTCTGCTGAGCGAGGACGAGGCCCGCCGCCACCGCTGGCGCAACGTCATCACCAACGCCCTGGGCGCGACCGACGCCTTCCGCTTGGACCTGGCCCACGTGCTGCTGCGGGCCGGTGACCGGCTGCTGCTGGTCAGCGACGGCGTCAGCGCGCTGCTGTCCGAGCGGCTGCTGCGGGACCTGCTGGCGCAGGGCGATCCGGAGGAGGTCGTGGTGCGCCTGCTGGACGCGGCGGACGAGCGGGGAAGTCCCGACAACGTCAGCGCCGTCGTGGCGGTGGTGGACGAGGTGCACGCCTCGCCGCGTCGCTACGAGCTGCCGCCCGAGCTGCCCGAGGAGCTTCCGAACGAGACCGACTGGGCGATCGAGATGCGTCAGACCATGGGCGGCGTGCGCGAGATCGAGGATCGCTACCCGGGACGCGGTCCGATGCGCTGGCTCAAGCGCCAGGCTTGGTACCCGTACCGGCTGTGGATCCTGGCCTCGGCCTACCTGGCGTTCCTGCTGGTGCTGTTCGTCGCGCTGCGCTGAAGGCCTGCGCGCGGACGCCGCCTCCTGGCGCTGCGCTGAAGCGTCCCCGCCGCGTCGCCTGCTAGCATCGCGCCATGAGCGAACGACGCGTGATCCGCACCGACGCCGCGCCCGCCGCGGTCGGCCCCTACAGCCAGGCGATCGCCGCCGGCGGTCTTCTGTTCACGGCCGGTCAGATCCCGCTGGCGCCCGACGGCACGCTGGTCGAGGGCGACATCGAGACCCAGACCCGCCAGGTCCTGGCCAACCTGAAGGCGGTCCTCGCCGCCGGCGGATCGGCCCCGGAGCACGTGGTCAAGTGCACCGTCTTCCTGCGCGACATGAACGACTTCGCCCGCGTCAACGCGGTCTACGGCGAGGTGTTCAGCGACGCCCCGCCCGCCCGCAGCGCGTTCCAGGTGGCGCGCCTGCCGTTCGACGTCGGGGTCGAGATCGAGGCGGTCGCGCTCGTCCCGGGCGCCTGAGCGTCAGGCCGGCCCCACCACGAACAGCGACGTGACGTAGGCCAGGTACCCGCCGAAGAGCACGATGCCCGCCGCGCGCCCCAGCTGGTCGCGCCAGGCCATGACCGCCAGCAGCGCGGCGGAGAAGGCGACGGCCACCGCCAGGTCGGGCCCGATCGCCTCGATCCGCGCCGGCAGGCGCGTCGCTGAGCCGGCCACGCCCAGCACCGCCAGGACGTTGAAGATGTTGGACCCGGCGATGTTGCCGAGGATCATGTCGCCCTGGCGCCGGGCGGCCGCGGCGACGGCGCTGGCCAGCTCCGGCAGGCTGGTGCCGAAGGCGACCAGGGTCAGGCCGATCACGCGTTCCGGCACGCCCAGGGCGGTCGCGATGTCGACCGCGCCGCGCACGGTCGCCTCGGCCCCGCCCAGCAGCAACCCCAGGCCCAGCAGCGCCCCGCCGACGGTGCGCCAGAGCGGCCCGCCGGGCTCCTTGGGCGCCTCGCTCGTCAAGGCCGCGCCGTCGCTCCGCATCAGCAGCACCAAGTAGGCCGCCAGCAGCGTCAGCAGCGCCAGGCCGTCCCAGCGACCCAGCATGCCGTCCAGCGTCATCGGCACCAGCAGCACCATCGCGGCGATCGCGATCGGCAGGTCGCGCCGCAGGAAGGCGTCGTTGGCGGCGATCGACGCCACGATCGCGGACAGCCCGAGGATCAGGCCGACGTTGGCGACGTTGGACCCGAGCACGTTGCCGATGCCGATGTCGGGCGCCCCCTGCAGGCTGGAGACGAGGGTGGCGGCCAGCTCGGGTGCGCTGGTGCCGAAGGCGACGATGGTCAGGCCGATCACCAGCGGGCTCACGCCCAGGCGGGTCGCGAGCGCCGCCGCGCTGCGCACCAGCACGTCGCCCCCCGCGACCAGCAGACCCAGCCCCACCACCAACAGGACGTAGCTCACCGGCGTAGCCTAGCACCGCCCCTCTACGCCACCCGCGCCCCCACCGACGTCGGCTGCACCGTTGCGCCGGAGCGATCCGCCTGGGATCATGCGAGCGTGAAGGATCGCGCGATCGACCTCGCCCTCGTCGTCGGCCTGGTGCTGGTGGCCGGCGCGATCGTCTGGACCCTGTTCTCGCTGGGCGGCGACCGCTCCGCCCCGCCCCCCGACCGTGGCGGCGACCTCGTCGCACCGGACGACGGGAGCGGCGGGGGCGGGATCGTCCCCATCGCTCCGGACGGGAGCGGCGACGATGAGGCCGTCGACGGGGGCGCGGACGCAGGGGGCGCGGAAGCCGGTTCCGACGCGACGGACGACGGCAGCGATCGCGATGCCGGGGGCGCGGCGGCGCCGGACGCCGGGGGCGGCGGCGAGGCGGGCGGCAGCGACGCCGATGCGACCGGGGACGATGGCACGAGCGCCGGGCCTGCCCCGGACCGTCCCGACCCGACCGTTCCCGCGGCCCAAGCGCCGCCCGTGCCGGGGAGCGGCCCGGCGGAGCTGGGCCGGATCGGCTTCAGCTTCGTCACCGGCGGCGCGGGCGCGTGCGGTATCGTCCTCGAACCGTGGACCCACGTCGCCGTCAGCCGCGAGCTGCTGGACGCCTACGGCTGCGGGGCCGAGGTGACGGTCACCCTGGACGACGCCAAGGACGGCCGCAGCACCGTCGCCGCCATCGTCGGCGACACCATGAACGAGGCCTTCTCCCGCACGGTCAACATCTACGTCGGTCAGGACGAGCCGGCGCTGGCCTACGGTCTGACGTCCGGCACGATCGCGCCCCGGTGACCGGGTCGGAGCTGTTGCGGCACCACCTGGCGGCGCTGGCCGTCCGCGTCCAGCACGCGGTCCGCGGCGCCCCGGACGCCTTCGCGAGCTTCTCGGTCGGTCGCGGCGTCCGCACGCCGCTCGAGCTGGTCCAGCACGTCGCCGGCGTCCTGGACCGCGGTGCCGCGCTGCTCCGGGGCGCGCCCCCCTCGAGCGTCGGGCCGCGACCGGGATCGACCCTGGACGAGGCCGTCGCAGCGGTGCACGCCGCCCTGGCCGAGCTGGACGCGCTGCTGCTCGATCCCGACGTCGCGCCCACGCGCGACGCGACCGAGCGCCTCCTGCACGGGCCGTTGGTGGACGCCGCGACCCACGTCGGTCAGCTGGTCCTGCTGCGTCGCCTGGCCGGATCGCCGGTCGCCCCCGTCAGCCACCTGCGCGCGGAGGTCCGCGCCGGCGACGTGGGTCCGGACGTGCCGTCCCCGCCCGCGCCCGCCTGAACCGTCGGACCACCCCCATGTGCGCGGTGCCCTCGGTCGCGTGAGGGCGATTCCACGGACAGGCCACGTCGGTGCGGATGCGATGCTGGCCAGGAGTGCGCGCCCGGAGACGCCGGGGGCGCCCGGCACGAAAGGAGCCAGTTCAAGGTGAGCAACGACTACGACTTCGAAGGCAAGGTGGCCCTCGTCACCGGCGGCGGCAGCGGCATCGGCGAAGCGATCGCCAAGCGCATGGCCAGCGGCGGCGCCAAGGTGATCGTCGCCGACATCGACGAGGACGGCGGCAAGCGCGTCGCGAGCGAGATCGGCGACGCCGCCCGCTTCGTCCGCGCCGACGCGTCGAAGCCCGAGGACAACGAGGCCATGGTGCAGGCCGCGATCGACCACTTCGGCGGCCTGGACATCGCGGTCAACAACGCCGGCATCGGCGGCCCGCCCGCCGTCACGGGCGACTACCCGATCGAAGGCTGGCAGAAGGTCATCGACGTCAACCTGAACGGCGTCTTCTACGGCATGCGCTACGAGATCCCCGCCATGAAGCAGCGGGGCGGCGGCGCGATCGTCAACATCGCCTCGATCCTCGGCAGCGTGGCCTTCAACACCGCGCCCGCCTACGTCGCGGCCAAGCACGGCGTCGTCGGCCTGACCAAGAGCGCCGCGCTGGAGCACGCCGCCGACAGGATCCGCGTCACCTCCGTCGGCCCGGGCTTCATCAAGACCCCGCTGGTCGAGGGCGCCCTGGATGCCGACACGCTGACGATGCTCGAGGGTCTGCACGCCGCCGGCCGCCTCGGCGGCCCGTACGAGGTCGCGAACCTCGTCTGCTTCCTCGCGAGCGAGGACGCCTCGTTCATCACCGGCTCGTACCACCTGGTGGACAGCGGCTACACCGCGCGCTGATCCCAGCGAGCGTTCGGCACGATCGCCGCGGGCGGCGAGGGCTCTCCTCGCCGCCCGTCGTCGCATGGAGGAGCGGGGGGTTCGCAGGGGCGGGGGTCGTGTCGAGATCGCTCTGCGCCGTGGGGATCGCCGGCGCGTACGTACCCGAGTGATCCGGGGGACGTCGGCCCGGAGCGCGCTGCCATTGGACGAGGGTACGGACGCCCCGTGCGTGCGCCCGTCGTAGAGGCGATGCGCACGCACCACCGAAGCCCGGCCGGCCCGCCGCGAGGAGCGGCGGAACCGGCCGGACGGAGGGCCGAGGGCGGGGTCGGGATCGTGACGTCAGGCGCGGCGCCAGAGCAGCTCGCGCTTGACCTCCTCGATCTGGCGGGTGACGGGGATGTCGCGCGGGCACGCCTCGGTGCAGTTGTAGGCGGTCCGGCAGCGCCACAGGCCGTTGGCGGTGTTGAGGACCTGCATGCGGGCCTCGGTCCCCTGATCGCGCGAATCGAAGATGAATCGGTGCGCGTTCACGATCGCCGCGGGGCCCAGGTAGCGGCCGTTGGCCCAGAACACCGGGCAGGAGGTCGTGCAGGCGGCGCACAGGATGCACTTGGTCGAATCGTCGAAGATCTCGCGATCCTCGGGGCTCTGCAGCCGCTCGCGCGGCGGGTCGGGATCGTCGTTGACGAAGAACGGCAGGATCGCCTTGTAGGAGTCGAAGAACGGCTCCATGTCGACGATCAGGTCCTTCAGGACGTCCAGGCCGCGGATCGGCTCGATGGTGATGACCTCGCCCAGGTCCTTGACCAGCAGCTTGCAGGCCAGGCGGTTGACGCCGTTGATGAGCATCGCGTCGGAGCCGCAGATCCCGTGCGCGCAGCTTCGCCGGTAGGAGAGCGTGCCGTCGACCTCCCACTTGATGTGGTTCAGCACGTCCAGGACGCGGTCGGTTCCACGCGCCTCGACGCGGTACTCGGCCCAGTAGGGGCGGGCGTCGGCTTCGGGATCGAAGCGCTTGATCTTGACGTTGATGCGGGTCGTGTCCATGTCGTCCGCTTCCCCGGGCTCAGTAGACGCGCGGCTTGGGCTCGTACTTGCCGAGCGTCACCGGCTTGTAGTCGATCCGGACGGAATCGCCGTCCTTGTAGACCAGCGTGTGCTTGAGCCAGGTCTCGTCGTCGCGCTCGCCGAAGTCCTCGCGCGAGTGCGCGCCGCGCGACTCGGTCCGGTTGTAGGCGGCGTGGACGAGCTGCTCGGCGTTGTCGATCAGGTAGCCGAGCTCGACCGCTTCCATCAGCTCGGTGTTGAACTGCACGCCGGTGTCCTCGACCGAGACGTTCTTGAAGCGCTCCTTGATCTCGGCCAGGATCTCGATCTGCTTGGCCAGCGTCTCCTCGGTACGGAACACCGAGGCGTTGTCCATCATCGTCTCCTGCAGGTCGCGACGGACGTGCGAGGCGCGCTCGCTGCCGCTCGCGGCCCGGATGCGGTCCAGCTCCGCCCGGGCGCGGTCCTGCGCGTCGGATGGCATCGGCTCGTAGTCGACGCCGGCGGCGTACTTGGCGGCCTCGATGCCGGCGCGACGACCGAAGACGATCAGGTCGCCCAGGCTGTTGGTGCCCAGCCGGTTGGCGCCGTGGAGGCTGGCGCAGGCCACTTCGCCCGCGGCGTAGAGGCCGGGCACGACGGTGGCGTCGCCGTCGATGATGACGTTCGTGTCGATCGTGGTGGGGACGCCGCCCATGGCGTAGTGCGCGGTCGGCTGGACCGGGACGGGCTCCTCGATCGGATCGACGCCGAGGTAGATGCGCGCGAACTCGGTGATGTCCGGCAGGCGTTCCTCGATGATGTGCCCGTCGATGTGGGTCAGGTCGAGGAGGATGTAGTCCTTGTCCGGCCCGACGCCGCGGCCCTCGCGGATCTCCAGGTACATCGCGCGACTGACCATGTCGCGCGGCGCGAGGTCCTTGATCGTCGGCGCGTAGCGCTCCATGAACCGCTCGCCGTCGGCGTTGCGGAGGATGCCGCCCTCGCCGCGGGCGCCCTCGGTCAGCAGCACGCCGATCTTGTACAGGCCGGTCGGGTGGAACTGGTAGAACTCCGGGTCCTCCATCGGGATGCCGCGGCGGTAGAGGACGCTCATCAGGTCGCCGGTCAGCGCGTGCGCGTTGGAGGTGACCTTGAACATCCGGCCGTTGCCGCCCGTCGCGATGATGGTGGCCTTGGCGTGGAAGGTGTGCAACTCGCCGGTCGCCAGCTCGTAGGCGACCACGCCGCGGGCGCTACCGTCCTCGAGGATCACGTCGAGGACGTGGAACTCGTTGAAGAAGGTGACCTGGTCCTTGATCGACTGCTGGTAGAGGGTCTGCAGGATCATGTGGCCGGTGCGGTCGGCGGCGTAGCAGGCGCGCTCGACGGCGCTCTTGCCGAACTCGCGGGTGTGGCCGCCGAACTTGCGCTGGGCGATGCGGCCCTCGGGCGTGCGGCTGAACGGCAGGCCCATGTGCTCGAGCTCGTAGACGGCGTCGATCACCTCGTACGAGAACTTCTCGGCCACGTCCTGGTCGGCGAGGTAGTCGCCGCCCTTGACGGTGTCGAAGGCGTGCCACTCGGGGTGGTCCTCGCTGACGTTGCCGAGGGCCGCGCCGACCCCGCCCTGGGCCGCGCCGGTATGCGAGCGGGTCGGGTAGAGCTTGCTGATCACGGCGACGGAGACGCCGGGGTTCTGCGCGGCGTAGCGGGCGGCCATCAGGCCGGCACCACCGGCGCCGACCACGATCACGTCGTACTTGTGGGCTCTGGCCATGCGGACCTCCTCAGCCCCCCGGCAGGGCGCGCACCGCGTCGCCCATCTGCTCGTAGCTGAACGCCCACAGCGTCATGGTGCCGAGGACGAAGACGATGCCGGCGACGGAGAACAGGGCGACCTTGGCCCAGAAGCGTCGACCGGGCTTCTTGACGTAGTCCTCGATCGAGTAGCGCAGGCCGTTCATGCCGTGCAACATCGCGAAGGCGAGGAGGAAGGTGTCGTAGATCTTGACGCTGGGCCGGCTCAGGCGCTCGGCGACGTAGGCGAAGTCGATCGTGCCGGCGTCGATCTGGATGTTGTTGAACCACAGGTGGCCGAACACCAGGAAGACGAGCAGCAGGCCGGACACGCGCATGAAGACCCACCAGGCCAACTCCCCGTTGCTGGAGTAGGTGGCGCGGGCCTGCTTGAGGGTGCGGGGCGCGGCGGCCATCTCAGGCGCCTCCGAAGATCTCGGGGACGACCTTGATCAGGACCGGCACGCCGACGGCGGCGGTCGCGCCGAGGACGCCGTACCAGAGCGCGCCCTGGACCTTCACGCCCCACTCGGTGAAGTCCATGATGATGATGCGCAGCCCGTTGAAGGCGTGGTAGACGACGCCGGCGATGACCATCAGCAGCCCGATGCGGAACGGCCACTGGTGGTAGAAGGCCAGGAAGGCGTTGAACGGACCGTCCGGTCCGAACATCACCAGGCTGATGTCGATCACGTGGAGCAGCAGGAACAGCGCGAGCGCGACGCCCGACAGGCGGTGCAGGACGAACGCCCACTGACCCTCTCGACCTCGGTACATGGAAACGCGACCTCCTCGTCGTGAACCGGCGCGCACGCGCCGCGAAGCACGGGTGCTAGCAGGGGAAGGCTAGCACGCTCGGAGACGGCGATTTCGTGAGGTCCCTCCGCAATCGCGACACGGCCGCGGGCGTGCGCGGGGACACCCCCGCAGGCGGGCCGCGCGGCTAGGCTTCCTCGGATGGGCCCGCGCCTCCCGATCGTTCTCGCTCTCCTCTGGACGCTCGCCCTGTCGGCCCTGGCGCAGCGGGCGCAGGTCGTGGCCGAGCTGCCCTCGGCCCCCACCGCGCTGGCCCCGTTCGAGGACGGCGTCGCCGCCCTTCTGACCGACGGACGGCTGCTGGCGGCCGGCCCGGACGGCGTGCGGACGCTGCGGCGCGGACTGGACGGCGAGGTGCTGGTCGCCTGCACCGGCCGGCTGCTGGCGATCGACGACTACGGCCGGCTGGCGATCGTCACCGGGCGAGGCGCGACCGACCGCAGCGGTCCGGCGGTGTCGCTGCACGCCACGCCCCTGTGCCTGCCCGGCGGCGGCGTGGCGGCGATCGATCCCAACGGTCGCTCGCTGCTGCGGCTGGCCGCGGACGGGACGCCGCTGGCCCGAATCGCCGTGGCGGCGCTGCCCGACGCGGCGCCGGTGCGGCTACGGGACGGCCTGCTGGCCCTGCCGATCGAGCCGACGCTGCGCTACCGCCACGGCGTTCTGGGCGACGAGGTCGAGGCGGCCGGTCTGGCCCTCGTCGACCTGCCGGCCGGGCGCGTCGTGGACGCCTGGTCGCTTCCGGGGGAACGGGTGATCGAGGAGCGTCGCCTCGTCCCCTTCCCCGCGGCGGGCCCCCACGGGGTGGTCGCGACGGTGTCCGGCGCGGGGGACGGCGGGGCGCTGCTGGTGCTGGCCGCGCCGCGGCCTGCGGCGGTGCCGGCCGGGCCGCAGGGGCCGCTGCCCTACGTCGCTCACGGGGACCCGGCCGGCGGTGCGTCCGAGCGCCTGGCACCGTTCGCCGTCGCCGCCGGGCTGGGCCAGGAACAGGAGCAGCGCTGGCGGCACGTGCTGGGCGCCTCGGGCCGGCGTCTGTACGCCGTCGCGGCGCCGCACCTGGGCGGGCCGCTGGAACGCTGGAGGCTGGTGCCGGGCGACGACGTGCTGGAGCGCGAGGCGTTCGAGCTGGGGGTGACCAGCCACCGCGAGGGGGCGCGCGAGCTGGACCTCGGTCGGCTGCTGCCGGCCGCCGCCGGGGATCCGCCGGGCCTGGACCTGCTGCTGCTGCCCGGCGGGGACCTCACCGACCTGCGGCTGGTCGCCTGCGACGACGCCGGCTGCCGCGTCGCTGCGGTGGCCGAGCTGGGCGGGATCCTGGCCGCCGCGCCGGTGACGGGCCGGCGCCCGGACGGCGCGATCGAGGCGTGGGCGGCGACCGAGGCCGGGCGGCTGTTGCGCCTGCGCTTCCCGCGCGACGGAATCCTGACGAATACGGAGTAGATTCAGAAGCGATGCTGCTCGCCTTCGACCTCGACAACACCGTCGTCACGCGCGACCACCGGCTCCCGGACGAGATCGTCGCGGCCACCGGGGCGGCGCGTGCCGCCGGCCACCTGGTGACCGTGCTGACCGGACGGCCGCACGCCTCGGCGCTGGCCTTCGTGGAGCGGTTGGGCGTCGCGCCCGGCCCCTACAGCGTCAACCACGGCGCGCTGGTGTTCGGACCGGACGGCGCGGTGCTCAAGCGCCGCCGCATGAGCGGCGACCACGTCCGCACCATCCTCTCGCCGCCGCACCTGCCCGACGGCGTGCCGTTCGCCTGCATCGTCGACGACGCGCTCTACGTCAACGACCCCGATGATGCGCGCTGGGAGTGGGCGCACACCGCCAACCGGCGGGTCGAGCGCTTCGAGCACGCCCGCGTGCGCGAAGCCGACAAGGTCGTCTTCAGCAGCAACGGCGAATCGCGACGCATCCTCGCCAGCCTGGCCGGACGCGTGCCACTGACGCACTACCTGTGGGGCGACGGCTACCTGGAGCTGACCGCCGAGGACGCCGACAAGGGCGCCGCGCTGGCGTTGATCGCGCGGACGCTGGGCGTCCCGCGCGAGGAGACGGTGGCCTTCGGCGACGGCACCAACGACGTGACGATGCTGGCCTGGGCGGGCCGCGGCGTGGCCGTCGGTCCCGACGCGGTGCCCGACGTGCTGGCCGTCGCCGACGAGCACGTGGACGCGCCCGAGGAGCTGGGCGTCGTCGGCTGGCTCGACCGCCTGCTCGGCTGACCCGCACGCCCCGTGGACGGCCCGCGCGTACCGATCCGCCCCGTCGCGCCGCCCCCGCGACGGCCGGCCGCCCGGCGCGGTCGCTACCTGGGACGCTCGCGCGTCTGGGAGATCGTCGTGGTGCTGGTGGCGCTGCTGGTGGCCGCGCCGATCCTGGTGGTGCTGGCCAGCGTGTTCACACCGACCGGCGAGATCTGGTCGCACCTGGCCGCCACCGTCCTGCCCGAGTACGTCCGCAACTCCCTGGCCCTGATGGCGGGGGTGGGCGTCGGAACGCTGGTGATCGGCGTCGGCACCGCCTGGCTGGTGACGATGACGGAGTTCCCGGGTCGGCGCGTGGCCGAGTGGGCGCTGCTGCTGCCCATGGCGATCCCCGCCTACATCCTGGCGTACGCTTACACCGACTTCCTGCAGTTCTCCGGGCCGCTGCAGACGGCGCTGCGCGAGGCGACCGGCTGGGGCGCGCGGGACTACTGGTTCCCCAACGTGCGCTCGCTGGGCGGCGCCACCCTGATGCTCACGCTGGCCCTCTACCCGTACGTCTACCTGCTGACCCGCACCGCCTTCCTGGAGCAGTCCGCCTCGATCCTCGAGGCCGCCCGCAGCCTGGGGCGCGGCGCCTGGAAGAGCTTCTTCCTGGTCTCGCTGCCGCTGGCGCGGCCGGCCATCGCGGCGGGCGTGGCGCTGGCGCTGAT
The DNA here is from genome assembly GCA_964545455.1 of uncultured bacterium. Taxonomy (GTDB): domain Bacteria; phylum Deinococcota; class Deinococci; order Deinococcales; family Trueperaceae; genus SLSQ01. The sequence continues at coordinate 14,527 of CAZJGU010000026.1, read as the reverse complement.
GGAGACGCTGGCGGACTTCGGCACGGTCGAGTTCTTCGGCGTCATCACCTTCACGACCGGCATCTACCGGACCTGGTTCGGCCTGGGCGAGCGCGAGGCCGCCGCGCAGCTCGCCGCGCTGCTGATGGTGTTCGTGCTGGTGCTGATCCTGCTGGAGCGGGGGCTGGGCCGCCGACCCGACGCCCAGCCGCTCACCAGCCGCTTCCGGCCGCTAGCCCGCTACCGGCTGCGCGGCGCGCGGGCGGGGCTGGCGCTGCTGGCCGTGACGGCGCCGATCGTGGCGGGGTTCCTGGCGCCGGCCGGGATCCTGGCGGAGATGGCGGCGTCGCAACGGCAGCGCTTCGACCCGGCCTTCTGGACCTACCTGCGCAACACCCTGACGGTGGCGAGCGTGACGGCGGCGCTGACGCTGACGGTGGCGCTGCTGCTGGCGTACGGCCGCAGGCTGCGCCCCAGTCGGCCGGTCCGCATCGGCACGCGCGTGGCGGCGATGGGCTACGCCGTGCCCGGCTCGGTCATCGCGGTCGGCGTGCTGATGCACCTCGGCTGGCTGGACAACCGCATCGACGCCTGGGCCCAGGCGACCTTCGGCATCTCGACCGGGCTGCTGCTCTCGGGCACCATCGCGGGCCTGGTGTTCGCCTACCTGGTGCGCTTCCTGGCGGTGGCCTACGGCGGGGTCGAGGCCAGCCTGGCCAAGATCACGCCCAACATGGACGACGCCGCCCGCAGCCTAGGCCGACGCGGCCTGGGCACGCTGCTGCAGGTGCACGTGCCGCTGCTGCGCGGCAGCCTGCTGACGGCGGCGCTGCTGGTGTTCGTGGACGTGATGAAGGAGCTGCCGGCGACGCTGATCGTGCGGCCGTTCAACTTCGACACGCTGGCGGTGCGGGTCTACCGCTTGGCGTCGGACGAACGCCTGCAGGACGCGGCGGCCGGATCGCTGGCGATCGCGCTGGTGGGGCTGGTGCCGGTGATCGTGCTGAGCATCGGGATCGCGCGCAGTCGGAGCAGCCGGCGGGGCTGAGCGTCCGGCGCCGGCGACGCGCCCCCGCGCGCGACGTCGCGCGGCCGTGGACCCATGCGCACGGGCCCGGCGAGCGTGCCGGGCCCGTGCTTCACGTCGGTGCGGGGTCCGAGGAGGCGAATCCCCGCGGGTCCCGTCAGCGCCAGCCGGCGCGGTCGAAGATGCGGACGGCCTCGGGGTTGTTCTCGCCGTAGAGCGAGACGTTGACGGCGTCGCTGACGAAGTCGCCGAAGGAGGCGGTCTCTTCGGACGGCTCGGCGCCCTCGACGGCCGGGTACTCGTTGTTGCTGCCGGCGAAGAGCTCCTGCGCGGCGGGGCTGGTCATGTAGACGAGAAGGCGGACGGCGTTGGCGTAGTTGGGCGCCGTGGCCACGACGCCGGCTCCGCTGATGTTGACGTGCACGCCGCGGCCGTCCTGGTTGGGGAACAGCCACTCGACCGCGTCGGCGACCGCCTGGTCGGCGGGGTCGTCCGAGGCCATCAGCCGGGCGAGGTAGTAGTGGTTGACGACGGCGACGTCGCACTCGCCGGCGGCGACGGCGCGGATCTGGTCGGTGTCGCCACCCTGCGGCGCGCGCGCCATGTTGGCGACGATCCCCTCGGCCCAGGCTTCGGCGGCCTCGGGGCCGACGCTGGCGATCAGCGACGCCATCATCGACTGGTTGTAGATGTTGCTGGAGCTGCGGATGCAGACGCGCCCCTCGAAGGCGGCGCCGGCCAGATCCTCGTAGGTCGTGACCTCGCCCGGCTCGACCCGGTCGGGGGCGTAGACGATGCCGCGCACGCGCTGGGTGAGGCCGAACCAGAGGCCGTCCGGGTGGCGCAGGGCCTCGGGCAGCACGTCGTTCAGGACGGGCGAGTCCACGCCCTGGAGGACGCCCTCCTGCTCGGCGCGCCAGAGGCGGCCGGCGTCGACCGTGATGAACAGGTCGGCGGGGCTGTTGGCGCCCTCGCTGAGGATGCGCGAGAGGAGCTCGTCCGAGTCGCCCTCGATGATGTTGACGGTGATGCCGGTCAGCTCCTCGAAGCGGTCGAAGAGGACCTCGTCGCTGTCGTAGTGACGGGCGCTGTAGACGTTGACCACCTGGCTCTGGGCGGCGGCGACGCCGAACAGGACGGCGAGGCCGAGCAGCAGGGTCAGGCGGCGGGCGAGGGGTCGAAGCATGGTGGTTCCTTTCCGTACGCACCGATCTCGGAACAATTCCGAGTCATCCTCTAGGGATTCCGTACGGGGCGAAGATACCGGGTGGGGGCCTCCCGGTCAATACCCGACCTCGCCGCTCAGGGTTCGGCGGTGGACCCGCACCGTTCCGGCCGCGCCGACCCCACGCGGCGCGGAGCATCACGCGAAGCGTCCGACCCGCGGACGGGACGGACGCGTGGGACGGACGCGTGGGACGGTGCGGTCGTCGGGCGTTCAGCGCAACGCTTCGAGGAACTCCTGGCGGGTGCGCGGATCCTCGCGGAAGACGCCCTTCATGACGCTCGTGCGGGTGGTCGACCCCTGCTTCTCGACGCCGCGCATCATCATGCACAGGTGGCTGGCCTCGGTCACGACCGCCACGCCGGCCGGCTGCAGGACCTCCTCGAGCGCCTGGGCGATCTGCGCCGTCATGCGCTCCTGCACCTGCATGCGCCGGGCGAAGACGTCGACGACGCGGGCGAACTTCGACAGCCCCAGGATCTTGCCGTTCGGGATGTAGGCGATGTGCGCCGTGCCGAAGAAGGGCAGCATGTGGTGCTCGCACAGCGAGTAGAACTCGATGCCCTTGACGACGACCATCTCCGATCCCTCGGCCTCGAAGACCGCCTCGTTGATGACCTTGTCGATGCTTGCGTCGTAGCCACTGGTGAGGAAGCGCAGCGAGCGCTCGACCCGGTGCGGCGTCTTGACCAGGCCCTCGCGGGTCACGTCCTCGCCCAGACCGACGATGAGGTCGGACACGAGCGGCGCCAAGGGCGCCTCGCCGATCTCGTCGAACTCCGGGCCTTCGGGATCCAGCAGGTGGGATGCGTCTCGCACGTCGGCCTCCGCCTCCATGGTAGCGCCTGCTCCGGTGCGCGACCCCGCGCCTGCGGTGGTGCGGCTGGTGTCCATGTGTGCCCCTTTCGGCGGCCTACGCCGCGTTCGGGGAAGGTACGCGGGGCGGGCGCGACGGTACCGTAGGCCGCCCGACGGTCGGGGGCCTGGGCCACGGAGTTCCGGCCGCGCGCCTCGGACGGGTGCCGTGCTAGCGTCGCGCCCGATGCGCAGCGACCAGCTCGACAGCTACCGCACGACCTTCACCGCCACCGTCCGCGCCGTGCGCGAGGAGGACGGCGCGACCTGGGTGGCGCTCTCCGACAGCCTCTTCTACCCGACCTCGGGCGGGCAGCCGCACGACGTCGGCTCCCTCCGCCACGGCGGCGGCGAGGCATACGTGCGCGACGTCGTGGCCGACGGGCCGGACGCCGTGCTGCACCGCCTGGAGGGCGCCGTGCCGGCCGTCGGGGACGCGGTCGAGGGCGCCCTCGACTGGGACCGCCGCTACCGCCACATGCAGCGGCACAGCGCCCAGCACCTGCTGAGCCAGGCGTTCCTGCGCGTCGATCCGGGGTTCGAGACCCGCTCTGTGGCGCTCGCCTCGGCCGACGCGACGATCGACCTGGCGGGCGACCCGGACGACGCGGCGGTGGCGGCGGCGTTCGATCGGGCCCGCGCCTGGGCGTACGCCGCGCTGGAGGTCGAGGCGTTCGAGGTCGACGAGGACGAGGTGGCCTCCTACCCCCTGCGGCGACCGCCGAAGGTCGCCGGCCGGATCCGGCTGGTGCGGATGGGGGACGTCGAGCTGTCGGCCTGCGGCGGCACGCACCTGCGCAGCACGGCCGAGATGCTGCCGTTGCTGGCGCTGGGCCGCCAGCGCATCCGCGGCGGCCTGACGCGCGTCACCTTCCGCGCCGGGATCGAGGCGGGCGAGCGTGCGGCCCGCACCGTGGCGCTGGCGGACGAGCTGGCGCGTTCGTTCAGCGCGCGCTGGGAGGAGCTGCCGGAACGGGTCCAGGCGTTGCGCGAGGACGTGCGGGCGGCCCGGGCGGCGGAGGGCGCGGCGCGGGCCGCCTGGGCGCGCCTGATGGTCGCGTCGGCGGACGAGGCGCACGGAGCCGTGCCGGTCGTACGGCTGGTGACCGACGACGCCGCGGCCCTGGCCGCCCTGGCCGAGGCCGCGGCCGAGCTCAGGCCGGCCCACGTGGCGCTGCTGGCCGTGCGCTCGGAGGAGCGTGCGACGCTGCTGGTCCAGGCGGGCCCGGAGGCGGGGGCGGTGGACGTGCGACCGGCGCTGCAGGCGGCCCTGGCCGAGGTCGACGGGCGCGGGGGCGGCGCGCCCGATCGGGCGCAGGGGGCGGGGCCCCGCGTCGACCGGCTCGAGGCGGCGCTGGACGCGGCGCAGGCGGTACTGACCGGGGGCTGAGTCGCGCGCGGCGGCCGCGTGCCGGGTTGCGCCCTGCGCTCGGGCATGCGGGACGCAGGCGGGACGTATCGCAAACAACTCGGAATGATTCCGAGTTCGTCGTAGGGTCGTAGGCAGAGAGGGGACGAGCCCGCCCCCTCGCGAACCGAACGCCAGAAGGAGGCATTCGATGACCACCACCACCCGTAGCACCCCCGACTTCGCCACCCGCATCGACGTCGACGCCGACGCGCGCGCCGAGCTGATCGCCCTGCTGAACCAGCAGATGGCGGACAACGCCGACCTGTACAGCCAGACCAAGCAGGCCCACTGGAACGTCAAGGGCGCGAACTTCATGCAGTTGCACCTGCTCTACGACCAGATCGCCGCCGTGGTCGAACCGTTCACGGACGAGATCGCCGAGCGCGTCACCGCCCTCGGCGGTTACGCCACCGGCACCGTCCGCATGGCCGCGGAGTCCAGCACGCTGCCCGAGTTCCCGATGGACGCCATCAGTGGCACGGCCACCCTGGAAGCGCTGGCCGACCGCTGGGCCGCCTACGCTGCCAGCACCCGCGCCGCGATCGAGCGCGCCGCCCAGATCGGCGAGCCGACCAGCGAGGACCTCTTCACCGAGATCTCGCGCGAGGTGGACAAGGCCCTCTACTTCCTGGAGAGCCACCTGCAGGGCTGACCCCCTCGGACCCCGCGCCGCACCGCCCGCCCCGCCGAAGCGTGATCCGCGCTCCGGCGGGGCGGGTTCATCTCTGAGTAGAATGCTCGGGTATGCCCGACGGGACTCGTTCCGACCACCGCCGCCGGTACCACGCGCTGGGCGACCTGCGCCGCCTCGGCTTCGAGCAGGAACGCCTGCTCCAGCGCGTCCGCACCCACCCCGACTGGGGCTCCCGCCCGCTGCCGGTCCGACGCGCGATCGAGGCCGCGCTGCACCCACCCGGCCACCATCCCAGCGCCGACCTGGCCCGCTTGGAGCGCGAGGTCCGCGCCGCCACAGCACGGATCGTGCTGCTCGCCAAGGCGTTGCGCGCGTTGGAGACGGGAACCCGGCTGCCCGCTCCCTGAGCCGACGGTAGGGCGTCAGGCTTCGACGGCACCCTCGTGGTCGGTGTCGTCCTGCAGCGCCGACGCCTCCAGGACCTGCTCGGCCACCAGGATCGGCGCACCCGCCCGGACCGCGACGGCCAGCGCGTCGCTGGGCCGAGCGTCGACGTCGTGACGCACGCCCGACCGCTCGATCGCCAGCACGGCGAAGAAAGTGCCGTCCTTCAGGTCCGTGATCTCGATCTGCGCGACGGTCGCGCCCATGACCTCGATCAGCGACAGCACCAGGTCGTGCGTCAGCGGACGGGGCGGGGTCTCGCCATTGCGGCCCGCTGCGATGGCGAGCGCCTGCATCGCGTCGATCACGATCGGCAGCACGCGCGCGTCGCCCTCGTCCTCGGGCCGGAGCAGCACCAGGAACTGCTTCCCTTCGCCCGAGACGGCGATGTCGTCGAGGCGCATCCGGATCATGTCCTCATGCTAGCGCGACACCAGGGCCGACCGCGTCCACGCCGACCGGTCCTGCTAGACTCCCGATCGTGCCGCAGCCGGTCATCGGGCTCGAGATCCACCTCGCCGTCGCCACGCGCAGCAAGATGTTCTGCGGCTGCGACGCCGGCGGCTTCGGGGCGGAAGCGAACGCCCACGTCTGCCCCGTCTGCATGGGCCTGCCGGGCGCCCTGCCGGTCGCCAACGCCCAGGCGGTGCAGCTGGGCCTGCGCTTCGCCCTGGCGCTGGGCTGCCAGGTGCCCGCGCGGACCCAGTTCCACCGCAAGCACTACGTCTACCCCGACGCACCGAAGAACTACCAGATCAGCCAGTTCGACCGCCCCATCGGCGAGCACGGCCAGGTGCCGATCCCCGGCGGACGCACGATCGGCGTCACCCGCGTCCACCTCGAGGAGGACGCCGGCCGGCTGGTCCACCCGCCCTACGCCGGCTACAGCCTGCTGGACCTGAACCGCGCCGGCGCGCCCCTGATCGAGATGGTCACCGAGCCCGACCTGCGCTCCCCCGCCGAGGCCCGCGCCTTCCTGCAGGAGGTGCGCGCCCTGGCCCGCGCGCTGGGCGTCAGCGACGCCAGTCCGGAGGAGGGCAAGATGCGGGCCGACGTCAACGTCTCGCTCACCCACCCGGACGGCTCCTTCGGCACCAAGGTCGAGGTCAAGAACCTCAACAGCTTCCGCAGCGTCGAGGCGGCGCTGGAGTTCGAGATCCGACGGCAGGGCCGGCTTCGGGAGGACGGCTTCGCGGTGGTGCAGGAGACGCGCGGCTGGAACGAGGGGGGCCAGAAGACGGTCGCCCAGCGCAGCAAGGAGGGGGCGGCCGACTACCGCTACCTGCCCGATCCGGACCTGCCGGTGATCGTCATCGGCCGCGAGCGGCTGGACGCCATCCGCGCCGCCATGCCGGAGCTGCCGGCCGCCAAGCGGGCCCGCTACCTGGCCCTCGGGGTCAAGGACGAGGATGCCGAGGCGATCGCCTACGACGTGGCCGCCTCGGCCCTGTTCGACGCGACCTGCGCCGCCTGGGACGGCCCGCCCCAGACGGTCGCCAACTGGCTCCTGTCGGAGGTGGCCGGGCGCATGCGCCAGGAGGGCCGCAGCCTGGCCCAGGCCGCGATCCACCCCGACCGCTTCGCCCGCCTGCTGGGCCTGGTCCACGACGGCACCATCTCGACGCCGGTCGCCAAGGAGCTTCTGCCCGAGGTGATCGCCGGCGCCGACGCCGCGGTTCTGGTCGACGAACGCGGCCTGGCACGCGTCGCGGACGAAGGCGCCCTGGGCGCGATCGTCGATCAGGTGATGGCCGACAACCCCGCCGTCGTCGCGTCCGCCAAGGAGCAACCCAAGGCGATCAACGCGCTGCTGGGTCGCGTGATGAAGGCCAGCGGCGGCGCGGCGGATCCGGCGGTGGTGCGGCGGTTGCTGGAGGAGGCGCTGGCGCGGGCCTGACGCGCGCCGCTAGCCGTCCCCGACGAAGATCCCCTCGAGCTCGGCCAGGTCGTCGAAGCGATCGACCGCGTCGATCAGCTCCTGCGACGTGGTCGCGCGGAAAGCCGCCACCTCGACCCGCAGGCCGCGCTCCTGCGCGACCTGCAGCATCGGCGTGAAGTCCCCGTCGCCGCTGGCCAGCACCAGCACGTCCAGCTGGTCCCAGGCGCGCACCAGGTCGGCCGCGATGCCCATGTCCCAGTCGCCCTCCATCGTCGGCCGACCGCCGTCGTCGGCCCGGTGAACCCGCACCATCCGGCGGTGGACGCGGTAGCCGAGGGTCGACAGCTTGGTGACGAAGCCGAAGGCCGCACGCTCGCCGTCGCGCTCGACCACGTAGGCGTGCGCCTGCGCCAGGCGCCGGCCGCGGGCGGCGTGCGCCAGCAGCCGGGCGTAGTCGACGTGCCGGCCATGGCCGTCGCGGGCGGCGTAGTAGAGGTTCTGGGTGTCGATGAACAGGCCCACGCGCTGCGTGGGCCACTCGAACGGAACGGCGTCGGGCATGGGGCAGTCTACCGGGCGGGCGGCGTGGCCTCGAGCGTCAGGTCCAACGCCATGATCACGTTGTCCTCGAACCCGCCATCGTCGCGGATCTGATCGCGCTCGATCCCTTCGACCCGGTAGCCCTCCGAGGCGTAGAGGGCGCGCGCGGCGTCGTTCCCCGCCCGCACGTCCAGCCGCAGCTTGCGCGCCCCCACCCGGCGCGCCCACGGCGTCAGCGCCCGCAGCAGCCGGCGTCCGACGCCGCACCGGCGGGCGTCGGCGGCGACCGCCAGGGTGAGCGTCGCGACGTGCTCCATGCTGCGCGGCGCGTAGCGTCGCGCCTCGACCCAGCCCAGCAGGCCCCCCGGGCCCTCGGCGACCAGCATCACCTCGCGCGTCGGATCCAACGCCCGAAGCTGCCGCGCCAACGCGTCGGGCGAGGGCGCTCCGTCGCCGACGAACCAGCGTCCCTCGGCGTAGATGCCCGCCATCAGCGCCGCCAGCGCACGGGCGTCGCGCGGCACGGCGGCGCGCAGGGCGACCGGCGCCGCGACGCCCGGACGCCCGGACGCGCGGGGCGCTCGTTCCTCGTCCATGGACCGAGCATAGCGTCGGCGACGGTGGCTCCACCGGCGTACCGCCCGGGACCACGCTGGCGGCACCGGCGAGCATCGGAGCCGTGCGACCGCCAACGTGCTAGCGTGCCGCTTATGGACGCCCAGCCCGTGAGCGTCGTGGTCCCGACGTACAGGCGTTCCAGGTTCCTCGAACGTGCCCTCAGGAGCGTAGTCGAACAGACGCACGACGCCTGGGAACTGATCATCGTGGACGACAACGGCGACGCGGACCCCCACCAACAGCGCACGCTGGAACGCGTGCAGCCCTTCTTGGAGGACCGGCGCGTGCGCTACGTCGCGCACGAGAGGAACCGTGGCGGATCGGCCGCGAGGAACACGGGGATCCGAACCGCCAGCGCCGACTACGTCGCGTTCCTCGACGATGACGACGAGTGGCACCCCGAGTTCCTGGCCCGTCAGCTCGATGCGTTCCGTGACCACGACGCGGACGTCGCCCTGGTGTGCGCCCCGTACGTGCAGGTGGGCGATCCCGACGGCGAGATCGTCGTCCGACCGCGCCTCGTCGATCGCCTCGATCGCGAGCTGCTCATGCGCAACGTCGTGGGACCCACCTCCTGCGTGATGTGTCGGCGCGACGCACTCGTCGAGGTCGGGGGCTTCGACGAGGAGCTACCGGCGATGCAGGATCTCGATCTCTACGCCCGTCTCGCGATGCGGTATCGTTTCGTCGCCATCGACGTTCCGCTGGTCCGTTACCACCTCCACGACACGGGAAGCATCGGACGCGACCTGACGGGCTCCGCAGCCGCCCGGCGCGCCTTCGACGCCAAGTACCGGCACCTCATCGAGGTGGACCCGGAGGTCCGTCGACACCGCCTCGCGGAGAGCGCCGACATCCACTTCCGCGCCAACCAGCCGGTCGAAGCCGCGAAGGGGTACCGCGCCCTTCTCCGCTCGAGACCCCATCGGGTCGACTTCCTGGTCTTCTTCCTCCTGGCGCGACTCGGCCTGTGCGAGGAGACGACGCGCGCGCGGCACCACTGGGGGGCCTTCCGGACGGGCCTGTGGCGACGCCTGCGACGCCGACGCGTCGAGGGGGGCGGGGCGACGTGATCGCCGCAGCATCATGCTGACCGTCCGGAAGGTCCTCGACCTGCTCACCCCGCGCGAGCGACGGCAGGCGTTGCTGCTGATCCCGCTGGTGATCGTCATGGCGCTCGCGGAGGTCGCCGGGATCGCGTCGATCGCGCCCTTCCTGACGTTGGTCGCCGACCCCGACGTCGCGCGGACGAACTCGGTCCTGGCGTGGGTGTACGACACCTTCGGATTCCAGAACGACCGAAGCTTCCTGGTCGCCGTCGGCATCGCCGTGATGGTCGCGCTGATCGGCGCGAACGCGCTGCTGTCCGCCGGGTTCTGGCTCCTCTACCGCTTCGGCGCCATCCGGGTGCACACCATTTCTCGCCGTCTCCTCATCCGCTACCTGCAACAGCCGTACTCGTTCTTCCTCGAGCGCAACAGCGCGGCCCTCGCCAACAACATCCTGCAAGAGGTCCAGCAGATCGTGAACGGGACGATCATCCCCGGCCTGCACCTGATCGCGAAGAGCTTGTCGGTCGCGACGATCCTGGTCCTGCTGATCGTCGTGGATCCCTGGGTCGCAGCTCTCGTCGCCTTCGTCCTCGGCGGCGCGTACGGCTTGCTGCTCCTCGCCTCGCGCGGCTACCTGAAGCGCGTCAGCCGCGAACGGGTCGAAGCCAACCAAGCGCGTCACAAGGCTGCCAACGAGGCGATGGGCGCCATCAAGGACCTGAGGATGCTCGGGCGCGAGGCCGAGATGGTGCAGCGCTACGCCGAGCCGTCGCTCCGCTACGCGAGCTACCAAGCGAACACGCGGATCCTCGGGATGCTGCCCAGGTACGCCCTCGAGGGCATCGCCTTCGGTGCGATCGTCGCGATCGTGCTCGCCCTGCTCGGCACCGGGCGCACGATCTCCGAGCTGATCCCGGTTCTTGGCTTGTTCGCGTTCGCCGGCTACCGTTTGCTGCCCGCCCTGCAGCAGGTCTTCGCCAGCGCGACGGAGATCCGCTACAGCAGCGGAGCGCTGGACGAGGTCCATGCCATGGTGCAGCAGGTGGACGCCGGCCAAGCCGACGCGGACGACTTCGTCGATCCGGACGCGCTCGAGCCGCTCCCCTTCGAACGCGCGATCCGCTTCGAAGGCGTCTCGTTCGCGTACGCGGGAACGGAGGCGATCATCCGCGACGTCAGCCTCGAGATCGCCGCAGGTTCCTCGGTCGCCTTCGTCGGTCGCACGGGAGCGGGCAAGACCACGCTCATCGACCTTCTCCTCGGCCTCCTCACGCCCAGCGAGGGGCGCGTGACGGTCGACGGGCAGGAACTCGGCGAGGACGTCCTGCCCAACTGGCGTCGGCGGATCGGCTACGTCCCGCAGGCGATCTACCTCACGGACGACACGATCGCGCGGAACATCGCGCTCGGCGTTCCCGACGACGCCATCGACATGGATGCGGTTCACCAGGCCGCCCGGATGGCGCAGCTCGACGATTTCGTCGTGGAGCAGCTCGCCTTGGGGTACGACACCTACGTCGGCGAGCGTGGCGTGCGTCTATCGGGGGGCCAACGCCAGCGCGTCGGACTCGCGCGGGCGCTGTACCACGATCCGGACGTCCTCGTTTTCGACGAGGCGACCAGCGCGCTCGACGGCGCGACGGAGAAGGCCGTCTACGAGACGATCGCTGCACTCTCCTACCGGAAGACCGTCATCGCGATCGCGCACCGGCTCGCGACGATTCGTGACGCGGACACGATCTTCGTGCTGGAGGGCGGTCGGTTGATCGGCCAGGGCGACTACGACCAGCTCATGGCCGACCTGCCGGAGTTCCGGGCGATCGCCTCCGCTCACGAGGAGGCGCGGTCATCGAAGGTGCGCACCCCCTAGCTCGTCGCCGTACGACGCGGGCAGCGTCCACTGCGAGCCGAGCCACCGCGAGAAGCTCGTAGGCACGATCTTGCTCATGCCGGCGTTCGGGTAGTTGGTCAACTCGCCGACCAGGAAGCGGTCCCCCAGGTCCAGCATGTCGACGCGCAGGAAGTCGGTCTCCCGCGCGACCCGCTGCGCGACGTGGATCATCTCGGCCAGCGATGCGGGAAGCGGCAGGGGGCTCGGCGGAGGGGGCCGGTACCACGATCGGTACGACCTCCCCCGCACGTGTCCGAGGTGCGTTCCGTCCGGCAGGTAGCGACTCGAGACGTGGCCGTCACCGTCGGGGCGCTCCTCGGCGACCTGAACCATCACCACGCGACCGTTCGCCACGAAGCACAACACGTCCCGGATCGGCCGACCCGACGTCATGCGCAACAGCGGCTCGACGACGATACGCGGACGGTGGACCGAGTACGCCCACTCTCCATTCCGCACTCCGAACGGCACGGCCAGCCAGCCGGCGAACACCTCGCGGGCGCGGGCGACGTCGAACGCCTCCGGCCGCACGCTGCACCGATCGAGTGGGCCGCCCGGCTCCGGCAGCCGCGCCTCGCGTGGCGCATCGTGCCGCACGATCACGACCCCTTTGCTCGCGTGCGTGACCTTGACGACGAACTCGTCCGGCAGGCCACCCGTGTCGAGCGAGGACGCGTCATCGAAGACGGCGAGCATCGGGACCGTGTACTCCGCACCGGCGACTCGCGCCACGTAGCGCTTGGCCTCGACCTTGTCCGCGAAATCGCCGAGCAACGGACGCCGGTCCCGCACCATCTTCCAACGGATCTTGTCCGGCACGGTGACGGGCCAGGCCGTGACGAGGCGCAGCAACCGCTCGTTCCCCGTGGGGGCCGTCCAGCGGTAGAGCGCGGCCCTCGGGTTCGTCGCAGCCGAACGAGCGCTGACCAGCAGCTCGCCCAGCTTTCGGAGGACCCGGCGCGACCACCGGGACCAGCGAGCCGCACCAGCCCCTCCACCGCGGCGGCACCGCATCAGTCGCCGTACGACTCGGGCAGCGTCCACTGCGAGCCGAACCAGCGGGAGAAGCTCGCAGGCTTGAGCGTATACATGCCGGCGCCCGGGTAGTTGGTCAACTCGCCGACCAGGAAGCGGTCCCCCAGGTCGAACATGTCGACGCGCAGGAAGTCGGTCTCCGACGCGAGGCGCTCCGCGACGTCCATCATCTCGTCCAGCGACGCGGGAAGCGGCAGGGGGTTCGGAGGCGGGGGCCGATAGGTGTCGATGTACGACTTCGCCCGGACGTGGCCAAGGTGCGTCCCATCGGGAAGGTAGCGACTCGACAACCGGCCGTCGGGCCCCTCCTCGATCACGTTCACCACCACCACGCGACCGTTCATCACGAAGAACCTCATGTCCCGCATCGGCCGACCGGACGACGCGCGAAGCATCGGCTCGACGACGATGCGCGGACGGTGGACCGAGTACGCCCACTCCCCGTCCCGCACGCCGAAGGGCACCGCGAGCCAGCCGGCGAACACGCCACGGGCCCGGGCGACGTCGAACGCCTCCGGCCGCACGCTGTACCGCTCCAGGGGGCCGCCCGGCTCGGGCAACCGTTCCTCGCGGGGCGCGTCGTGCCGAACGAGGACCACGCCCTTGCTGGCGTGCGAGACCTTGATGGCGAACTCGTCGGGCAGTCCTTCGGTATCGATCGCGTGGGCGTCATCGAAGACGGCGAGCATCGGCACCGCGTACTCAGCACCGACCACCCGCGCCACGTACCGCTTGGCCTCCACCTTGTCCGCGAAGTCGCCGAGCAGCGGACGCCGGTCCCGCACCATCTTCCAACGGATCTTGTCCGGCACGGTGACGGGCCAGGCCGTGACGAGGCGCAGCAACCGCTCGTTCCCCGTGGGGGCGGACCAGCGGTAGAGCGCGGCCCGGGGGTTCGTCGCAGCCGCCTCGGCGCGTCGCAGCAGCTCCCCCGCCTTGCGGATGACCCGCCGGGTCCAACGCGACCACCGCGTCCCGTCGCCTGGTCCGCCGTTCTCGCCTCGTGCCATCGCCGTTCGCACCCACCCTTCCTTCACCGAAGCGAGCGCGCCATGAGCGCGTCACGCACGTTCCGTCGCACCACTCCCGCGCGTCACTCGCCGTACGACTCGGGCAGCGTCCACTGCGAGCCGAACCAGCGGGAGAAGCTCGCAGGTTTGATCGTCTCCATCCCGGCTGCCGGGTAGTTGGTCAACTCGCCGACCAGGAAGCGATCCCCCATGTCCAGCATGTCGACGCGAAGGAAGTCGGTCTCCGCCGCGACCCGCTGCGCGACCTCGATCATCTCGTCCACCGACGTAGGAAGCGGAGAGGGCCGCGGAGGTGAACGGTCGTAGGTGTCGATGTACGACTTCGCCCGCACGTGAGCGAGGTGCGTCCCATCCGGCAGGTAGCGCGTCCAGAACCGACCTTCGGGGCGCTCCTCGATCACGTTGACCAACACCACGCGACCGTTCATCACGAAGCACCTCACGTCCCGAATCGGCTCGCCCGACGTCGTGCGCAACATCGGCTCGACGACGATGCGCGGACGGTGGACCGAGTACGCCCACTCGGCATCCCGCGTCCCGAAGGGCACCGCGAGCCAGCCGCCGAACACGCCACGGGCCCGGGCGACGTCGAACGCCTCCGGCCGCACGCTGTACCGCTCCAGGGGGCCGCCCGGCTCGGGCAACCGTTCCTCGCGGGGCGCGTCGTGCCGAACGAGGACCACGCCCTTGCTGGCGTGCGAGACCTTGATGGCGAACTCGTCGGGCAGTCCTTCGGTATCGATCGCGTGGGCGTCATCGAAGACGGCGAGCATCGGCACCGCGTACTCAGCACCGACCACCCGCGCCACGTACCGCTTGGCCTCCACCTTGTCCGCGAAGTCGCCGAGCAGCGGACGCCGGTCCCGCACCATCTTCCAACGGATCTTGTCCGGCACGGTGACGGGC
>CAZJGU010000025.1:0-33073 GCA_964545455.1 uncultured bacterium | reverse complement strand
CCCGCGGCGCGCGCCGCGGCGCGGGCGGACGGTGTGGCGTGGGGCGGGGCGACGTGCGTAGGCAGGGCGGGTGCGGCCGCCACCCGCGGGGCGGGCTCCGGTGCTTCGGGCGCCTCGTCCCGCGGCGCCTCGGCCGACGGCGCCTCGGCCGGCTCCGTCGCGCCCTCCTCCGCCCCTCGCAGCGTCGCCAGCACCGTGCCGACCGGGACCTTCTCGCCCGGATCGACCAGCAGCGCATCGACGACGCCATCGTCCCAGATCTCGATCTCGATGGCGGCCTTGTCGGTGTCGACCAGGGCCACGATGTCGCCGCGGTGGACCTCCTGCCCCGGCTCCACTCGAGCAGCTTGCCGGCGTCCATGTCCGCGCCGAGCGAGGGCATGGTGAAGTCGATCATGCCGTCGCCTCCTCGCGCGGCGCGGCCGGCGCGGGCGCCGGAACCGGCTCGCGCCCGAGCACCCGGCGAGCCGCGGCCGCGATGGTGTCCGGCTGCGGGACGGAGGCGTCCTCGAGGTGCTTGGCGTAGGGGATCGGCACCTCGGCGGCGCAGAGCCGCTCGGGCGGGACGTCCAGCTCGAAGAAGGCGCCCTCGACGATGCGGGCGGACACCTCGGCCGCCAGGCTGCCGCTGCGCCAGCCCTCGTCGATGATCACGACGCGGTGCGTCTTGGCGGTGGTCGCGAGGATCGCGTCGGTGTCCAGCGGTCGCAGGACGCGCAGGTCGAGGACCTCGGCGTCGATCCCCTCCTCGGCCAACGTCGCGGCCGCGGCGAGGGTCTTGGGCAGCGAGCCGCCGTAGGTGATCAGGCTGACGTCGCTGCCCGCGCGCCGCACGGCGGCGGACCGCAGGTCGACGGCCGGCGGAGGATCGGTCAGTTCGGCCTCGAGCGCGTACAGCCCGGCGTTCTCGAAGATCAGCACCGGGTCGGGATCGGCCAGGGCGGGCGCCAGCATGCCGCGGGCGTCCTCGACCGTGCCGGGCGCCAGGACGGTGATGCCGGGGATGTGGGCGTACCAGCCCTCCAGGCTGTGCGAGTGCTGGGCGGCCAGCTGCCGTCCGGCGCCGGTCGCCATGCGGATCACGATCGGGACGTTCACCTGCCCGCCGGACATGTGCAGCACGGTGGCGGCGGTGTTGAGGATCTGGTCCAGCGCCAGCAGGCTGAAGTTGACGGTCATGACCTCGACGATCGGGCGCATGCCGGCCATGGCCGCGCCGATGCCGGCGCCGACGAAGGCCGCCTCGGATAGCGGCGTGTCGCGCACCCGCTCCGGTCCGAAGCGCTCCAGCATGCCCATGCTGACGGCGTAGCAGCCGCCGTAGGCGCCCACGTCCTCGCCCATCAGGAAGACGCGCTCGTCGGCCTCCATGGCCTCGCTCATGGCGGCGCGCATCGCCTCGCGGTAGGTGGTGCGCTCGGCGCTCATGCGGTCACCTCCCCCTCGCTGTGCACGAAGCGGGTGAGCTGCTCGACCGGTTCCCAGGTGCCCGCCTCGGCGAAGGCGATCGCCTCCTCGACCTCGCGGGCGACGTCGGCCTCGATCGCCTCGAGCGCCTCGTCGTCCAGCAGCCCGGCCTCGCGCAGGCGCGCATCGAAGGTCGCGATCGGGTCGCGGTGCTTCCACTCGGCGACCTCGGCCTTGTCGCGGTACAGCTCGGGATCGAACATGCTGTGCGCCCGGTAGCGGTAGGTGCGCATCTCGAGGAAGTGCGGCCCGCCGCCCGCACGGATCGCATCGATCGCGGCGGTCGCGGCCGCCTCGACCGCCAGCACGTCCATCCCGTCGACCGGCCAGGCGGGCATGCGGTAGGCGGCGGCCTTGAGGCTCAGGTCGGTTTCCGACTCGGAGCGCTCCAGCGCCGTGCCCATGGCGTAGCCGTTGTTCTCGCACACGAACAGCACCGGCAGCTGCCAGAGGGCGGCGAGGTTCATCGACTCGTGGAACTCGCCCTCGGCCATGGCGCCCTCGCCGAAGAAGCAGACGGCGACCGGGTAGCCGTCCTCGGCCGGGCCGCGCAGGTGCTCGGCCAGGCCCAGGCCCACCGCCAACGGCAGGCCGCCGGCGACGATGGCGTTGCCGCCGTAGAGGAGCTTCTCGGCATCGTAGAGGTGCATCGAGCCGCCGCGGCCCCGGCTGCAGCCCTCCTGCTTGCCGTACATCTCGGCCATGATCGATCCGGCCGAGACGCCGCGCAGCAGGGCGTGGCCGTGCTCGCGGTAGGTGGCGACCACGGCGTCGCGCGGCTCCATCGCGTCGGTCACGCCGGTCGCGACCGCCTCCTCGCCGATGTAGAGGTGCAGGAAGCCCCGGATCTTGGTGGCTTGGTAGAGCTCGGCGCAGGCCTCCTCGAAGCGGCGGATGCGCAGCATCTGCCGCAGCAGGTGGAGGGCGTGCTCGCGCTCGGGAAGGGGCAGCGCGGCGCTCATCCGGATCCCTCCTCGTCGCCCGCAGGACGGGCCGCCTCGGGGTTCTCGAGGGTGGAGACGTCGCCCTCGGGCAGGCCCAGCTCGCGCGCCTTGAGCAGGCGCCGCATGATCTTGCCGCTGCGGGTGTGCGGCAGGGCGTCCACGATCTCGATCTTCTTGGGCGCGACGGCCGAACCGAGCTTGGAGCGGCCGTGGCCGATCAGCTGCAGGATCAGGTCATCGCTGGGCTCGACGCCGGGAGCGAGGGTCACGAACGCCTTGACGATCTCGCCCGCCATCTCGTCCGGTACGCCGATCACGCCGGCCTCCGCGACGGCGGGGTGCTCGATCAGGGCGCTCTCGACCTCGAACGGGCCGATCTGGTGGCCGGCCGACTTGATCAGGTCGTCCGCGCGCCCGACGAACCAGTAGTAGCCGTCGGCATCGCGCTTGGCCAGGTCGCCGGTGAGGTACCAGCCGTCCACGAAGCAGGAGCGGTACTTCTCCTCGCGGTTCAGGTAGCCGCGGAACATCGACGGCCAGCCGGGGCGCAGCGCCAGCTCGCCCGGCGTGCCGGGATCGTCGACCTCGTCGACGCCACCGTCCGCGCGCTTGCTCACGATGCCGGCCTCGATGCCGGGCAGCGGCCGGCCCATCGACCCGGGCTTGACGTCCATCCCGCGGGTGTTGGCGATCATGATGCCGCCGGTCTCGGTCTGCCACCAGTTGTCGTGGATCGGCATGCCGAAGGTCTCGTTCCCCCACACGACCGCCTCGGGGTTGAGCGGCTCGCCGACGCTGCCGATGAAGCGCAGGGCCGAGAGGTCGTAGCGGGTGGTCACCTCGGCCCCGGCCTTCATCAGCATGCGCACGGCGGTCGGCGCGGTGTACCAGACGGTCACGCGCTGGCGCTCGAGGGTGGCGTACCAGCGCTCGGCGTCGAAGTCGGCCTCGTCGACCACGTTGGTGATGCCGTGCAGCAGCGGGGCCAGGATGCCGTAGCTGGTGCCGGTCACCCAGCCGGGGTCGGCGGTGCACCAGAAGACGTCGTCCTCCTTGAAGTCCAGCGCGTAGAGGCCGGTGGCGTAGTGGTGCACGGCGGCCTGGTGCACGTGCATGGCGCCCTTGGGAAGGCCGGTCGTGCCGCTCGTGAAGTGCAGCAGCGCCAGCGACTCGGGGTCGGTCTCGTCGATCTCGTAGGCGTCGGACGCGGCGTCCACCAGGGCGCCGAAGTCGTGCACCCGCTCGCTCAGCACCTCGTCCGGTACCGGATCGTCGTCCGCCCCGACCAGCAGCACGTGCTCCAGGTCGGGCAGCTCGGACAGGATCCGGGCCACCTTGCGGCGGAACAGCCGTGGGCTGGTGACCAGCGCGCGGCCGTCGCCGATGCCGATGCGTTGCGCGATCGGCTCGGGGCCGAAGGCGCTGAAGAGCGGCGCGAAGACCGCCCCGCGCGCCAGCGTGCCCAGCGCCGTCTCGTACAGGGCGGGCACGCGCCCGAGCAGGCAGAAGACCCGCTCCCCCCGCTCGATCCCCAGCGTCTCGAGGGCGTTCGCGACCTGCCCGACGCGGGCGGCCAGCTGCCGGTAGGTCAGGTCGCGGACCGTGTCGTCGCGGCCCAGGAACCGTAGCGCGACCCGGTCGGCCCGGGGCCCGTTCGCGTGCCGCACGACCGCTTCGTGGGCGATGTTCAGGCCCCCGGCGGGCAGGCCGTCGAGGTGCGCCTCGGCGTCGCGCCAGGCGAAGCGCGCCCGCGCGACCCCGTCCTCCGGCAGGTTGGGGGCGGGCTCCTGCACCGCGGGCTTGCGGATGACGTCGAATCCGAACAGGGTCTTGGTGTCCAGGACGGCCATGGCGCGCACCTCCAGCGGCTCCCCGGCGCCTCCGTGGGTCGGTGACGCTCCGATCGCCCTCGCGCGGGGTGCACGACGCGGATCCAGGACGCCCCTGCGCGAGCACGACAGGGGACTCTCGCCCGCACGCTAGGGCCCGACGCCGCCCCCGGCATCGGTGGTTCGCCGACATGGCGTGGGAGGTTCTCCGGGCCGTGGGCTCGGGCCGCCGCCCAGCACGGCGCAGGAAGCCATGGGGACATTTCCCCATGGCGCCACGCTCGAGCGGCCGGTCACCCTAGGGCCATGCGGAGACACGAGATGGACCTCCTACTGCTTCACCCGCCGAGCGTCTACGACTTCCGGGAACGCTCCACGCTCTACGGACCGATCAGCGACATGGTGCCGTCGTCGGTGATGTTCGAGCTGTATCCGATCGGCTTCCTGACCATGGCGCAGTACCTCGAGGAGCGCGGAAAGCGCGTCCGCATCGCCAACCTGGCGCTGCGCATGCTGACCGAGAAGCGCTTCGACGTGCCACGCTTCCTGAAGCGCCAGAACCCCAAGCTGATCGGCATCGACCTGCACTGGATGCCGCACTGCCACGGCGCGGTCGAGATCGCGCGCCTCGCCAAGCAGGCGCACCCGGACGTGCCCGTCGTCTTCGGCGGCCTGTCCTCGACCTACTTCCACGAGCAGTTGCTCGCCTACCCCGAGATCGACTTCGTGCTGCGCGGCGACAGCACCGAACCGCCGCTGCTGCAGCTGATGGAGGCGCTCGAGAACGGCGGATCCCTCGAGGACATCCCGAACCTCAGCTGGCGCGACGAGGAGGGCGAGGTGCACGTCAACCCGCTCAGCTTCGTGCCGACGACGCTCGACTACGTCGACGTGCACCCCGAGCGCCTGATCGAGATGGCGATCCGCTACCAGGACCTTTCGGGCGTGCTGCCCTACGCCGGCTGGCTGCGCAACCCGACGACGATGGTGCTGCCGCTCAAGGGCTGCGCCTACCACTGCACCACCTGCGGCGCCTCCAACGACGCCTGCTCGCACCTGACCCTGCGGCGCATGCCGGTCTTCCGCAGCCCCGCCAACCTGGCGGACAACGTCGCCCGCATCGCGCGCCTGTCGCGCGGCACGATCGTGATCCCGGGCGACCTCCTGCAGGGCGGCCTGGCCTACGCGACCGAGGTGATCGACGAGATCGCCGCGCGCGGCGTGAAGAACGACGTGATGCTCGAGTTCTTCGACGTGCCCCCGATCGAGTTCCTGCGGCACATCGACGCGACCCTGCACGCCTGGAGTTTCGAGGTCAGTCCGGAGAGCCACGATCCGACCGTGCGGCACGCCCTCGAGGGCGAGGACGGCTACGAGAACCCGGCGATGGAGCGGCTGCTGGAGCAGGCGCTGGAGCTCTCGCCCACCCGCATCGACGTCTTCTACATGATCGGCCTGCAGTACCAGACCTACGAGTCGGTCATGCAGACGGTCGACTACTGCGAGCAGCTCTTCGCCAAGGGCGACAAGCGCCTGCAGGCGTTCATCTCGCCGATGGGCCCGTTCCTCGACCCCGCCAGCCGCATCTTCGAGGAGCCCGAGCGCTTCGGCTACACCAAGCTGGCGCACACCCTCGAGGAGCACCGGCAGCTGCTGGACCAGGCGCCCTCGTGGGAGCACATCCTCAACTACGAGACCGAGTGGATGACCCGCGCCCAGCTGGTCGACGCGACCTACGACGCGGCCGAGCGCCTGAACGAGTTCAAGCGCCGCTACGGCTACATCAGCGAGCGCCAGGCCGACCGGGTGGCCGAGGGCATCGCCGGCGCCCGCGCCCTGCGGCAGCGGCTGGCCGAGCGTCTCGAGCGTGGCGACGCGGCCGACGATCCCGAGCTGCGCGGCGACATCGCGCGCTTCAGCCACTCCACCGTGGGCGACAAGCGCGAGCTGTTCTGGCAGCGGCACCTGATCTCGTTCCGCCTGCCGGCGCTGGCGAAGGCGGCGCTGCGCGCGCTTCGGCCCGGCGGAGCGGCCCGCGACGCGAGGCAGCCGGATCCGACCGCGCCGCGCCCGACGCGGCGGGGCGAGGTGGCCTGACCACCGGACCGTGGGCGCCCGCTCACCGACGCGCTCGCGCCCATGCGGGATGGTGACGCGTGAGTTCGAACCCTGACCTCGACCTGCTGGTCGTCGGCGCCGGCGTCGCCGGCGCCAGCGCGGCCCGCGCCGCCGCCGACGCCGGCCTGCGCGTGCGCGTGCTGGAGAAGAGCCGCGGCCTGGGCGGGCGTTGCGCGACGCGGCGCCTGGACGACGACGGGCACGAGCTCCGCATCGATCACGGCGCCCAGTTCTTCACCGTCCGCGACCCCGCCTTCCAGCGCGAGGTCGACGCCTGGACCGACGCGGACCAGGTCCGCGTCTGGACGCACGGACTCCCCACCTGGACGCCCGACGAGGGGCTGCGCCCGGCGTCCGAGCACGGCCATCCTCGCTACGTCGCACCGGACGGCATGAGCCGCCTGGGGCGCCTGCTGATCGGCGACGTCGACGTCGCCCGCCAGAGCCGCGTCGCACGCCTGGAACCCGATCGGGACGGCTGGCGCCTGGAGCTGGAGGACGGCCGGGCGGAGCGTGCCCGCGCCGTGATCGTGACGGCGCCGGCGCCGCAGGCCCTGGCGCTGCTGCCCGACGGCGGCATCGACGCGGACGCACGCGCCACGTTGGCGGCGATCCGCTACGCCCCCTCGTTCGCGTGGATGGCGGGCTTGGACGGCCCCGCCCCGACCTGGCCCGGGGTGCGGGTCGAGGGGCACCCGGTCCTCTCCTGGCTCGCGCACGACGGCGGTAAGCGCCGCCAGGCGCCACCGGTCCCCGTTCTGGTCGCGCACGCCACGCCAGCCTTCGCGCGCGCCCGGCTGGAGGATCCGCCCGACCAGGTCGAGGAGGCGATGCGGGGCGCCGTCGCCGACGTCGTCGGGTCCGACGTCCGGCCCCGCTGGAGCCGTCTGCACCGCTGGCGCTACGCCCTGGCCGAGACGCCGGTACCGGACCGCGTGCTGCGCCTGGCCCCCGGCCTGATCGCGGCCGGGGACGGCTTCGGCGCCGGCCGGATCGAGGGAGCCTTCCTCTCCGGCCGTTCCGCGGCCGACACGATCCTGGCCGACCTCGGCTGATCCCGCCCCGGACCCGTCACGGGCGCGGCGGGACCGAATCGTCGTTCGCGTCGACGGCATCATGATGCGGCATCATGATGCCGTCGCGTCCCACCCCTCCACCCCCCCTACCGGGTCGAGCCGCGCTCCCAGTGCGTTGTCCGGCGCTGCGGGCGACGCGCCGATGCGCCGCTCGGCGCCCCGGTAGGATGCGGACGTCGCCCCGGAGCACGCCCCGAGCTCCACCGAACGCACCAGGAGAGGTCCATGCCGGAGAGGTCGTTCCCCCTCGTCGACGTCCACGCCCACTTCCCTGTCGAGAACACCACCGGTCGCTACGACCGACGCGCCCAGCTGCACCCCGCGCTGACCGCCTACGCCGAGGAGCGTCAGGCGCGCATGCGCAAGGAGTGGTCGACCGAGCCGAACGAACCGCCCGTCCCCGCCGGCGACCTGGCCGCGATCGACGCCATGGCCGACCGCTGGCGCGACGAGCTGGACCGCCACGGGATCCGCTGGATCAACTTCGTCACCGGCCACGACAACGACCTTCTCGCGCGGGTCGTCCGCCGCCATCCCGACCGCTTCACCGGCATGGCGCACCACCCGCTCGCGCCGGGCGCCGGAGCCGAGCTGCGTCGCGCCGTCGACCAGCTGGGCCTGCGCGGCTACAAGCTGCTGGGCCCGCTGACGGAGATCCCCTTCGAGGACCCCGCCGTTCGCGACGTCTGGGAGGTCCTGGCCGAGCGGCGCCAGCCCGCGCTCATCCACTTCGGCTACCTCGGCCGGGGCGGCGGCGTGGTGGCCCACCCGCGCATGAGCCCGCTCTCGCTGTTCGAGGTGGCGCGCGACTTCCCGGAGATCCCCTTCGTGATCCCGCACTTCGGCGCCGGCTACTGGCAGGACCTGCTGGCGCTGTGCTGGAGCCTGCCGAACATCTACGTCGACACCTCCGGCAGCAACCAGTGGATCCGCTGGATGCCCTACCCCCTCACGCTGGAGGACCTGTTCCGCAAGGCGTTCGAGACGATCGGCCCGGAACGCGTGCTGTTCGGCACCGACTCGGCCGCCTTCCCGCGCGGCTTCTCGGAGCGCTACCTGCAGGACCAGCTGCGCGCCGCCTACACCCTGAACCTGCCCGAGGAGGACGTCGCCCTCGTCTTCGGCGGCAACGCGGCCCGGCTGTTCGGCCTGACCCTCGACGCGCTGGATCGCGATGCACCCGGACCCGATGCACCCGACCCCGCCGCGACGGACGCCCCCGCATGAGCCCCTCCGGCACCGGCGGGCCCTGGCACCCGGCCTACGCCGAGGGCGTGATGGCCTGCGACCAGCGCTTCGCGGCACGCGTGTTCTACGACGCGTTCCTGGACGCCCTCACAGCCCACCTGCGCGCCGTCGCGGCGCTCGACGTCGCGCGCGGTCACGAAGCCGAGATCGAGCGCCTGGACGCGGCACTGCAGGCCCAGCGGGACCTGACGCCCCCCGAACCGAAGGCCGGCGTTCCCGACCTCTACTTCGGGATCCAGCGCCGGTTGGAGGCCCAGGTGGGGGCCGAGGCGCTGGCCTGGCTGCGCCTGGGGCTGTCGCGCAACGACCTGGACATGACGGTCTACGTGATGGCTGCCCGCGCGCGGCTGCTGGCGGTCGCCCGCCGCGTCGGGGCGCTCCAGGACGCGCTGCTGCGCCAGGCCGAGGACGGGCTGGGCACGATCGTCATCGCGCGCACCCACCACCAGCCGGCCCAGCCGACCACCCTGGGGCACCGCCTGACCGCCGCAGCCGCCGTCGTCGAACGGCACCAGCAGCGCCTGCTGGCGGCGCTGCAGCGCCTGGACCGCTGCCCGTTGGGCGCGGCGGCGATGACCGGATCGAGCTACCCGCTCGATCGTGACGTCACGGCCCGCGCCCTGGGCTTCCCGGGGCCGGTCTGGAACACCCTCGACGCGGTCGCCTCGGGCGACTGGCAGCTGGACCTGGCCGGGGTGGCGCAGGCGCTGGCGGTCGACCTGTCGCGGTTGACGCACGACCTGCTGCGCGACGCCGAGGACGGCCGCCTGCGCCTGCCGGACGAGCTGGTCCAGGGATCGTCGATCATGCCCCAGAAGCGCAACCCGGTCGCCCTGGAGCACGCGCGGACGCGCTTCTCGCGCGTGGCGGGCGCCGCAGGGCAGGTGGCGTTCCTCTCGCACAACATCCCGCACGGCGACCTGAACGACGTCGGCACCGACGCCCAGGAGCCGCTGCACGCGCTGGTCGACACGCTCGACGCGGGTCTCGACCTGCTGATCGCCTGCCTGCAGGGCGGGCGTTGGGACGAGGCGCGCCTCGCGAGCGAGGCGGCCGCCTCCGACACCACCGCCACCGAGCTCGCCGACGAGCTCGTGCGGACCGCAGGGCTGCCGTTCCCGGAGGCCCACCACGTCGCCGCGTCCCTGGTCGCTCGCATGAGCGAACGCGGGCGCCCGCTCCAGCAGGCCACACCGGACGACCTGGCCGCCGCGGGAGGACCGGCCCTGGCTGCCGACGCCCTCGCGGCGGCGCTGTCGCCGGAGGCGTTCGTCGCGCGCCGCAGCGGGTTGGGAGGTCCCGCGCCGGAGGCGGTGCGCAGCCACCTCGTGCGGCTCGCCGAACGCTCGGCCGCGTATCATGAGGTCGTCGCGCAGGCGGCAACCAGGATCGACAGCGCGCTCCGCGACCTGCGGACGCGCGGAAAGGACGTACCCGGATGAGGAAGTACCTGACGTCGCTCGTCGCGTTCGGTGTGTTGGCGATCGCCGGCTCGGCCATCGCGCAGATCGAGCTCACCTACTGGCAGTACGACTTCTCGACCCGCGTCGAGGCGATGAACCAGCTGATCGAGCAGTTCAACGCCGAGAACCCGGACATCGTCGTGACGCAAGAGACCTTCCCCTACGACGCGTACCAGCAGCGCGTCGCCGCCGCCACCGCCGCCGGCGAGGGCCCCGACGTGGTGCAGCTGTTCTACGGCTGGACCGCGGCCTGGCAACGGGCCGGCTACGTCGAGCCGATCCCGCAGGAGCACATCTCGCACGACTGGATCGAGGAGTACTTCATCCCGATGGCCGAGTCGGGCAAGGTCGGGGACGAGTACTACGGCCTTCCGACCGCCGTTCGCGCGCTGGGCCTCTTCTACAACAAGGACCTGTTCGAAGAGGTCGGGCTGGACCCCGAGTCGCCGCCCACCACCTGGGACGCGTTCGTCGAGGCCGCCGAGGCCCTCACCATCAAGCGCGGCCCGCTGTACCAGCGCATCGGCTACGGCTTCGGCGGCCAGGACCACCACCTGATCCGCACCGTGCTGACCAACCAGCTGGGTACCCCGCCCTACAGCGAGGACGGAACCGAAGTCCTCTACGGCGGCGAGATCGGCGCCCAGGCCCTGGGCACGTGGACCAGCTGGCAGCTCGAGGACGAGATCGGCGAGCTCGAGTTCGTTCCCGGCACCAGTGGCTACCGCGAGGGCTTCCACACCCAGGAGAACATCGCGATGATCATCGACGGATCGTTCGCGATCGGCCAGGTCCGCAACAACGCCCAGTTCGAGTGGGGCGTCGCCGAGCTGCCGACGTTCGACAACGGCGTGCAGGCCAACTTCGGCTCGTACTGGATGAACGGCGTGACCCCCAAGGCGTACGAGAGCCCCGAGCGCCTCGAGGCCGCCGCGCGCTTCATCGAGTTCGTCACCTCCGAGGACGCCATGCTGCTGTGGCTCGAGACGGTCGGCGAGCTGCCGGCCGCCGCGTCGCTCGTCGCCGACCCCGAGCTGACCGCCGACCCGGTCAACGGCCCGTTCATCGCCGGCCTGGCGTACGCCGAGGCGACCAAGTTCGTCGACGAGGGGGCCCAGCGCCAGATCATGCTGGACGCCTACAACCGCGTCCTGCTCGAGGGCATGGATCCCGCGGAGTCGATCGCGATCGCTGCCGCCGAGGACCAGGCCCTGATCGACTCGTTCCTGGACGAGTGATCCGCCTGCCCGCCTGATCGTCCCTCCCGCGCCCCGCCCCGGCGGCGGGGCGCGGGTCCCTCGCTTCTCTCGCTCGGCTTCGGAGGATCCCGTTGGCCCGACCCGTCCCGACTCCGTCCGACCGTCGGCCCCGTGCGCGCCTGTCGCTGGCGCGGCGCGAGGCGATCTGGGCCTACGTCTTCCTTGCGGTCCCCCTTCTCTTCTTCGCCGTCGTGCGCTTCTATCCGGCGATCCAGTCGTTCCGTCTCTCGCTGTTCACCTGGCACGTCGATCCGGCCCGCCGTGACTTCATCGGCTTCGAGTACTACCTGGACCTGCTCTCCAACCCGGTCTTCCACCAGGCGTTCCAGAACACGATCATCTACGCGGTCATCACCGTGCCCGCCTCGATCGCCCTGGGCCTGGGGATCGCGATCCTGCTGCAGGCCATCGCGCGGGGACGCGGCCTGTTCCGCGCGATCTACTTCGCCCCGTACATCACGCCCGCGGTCGCCGTGGCGTGGGTGTGGGGCTGGATGTACAACGCCAACTTCGGCGTGATCAACAACCTGATCATCTCGTGGTGGGAGTTCGTCGAGCGGATCGGCATGCCCTGGCTGCAGATCCAACCGCAGGCGTTCCTGCGTGACCCCGAGCGGGCCATCTACGCCGTCGCCGTCGTGATCGTCTGGCAGCAGCTGGGCTTCCAGGTGGTCATCTTCCTGGCCGGCCTCCAGGGCATTCCCCGCGTCTACTACGAGGCGGCCCGCATCGACGGCGCGAACCCGTGGCAGCTGTTCCGCCACGTGACGCTGCCGCTGCTCAACCCGGTCATGGTCTTCGCCGTCGTCATCACGACGATCTACGCCCTGCAGCTCTTCGACCAGATCGTCAACATCAACTTCACCGACCAAGGCGGGCCCCTCAACCGCACCCTGTCGCTGGCGCTGTACATGTACGAGGAGGCGTTCGGCCGTGCCCGGCTGGGCTACGCCGCCGCCGTGACGGTGGTGCTGTTCGTGATCATCCTGGTCGTGACGCTCATCCAGCTGCGGCTCACGCAGCGGCGGGTGGACTACTGATGCTGGCCGACGACCGCGTTCGCAAGGGGCTGGAAGCCAGCGTGCGCGAGGCGCCGCGCCGCCGCGTCAACGGCTGGGCGCTGCTCGCCTACGTGCTGTTGACGCTGGGCGCCCTCGTGATGATCTTCCCGTTCGTGTGGATGCTGCTGAGCTCGTTCAAGGACGCGCGGGAGGTCCTCTCGCCCGAGTTCTGGCCGTCGCAGTTCACCTTCGCGAACTACATCGAGGTCTTCACCCGCACCGACTTCCCTCGCTGGTTCGCCAACAGCCTGATCGTCGCGGTGCTCAACACCGCCTCGGTGCTGTTCTTCTGCGCCCTGGTCGGCTACACGCTCGCGCGGATGCGCTTCCCCGGCAAGCAGATCATCTTCCTCGCGATCCTGGCGACGCTGATGGTCCCGACCGAAATGCTGGTCATCCCCTGGTTCGTGATGTCGGCCGACTTCGGCTGGGTCGACACCTACTGGGGCCTGCTCTTCCCCGGCCTCATCCCCGGCTTCGGCGTGTTCCTGATGCGCCAATTCTTCCAGACGCTGCCGCGCGACCTGTTCGACGCCGGCCGCATCGACGGCGTGAGCGAGCTGGGCCTGTTCCTGCGCATCGGCCTGCCGCTGGTCGGCCCTGGTCTGGCGGCTCTCGGGATCTTCGCCTTCATCGGCAACTGGAACGCCTTCCTGTGGCCGCTGATCATCGCGCAGTCGCCCGACATGCGCACCGTGCCGGTCGGCATCGCGCTCTTCTCCGGCGAGGCGGGCGCCGCCTGGCACCTGATCATGGCGACCAGCGCGCTGGCGATCATCCCGGTGCTGATCGTGTTCATCGTCTTCCAGCGCCAGATCATCGAAGGGGTCGTACTGACCGGCGTCAAGGGCTGACACCGGGGCCACGATCGGGGCGGACGTCCGCGCGTCAGCGCGCTTCGGCTTCGGCCCGTTCCAGCCAACCGTCCACGAAGCGCGCCAGCTCGTCCGCGACCTGCTCGGCGAGGCGACGCCCGCGCTCCAGGTCGATCGCGCTGACGCGGCCGTGGTAGCCGGCGAAGCCGACGGGCGCCTGACCGCGCCCCACGACCTGCGCCGCCGCGCGCCACCAGGGCGCCTCGTACGGCACGTCGCGGTCGCTCGCCGCGGGCACCCGCACCCCGTCGGCTGCGAAGGCGGCGGTGACCGAGATCTCCAACGGTCCACCGTGACCGTGCCCGCCCCCCTCCGCCCAGGGATCGTCGGGGTCGTCGCGCCACGGCGTCTCGGCCAGCTTCCACCAGTTGACGATCGCGACGCTGACCCCGTCGTCCTCCTCGGCGAGGGTCTCGGCCGCCAGGCGGGCGGCGTACTGGTTCTCGCTGTGGCCGTTGAGCAGCAGGATGCGCGCCGGACCGAACGTTCGCACCCCGCGCAGCAGCGCCGTGAGGTGGGCCAGCTGGACGTCGGCCGGCACCCCCGCGCCCGGCCCGTGAACCCGCGTCAGGCGCGGAACGAAGCCGTAGTGGACGCACGGGAAGACCAGGCACGCGCGCCGGCGCGCCAGCGCCGCGGCGAACCCGTCGGCCAGGATCGCGTCGGTCCCGAACGGCGCGTGCTCGCCGTGGTACTCCAGGCTCCCCAACGGGACGACCGAGAACGGCGCCTCGGCGGCCGCCGCCGCGTCGGCCCCGGCGAGATCGCGGACGAAAAGGCTGCGCATGGACACGAGGATACCGGGGACGGGGGTCCCTGGGCGGGCCGTGCGGTCGTCGCTAGCCTTGGCTGGGGGCCCAGCGCCCGTCGGAGGACAGCGATGCGATTCCCGGTTCGACGGCTCGCGATGGTGGCCGCACTCGCGGCAGCCACGGTCTGCGCGACGGCGGTCGCATCCGCGCCGCCGCCCGACGTCGCGGCGATCGACGCGCTGGTCGAGGACGCCATGCGTCGCCACGGCATCCCCGGCGTCGCGATCGCGATCGTCCACGACGGAACGATCGTCCACGCCCGCGGCTACGGGCGCGACGGTCGCGGCCAGCCGGTGACGGCCACCACGCCGCTCTTCATCGGCTCGATCTCCAAGTCGTTCACGGCCCTCGCGATCCTGCGCCTGGTCGACGCGGGCCTCGTCGACCTGCACGCCCCGGTGCGACGCTACCTGCCGGCGTTCCGGATCGGCGGCGACGACGACGCCGCGGCCTCGATCACGGTCCAGCACCTGCTGGCGCACGCCAGCGGGCTGTCGGACGTCCGCTACCTGGAGAGCCTGCGCCTCCCGGACGACGCGTCGATCGAGCGGGCGGTGGCGGACCTACGCGCCGCGGCGCCGGTCGCCGCGCCCGGCGAGGCGTTCCACTACTTCAACCCGAACTACGTCGTGCTCGGCCGGATCGTCGAGGTCGTCACGGGCGAGACCTACGGCGCCTTCCTGCAGACGAACGTGCTGGACCCGCTGGGCATGACGCGCACGTTCGTCGACCACGACGCGGCCCGCGCCGCGGGGCTGACGCGGGGGCACGCCCTCGCCTTCGGCGTGTCGCTCCCGCGCGCGCAGCCGTTCCGCACCTACGGCCTGCCCGCCGGCTACCTGGTGTCGACGGCGGAGGACATGGCGCGCTACCTGCAGGTGCTGCTGGACGACGGCCGCGTCGGCGACGAGCGACTGCTGTCGCGCGCCTCGATGATCTCGCTGTTCGCGCCCAGCCGGCCCAGCGAGGTCTACGCCAAGGGCTGGTTCGTCGGCGAGCACCTCGGCCACCGCCTGATCCAGCACGGCGGAACCAACGAGTTCTTCAAGGCCGAAGCGATGCTCCTGCCGGACGACGACCTGGGCGTCGTGATCCTCGCCAACATGAGCACCCTTCCGGTCGCGCTGGTCGGCTACCCGCAGCTGACCACCGGCGTGCTGGACCTCCTGGTGGGGACGGACCGCACCGTCGCGGGCCCGTCGATGCGCACCGTCGGCCATGTCCTGGCGGCGTTGTTCGCCCTGCAGCTCGGCTGGCTGGCGCGCGCGTTCGCGCGCCTTCGCAGCTGGACGGCGCGTCGCCGCGGCGTGCGCGCCTGGCGCATCGGCCTGGAACTGGGCGCGCACCTGGTGACGATCCCGGCGATCACGCTGGCGATCCTGGCGTTCCTGGAAGGCTGGATGGGGCGCGGCGTCGACCTGCGCCAGGCGTTCGACGGCGTGCCGGACCTGGCAGCGATGCTGCTCGTCGCCTACGCCGCCGACCTGGCCCTGGCGATCGGCAAGGCGACCGCGCTGGCACGGGCTGGACGCGACCGAACGGCGCGGCCTGCCTCATAGGGCGACCGCGACGACGGTCAGGGCGGCGAGCACCACCACGACGACCAGCGCCAGCCACGCCGACCTGCGGCGGCGACCGGTCGTCGCGCGCGCCTGCTGAACGGAAAGGATCACGAGGAGGACGGCGACGGCGAGGATGAGGGCGATCCAGATGCCCTTCATGACGGACCCCTTCGGGCGGCCCTACCCCGGCACCCTCAGCGTAACGCCCCATGGGCGCGACCGCGAACGGGTCGCTACCGAGGCGGCACGACCGCCGCGGGCCCGTCGTCCCAGCGTCCGTCAGCGGGGCCCCCACCTCGCGGTCAACGCGCTGAGCGACACGAACGTGCCGGCCCCCGCGCGCGTCGCCCCACCGATCACGTAGAGCGCGCCGTCCGCGCTTGCGGCGGCCAGACCGTGCCGGCCGGGGATCATCTCGTCCCAGCGCTCCCAGCCTTCGAGGGCAGGGTCGTACACCTCGTGCGCCTCGAACGTCCGGCTGCTGTCCAGGGCCTCGCCACCGACGACGTGGACGCGCCCGTCCAGGACGGCGGAGGCCAGGCCGCTGCGCGGCGTGGGCAGGTCGGGGGCGGACGTCCAGACGTCGGCGGCGGGATCGTAGACCTCGACGGTCGCGAGGTTGCTGGATCCCCAGCGGCCACCGATCGCCCAGATCCGACCGTCCAGGACCACCGCGTCCAGGTGCTCGCGCGGCGTCGGCAGGTCCGCGGCCGGCGCCCGCCAGCGGCCCGTCGCGAGGTCGTAGCGGAGCACGCGCTGCGCGGACGGCCCCACCCCGCCGATGACGTACAGCGTACCGTCCAGGGCGACCAGCGCATGCCCGGCCCGCGCCGCCGGCAGGTCGGGAAGGCGTTCCCAGCGCTCGGTCGCGACGTCGAACGCGAACAGCGCAGCGTGGTCGGGTCGGAAGGTCAGGTCACGGTAGCCGCCGGCGACGAAGATCCGTCCCCCGGACGCCGCCACGCCGGCGTGGTGGACCGGGACGGGCAGGTCGGAGAGGACGCGCCAGGCGTCGGCGACCGGATCGTAGACCTCGAAGGCGCCCAGCGACCCGAACCGCCCCAACCCGCCCGGCACGTAGATCCGGCCGTCCCAGACCGCCGCCCGCATCTCGGAGCGAGCGGTCGGAAGCGGAGCGGCCCGCGACCAGTCGGCCGATTGCGCCGATGCGGCGCCCGCGAGCAGGGCCACGGTCACGAAGAGCGCATGAAGCATGACGTCAGGATGCCACGCGCGAACCGGATCCTAGGCGAACAGCGGCTCCATGCCCCGCTCCTCCGCCAGCGTCTCCATCTCGTCGTCGCTGGGCCGACCGGCGAAGCGCTCGACCGCGTCCAGGACCTTCGGCAGCACGGCCACGTCGCCGACGGTGTTGAGGAACACGCCGGGTCGCCCCAGCACCCAGTGCACCGAAAGATCGATGGCGGTCGGATGCTCGAGCGGCTGGTACCAGGTGGCCCGGTCCTGCGGGCGCGGCCCCCAGGGGCGCCGGGTGATCGCCTTGATCGTCTGGACGGCGACGCCCCGCTCAGCGCACACGTCCAGCAGCGCGCTGGCATCCGCGGCGTAGGCCTCGTTGCGCATCATGATCCAGCTGTAGGGGAACAGCACCGAGTCGAACGGGAAGCGCTCCAGGCTCTCGAGGTGTCGGGCGGCGACCTCCAGGCCGTGCCCGGTGACGCCGATGAAGCGGACCAACCCCTCGTCGCGGGCCTCGATCGCCGCCTCCAGCGCACCGCCAGGACCCATCGCGACCTCCCACTCGCGTCGGTCCACCAGGTTGTGCAGCTGGATCAGGTCGACGTGGTCGGTGCGCAACCGCTCGAGCGACCTGCGGATCTCCTCCGCCGCCGGCTTCCTGCGCCGCTCGCCGGTCTTGGTCGCCAGGAACAGCTCGCCGCGCACCCGTTCCATCCAGGGGCCCAAGCGCAGCTCGGCGTCCCCGTACGAGGCGGCCACGTCGACGTGGTTGACGCCGTGGTCGAGGACCGTCTCCATCGCGACGTCGGCGGTCGCCTGGTCGACGTCGCTGAGGGCGGCCGCGCCGAAGATCGCGCGACTGCTGAGGTGGCCGGTGCGGCCGAAGGGGATCTGGACGATGCTCATGGGGTCCTTTCCCGAGCCGGCGGGCGCGTCCGCGTCGGCTCAGCGCCGGTAGAAGGCCGGCGGCTCGATGCCGAGCTCGCGCAGGTAGACGAAGCCCTGGGCGCGATGGTGGATCTCGTTGTCCAGGAAGTACAGGAGCGTGGCCACGACCGGTTCCTCGCGCGCCGGCAGCGGCCGGTCGAGCGCCAGGAACCGATCGGTCGAGATGCGCGGCAGGTAGGTCTCCAGGTCGGCCGTCGCCACGTCGAAGGCGGCCAGCAGGTCCGCCTTGTCGGCCGGGGTGCTGGAGGCGTACTCGCGCGGCCATCGCCAGGTTCCCTCCGCCGCGCCCTGCAGCGCGACCGGGAGCAGCGTGTCGACCTCGTGTATCATCGCTCCGAAGGAGCGCATGCCTGGCGCGTGGTAGGCGAACAGGGCGTCCTCGGGGAACGCCTCGATGGTCCGGCGCGTCAGGCGCCGGTGCCCCAGCCAGTGGGCCAGCAGGGTGCCCGCGTCCATCGCTGTGCGCATCGTCATGCTCTCCTCGTCCATACCCCCACCATGGCATGCGTCGCGCCGGCGGCGCGGTACCATGCAGCGCCTCGGCCGGGGTGGACGCCGCACGCGTCCGCGGGGCGGAAGGACGTGGGCGTGCCGACCGTCGATCATCGATCATCCGAGGGCCGTTCGGATCACGACCCGTTGTCGCGGGCGCTGCTGGGCGCCTTCGAGCAGCTCGCGCGGACCCTCGGAGCCTGGACGGTCCGACGGACCGACCGCATGGTCCTCGCCCCGCACCGCTACCCGGTGACGGTCGACCTCGCCCCGCTGACGCACCCCGATGGCCTACCCGCCCTGTCGGTCACCAGCCGCATCGTCCTCGCGCGCGCCGTCCCACCGGAGCGCTACCTGGCCCTCCTGGCGCGGCACGCGCGTCGCGAGGATGCGCTGGCGCTCCTGGTGCTGGAGCCGGACGGACGGTTGACGTCGGTTCGGCAGCACCTGCTGGCCGCCGATCCCGACGGGCCCAGCCGGATCGAGGAGATCGTCGAGGCGGTCGCGATCCAGTCCCTGCAGGCGGAGTTCCTGGTGCGCGAGTCCGAGTTCGACGCCCTGCTGGGCCCCGAGCACGTCCCGACGCGCCCCGCGCCCGGTCCGGTGACGCGGCGTCGACCCGACCGGCTGCTGTCGCTCGCCTACCGGATCTCGCGCTCCAGCGTTCGCCGTCTGGCGACCGTGGGCCTCACCGGCGAGAGTCAGCTGGGGCCGTGGTTCGTCGGCACCGAGCAGGACGCGATCCTCGAGGAGCGCATGCGCGCCGGCTGGCGCCGCGAGCCCGATCCGGCCCGCCACCTGGTCGTCGTGCACGCCCCGGACGACGAGCCGGTGCTGCACCAGATCCGCGTCGCGTGGGCCCACCACAGCTCGCTGATGGGACCATCGGTCCTGCTGGCCGCGACGACGCGCGGCCGGCTGGGACCCCGTCCCGGGATGCGCTTGAGCGCCCTCAACCGGGCCGGCGACGCCGGCTGGGATCGCGGCCGCGTCGGGTTGTGGATGCCCGAGAGCTGGCTGGACCCGGACCGACTCGCTGACGTCGCCGACGGCCCGTGGCGGACCGACCGGACGCGAACCGCGGCGATCGAGCACGACCGCGCCACCTGGGTGACGGTCGCGCCGACCGCCTGGGCGCGGCCCGGCGCGCTGGCACGGTTGTGGCGCTGGGCCGAGCACGAGGCGGTTCGGGCCTTCCAGCCGCGGGCGCTGAACTGACCTGCGGAGGACGCACGCCGACCCACGCGGACGCGGGAACGGCCGGCACGAGCGCGACCCGGAGCGATGCGTCGTCGGGAGCGCCCGAGCCCGCGGTACACTCCGCGGATGTCCCCCACGGCCGCGACCGACGCTTCCCCGCCCGCCGTCCCCCGCATCGCCCTCGCCCCCGGCCTCGAGGTCTCGCGCATCCTGACCGGCCTGTGGCAGATCGCCGACATGGAGCGCGACGGCAGCACCGTCGATCCGGAGGTCGGGGCGCGGGCCATGGAGGGGTACGTCGCGACGGGCCTGACCAGCTTCGACATGGCGGACCACTACGGCTCGGCCGAGGTGATCGCCGGGCGCTACCGGGCGACGCGCGGCCCGACGGCACCGGCCGAGACGCTGACGAAGTGGGTGCCCACACCGGGACCCGTCTCGATGGACGACGTGCGCGCGGCGGTCGACCTCGCCGCCCAGCGGCTCCAGACCGATCGGATCGAGCTGCTGCAGTTCCACACCTGGACCTACGACGACCCCTCGTGGCTGGACGCCCTCGGTCACCTGTCGACCCTCCGCGACGAGGGCCGGATCGGCCAGCTGGGCCTCACCAACGTCGATACGGCGCACCTGAAGATGGCGCTCGACAGCGGGCTGCCGATCGTCTCGAACCAGGTGAGCTTCTCGCTGCTCGACCGCCGCGCGGCGCACGGGCTGGCTCCTCTGTGCGCGCAGCGCGGCGTCCACCTGCTGGCCTACGGCACGCTCGCGGGCGGCCTGCTCACCGATCGCTGGCTGGACCGGCCGGAGCCGGTCTGGGACGACGACGCGACGCCCTGGTCGCTCAGCAAGTACCGGCGCTTCATCGAGCAGGTGGGTGGCTGGGACGCCTACCAGGCGGTCCTCCGCGCGGCCCGCCGGGTCGCCGACCGCCACCACGCCTCGATCGCCAACGTCGCGACCCGCGCGATCCTCGACACGCCCGGCGTGGGTGCCGTCATCGTCGGGGCCCGCCTGGGCGAGTCCGAGCACGTCGCGGACACGCTGCGCACCTTCGCCCTCGACCTCGACGACGACGATCGCGCGGAGCTCCGGACGGCGATCGACGACCTCTCCCCGGTCCCGGGCGACTGCGGCGATGAGTACCGCAAGCCGCCGTTCCTGACGGCGTCGGGCGACCTCAGCCACCACCTCGACACGCTGCCCGCGCCCTACCCGACCGAGCGACGGGACGACGGTCGCGTGCTGGTCGCCACCGGCACCGTTTGGGAGGGCATCGCCGGCTACGCCCGCGCGGTCCGCGAGGGCGACCGGATCCACGTCTCGGGCACGACCGCGAACCACGGCGACCGTTTGGTCGGCGGGACGGACGCCGGCTCGCAGACGCACTTCGTGCTGGACAAGATCGAGGGCACGCTGCGCAGCCTGGGCGCGCGCCTCGAGGACGTCGTGCGGACGCGCGTCTTCGTCGCCGACCCGGCCGACGTCCAAGCGGTCTCGCGCGCGCACGGAGCGCGCCTGGGTCGGGTGCGACCGGCGAACACACTGGTCGTCGCCGGCCTGGTCGGCGACGACCTCAAGGTCGAGATCGAAGCGGAAGCGATCGCCCGCGCCCCGCGCTGACCGCGTCTTCCGTCGCAAGCACCACTCGGTCGCGCCCGGCCCGCTTGGCGCGGTAGAGCGCATCGTCCGCCGCAGCGAGCGCGGCGTCGATGTCGACGTCGCCGTCCGGAACCGTGCACACGCCGATGCTCGTCGTCACGGCGATGACCCCGTCCTTCGCCGCCGTCCGCAACTCGGCGATGGCGACGCGCAGGCGCTCGGCGACGGACGCGGCGGCCTCGGCACCGGTGTCGGGCAGGAACACGGCGAACTCCTCGCCGCCCATCCGGGCGACGAGGTCGGCGGTCCGGAGCTGCTCGAGCAGCGAGGTGCCGACGGCCCGGAGCACACGGTCGCCAGCCTCGTGACCGTAGCGGTCGTTGACGGCCTTGAACTCGTCGATGTCGAGGATCAGCCAGGCCGAGGGGCGACGGGCGACGCCCTCGCGCGCGTTCCAGCCGCGGGCGACGTCGAAGAAGCGGCGCCGGTTCGGCAGGCCGGTGAGCACGTCGGTCGTCGCGAGGCGCTCGAGCTTGCGGTGCATCCGCTCGTAGGTGGTCACGTCGTGGAACACCAGCACGCGACCGCTGGGTCGACCGCGACGTTCGTACAGGTCGACCGGAGCGACCCGCAGGGTGCGGCCGTCGACGAACAGGTCCACCGGTGCGGGCACCTCGTCCGCGGCGGACGGTCCGGCGGAGGCGCTCGCTCTGTCGACCCACGGCGTCAAGGCCGGGTACCGACGAGCATCGTCCTGGGCCCGCGTCGGATCGACCTCGAGGCGTCGCAGGAACCGCTCGCCGGCGCCGTTGAGGTCCACGATGCGGTCGTCGGCGTCCAGCACCACGACGGGATCGCGGAGGCGCTCGACCACCTGGTCGCGGGCGATCGGTCGCAGCTCGACCAGAGCCTGGTTGCGCACGCTCCAGACGAACAGCACGGCGATCGGCAGCAGCAGGAACGGTGGGCCGTCCAGCCGCCAGGGCACCAGGCCCAGCAGGTAGGCGAGGTTCGCCGCCCAGGGGATGAGCGAGGCGAGCACCAGGGTGAACATCGGGCCGCGATCGCGCGGGGACGCGCGCCTCCAGGCGCGCACCAGCACCACGTTGGCGACCAGGATCGCAGCAGCGATGAACGCTTGGAGCGCGTAGTAGACCGGGCCGGGACGCACGTCCAGCATGACCAGCGGTCCCGCCTGGACGAGCTGCAGGTCGACGTAGAAGAGCTCGTTGCGCGTCGAGGTCAGCACCGCGGCGTAGGCGCCCGCCGCCAGGGCCCAGGCCGCGGCGCGGACCCAGCCGCGGTCCAGCCAGCGCGCCCCGGCGTAGTCGGCGACGACGGTCAACAGCAGCGGCGCGAGGGCGACGATCCCCAGGTACTGCAGCGCCAGCGCGGCACGCTTCCAGTCCAGCGCGGTCCCGGCCAGCTCCAGGCCGTAGCCGAAGGCGTAGAGGAACGCCGCCGCGGCCAGCGCGGTGAGGGCGGGGCGCGTCCCTAGCGCTCCGCGACGCCAGAACAGGACCAGCACGGCCAGCACGCTCAGCGCGTTGGCCATCACGACGAGGACGAGAGCGAACTGGATCGGCACGGACGCGACGCTCCTCGGTCGAGCCTACACCGCACCGCTGCCGGCGCACGCGACCGCCTCGCCGGGCGGGCGTGGTCTCAGCGCTGGCCGGCGCGCGGGT
The DNA here is from genome assembly GCA_964545455.1 of uncultured bacterium. Lineage (GTDB taxonomy): Bacteria > Deinococcota > Deinococci > Deinococcales > Trueperaceae > SLSQ01. The sequence continues at coordinate 10,229 of CAZJGU010000025.1, read as the reverse complement.
TGACCGCGTCGCGCAGACCGTCCCCCAGGAAGTTGATCGCCAGCACGGTCACGAAGATCGCCGCGCCGGGCGGGAGCCACAGCCACGGTTGCGAGCGCAGCACCGTCACGCTGCGCGCGTCGGCCAGCATGTTGCCCCAGCTGGCGATCGGCGGCTGGACGCCCAGGCCGAGGAACGACAGCGCCGACTCGGTCAGGATCGCTTCGGCCACGCCCAGCGTGGCCTGCACGACGATCGGCGGGAAGGCGTTGGGGATGAGGTGCCGCAGCATGATGCGCGCGTCGCGCGCGCCCAGGCCACGTGCGGCCTCGACGTACGACGCGCCGCGCAGTTTGAGCACCTCGGCCCGCATCAGGCGGAACGACGGCATCCAGCTCAGGAAGCCGATGATCACGATGACGTTGACGATGCTGGGCGCCACGAAGCTGCTGATCGTCAGGATCAGGAACAGTGCCGGGAAGGTCGCGACCGCGTCCGCGAAGCGCGACACGACGCGGTCGGTCCAGCCGCCGAACCAGCCGGCGACGACGCCGAGCAGGCTGCCGAAGGAGATCGCGACCAGCGCCGCGATCAGGCCGATGGTGATGCTGACGCGTCCGCCGTAGATCAGGCGCGACGCGACGTCGCGGCCGACCGCGTCGGTGCCCAATGGGAAGGTCGCGTCGGGCGGGGCGGCGAAGGCGATCTCGCCGCCTGGGCCGATGGCCAGGTCGTAGGGGTCGTGCGGCGCCAGCCACGGAGCAGCGACCGCGGCGACCAGGAGCAGCGCCAGCACGACGCCGGAGACGACCGCCAGGCGGTGGCGTCGGAAGACCTGCCAGGCGCGGCCGGCCGGTCGGCGCGGACCGCCGGGCGTCAGGGACCCGGCCGGGGGGACGCTGGGCGCGCTCATCCGTACCGCACCCGCGGGTCCACCACGGCGTAGGCCATGTCGGCCAGCAGGCTGCCCAGCAGCACCAGCGTCGCGGCGATCAGGTTGATCGCCATCGCGACCGGCACGTCACGGGCGAAGACCGATTCCACCAGCAGCCGGCCCATCCCGGGCCAGGCGAAGACCACCTCGATCACGACCGAACCGGCCAGCAGCCGCGGCAGCGCCACCCCGACCAGCGTGATGACGGGCAGCAGACCGTTGCGCAGCGCATGGCGGCGCAGGACCCGACCGGGCGGGACCCCCTTGCCGTAGGCGGTCCGGACGTAGTCCTCCTGCAGCGCCTCGACCACGGCGCCGCGGACGTGCCGCACCAGCTCCGCGGTGCCGGTCAGCACCAGCACCGCCACCGGGAGCACCAGGTGCTCGGCCCGGTCCAGGACGCGGCGCCAGCCCTCGTAGTCGGCGGCGTACGACTCCAGCCCGGAGGTCGGGAGCCAGCCCAGCTGGAGCGAGAAGAGGTAGATGAGCGCCATGCCGGAGAAGAAGCTGGGAACGCTGATGCCTGCGAACGCGAGTCCGGTCACGCCGTAGTCCAGCAGCGAGTAGGGGCGCGCGGCGGTGATCGTCCCCAGCCACAGCGCCAGCGCCAGGGTGATCAGGAAGGCCGATCCCATCAGCGTCAGCGTGGGCCCGATGCGCGCGCCGATCAGCTCGGTCACCGGCGCACCGGTGCGACTGGAGAAGCCCAGGTTGCCGCTCGCCACCTCGCGCAGCCAGGACAGGTACTGCAGCGGCACCGGTCGGTCCAGACCCAGGCGGGCCTCGGCCCGGCGCAGGTCCTCGACCGCGATGGTGGGGTCGAGGAACGTCTGCATCGCGTTGCCGGGCGCCGCCAGGGTGATGGCGAATCCGACGAACGACACCAGCACCAGGATCAGCGCCGCTTGGCCGAGGCGGTTGACGAAGAAGGGCAGCATGCGGGGGACGCTTCCGAGGAACGGGAGCGCCCGGGGCCGCGGCCCGGGGCGCCCCCGCACGAACGGTCAGGGTCGGATCAGCGCAGCGACCAGCGGTGGACGTTCACGTTCACGCCGCGCACGTCGGGTCCGAAGCCGACCAGGCGCTCGTTCACGCCGTACAGGTCCTGGGCCTGGTACAGGGGGATCCAGGCCAGCATGTCGCGCATCTGGCGGCCGACCTCCTGGTAGATCGCCTCGCGCTCGTCCTGGTCCAGGGTGACGCGGCCTTCGAGCATCAGTGCTTCGACCTCGTCGTCGGTGACGCCGATGAAGTTGAAGCCGTTCGGCGGCTGGTCCGCCTCGATCAGGTAGCTGAGGTACTCGTTGGGGTCGCTCTCGATCCCGAAGCCCAGGAGGAACAGGTCGAACTCGTCGGGGCGCACCTCGCGCGGCTCGCCCTGGTCATCGCGCGGCAGCAGGTAGGTGACCAGCGTCGGGAAGTCCATCGTCTGGATCTCGACGTCGATGCCGATCTGGCGCAGGTTGGCCTGGATCAGCGGCGCGGTGCGCTCGCGCACCAGGTTGCCGGTCGGCACGAACAGGCGCAGCGACAGCTCCTGGCCGTCCTTGACGCGGGTGCCGCCCTGCAGCGCCCAGCCGGCGTCCTCGAGGATCTGGCCGGCCGCTTCGGGGTCGTGGTCGATGCCCTCGACGTCCTGCGGGTAGGACCAGTGGTTGGTCGGGAAGATCGTGTTCAGGATCGAGCCGTAGCCCTGCAGCAGTCCATTCACGATCGCCTGGCGGTTGACGGCGTGCGCGATCGCGTCGCGGACCGCCTGCTCGCCCAGCGCGTCGCCGCGCAGGTTGGTGCCGATGTACTGGAACGACAGCGTGTCGACCACCTGCAGGTCCAGGTCGGAGGCTCCGTCCACGTCGCCCGCACCGTCGATCGGCACCGGCGCGGCGTCGATCTCGCCGTTCAGCAGGGCGGCCAGCAGGGTGTTCTGGTCGCCGAAGCGCACGATCAGGCGGTCCAGGCAGGGGCGGCCCTCCCAGTAGTCCTCGAACGCCGTGACGGAGACGAACTCGCCGGGGCGGAACTCGCCGAAGACGAACGGGCCCGAGCCGACCGGTTCGCGGTTGGTGGCGGCCTCCTGCCACTGCGCGACCGGCACGGCGCCGTAGACGTGCTCGGGCAGGATGAAGACGCCACCCACGGTGGGCAGGAACGGGCCGAACGGCTCGCTGGTCGTGAAGGCGATCGTGCGCTCGTCCAGCACCTCGATGCCGCTCACCGCGTCGGCCTCGCCGTCCCGGAACGCCTGTGCTCCCTCCAGGATGCTGATCTCGGCGAAGCGGCCCCCGTCGTAGTCGGGGTGCGCCATCGAGGTGAAGGTGAAGGCGACGTCCTCGGCCGTGACCGGCTCGCCGTCGTGCCAGACGAGGCCCTCGCGCAGGGTGAAGCTGAGGGTGCGCGCGTCGTCGCTGACGGTCCACGACTCGGCCATGTCGGCCTCGAACGACAGATCGGCCAGCGGCCGGATCAGGCGGGCGAACACCAGCTCCTGGATGTTCTCGTCGTACTCGGTCGGGAAGATCAGCGGGTTGAGGTTGCCGGGCTCGCTCCACTGAGCGATGGTGGCGGTGCCGCCGACGGTCTCGCAGGTCTCCTGGGCCGTCGCGACCGACAGGAACGCGGCCGACAGGGCCACGAGGAAGAAGCGGATGCGCATGGGTCTCCTCCGGGATGGGAACACGGGAACGATGGGCCTTGCCCGGCACGATCGGTCGCGCCGTGCTGGGCATCGTACGACGGATGCGCCGGCCGGGCCTAGCCTCGGACGCTGGCGTCGCGTGCGTCCGCGGGATCGCCGCCGGCGATCCACAGTTCGGTCTGGCGCTCGCTGAGCCATTCGGCACCGTCCTCGGTCACCAGCACGTTCTCCTCGACCAGCATCGACGGCTGCGGCGACATCAGGATCGTCGGCTCGATCGTGAAGACGTTGCCCGCCCGGATCTCGCCATGGGGCGCCTGCCCGTAGCGCTCCCAGGTCGGGCCCAGGATGGTGCCGCCGTCGTGCACGTGCCGGCCGATCTGGTGGCCGGTGGCGTGCGAGATCTCGGGGTAGCCGTTGGCCAGGTGCACCGCGCGGGCAGCGGCGTCCACGTCGTGGCCGCGGACGCCGGGGTGCAGGACGGCGAAGGCGGCCTCGATCGCCTGCTTGGCGCTGGCGAAGGCGGCACGCTCGGCTGCCGGCGGCTCGGTCTCCCCGTCGTGCGGAACGTAGATCGTGCGCGCCAGGTCGGAGTGGTAGCCCTGGTGTTCCAGCGCATGGTCGAGGATCAGCAGGTCGCCCGGCTCCAGCCGGTCGTCGCCCGGCGCGCGGTGCGCCAGACCGATCCGGTTGATGCACACCAGCGGCCCGCCGTAGTCGCCGAGGTGCACGCCGAAGCCCGCCTCGGCCGCGATCTCCTTCATGCGAGCCTGGATCTCGCGCTCGCTCATGCCGACGCGCAGCTCGCCGCGGATGCGGTCGTAGAGCCGCACGCTGCCGTCGATCGCGACCCGCAGGCGCGCGACCTCCTCGGGCGTCTTGACGCCGCGCACCTCGCGCAGCAGCGGCTCGCTGGACACGATCTCGGCCGCTGGCAGGGCGTCCGCCAGCAGGCGCTGGACGCGCAGGTACTGGCCGTGGCGCAGACCGTCGCAGAGGACGTCTCCTTCGCTGTAGTTCAGGTGGACGCGGGTGGGCGCCAGCTCCCGCAGCCAGGCCTCGAAGCCGTCCGCGAAGGAGCGGTCGTAGGCGCGGATCTCGTCGAAGACCCCCATCCGGGCGACGTGCCCCTCGTCGTAGTTGGCGACCAGCGCCAGCACGCCGCGGCCCGGCGCCAGCAGGAACGCCGCCTCGCCGCTGACGGCGGCGTCGAAGACCAGCTTGCCGGAGGGGTCGCTCCCCTCGCGCGACACGAACGCCCAGACGTCCCCCTCCGGGACGAGGGCGAGGGCTTGGCGGGACTTCTGAACGCCGAGTTCGGACATGCGACACCTCCGGACGGGGATGGGGAATGGTAGCGCGGGCGGCCGCGACGGTAGCGTGGAGGCGGATGCTGCGAGCCGCCGCGAACCTCTGGAACCGCCTGCGCTACACGCTGTGGGCGCCGGTCTACGACGCCGTCGCCGGCTTCGGCCGCCGCGGCCGGCCGCCGGATCGACGTGCACGCGATGGACGCGCACGCGCTGGACCTGCCCGCAGGATCGTTCGACACGGCCGTGCTGCACCTGATCCTGGCGGTCGTGCCCGACCCGGACGAGGTGCTGCGGCGGGCACCGCCGAGGTGACCGTGGGCGGTATCGTTCGCAGCAACGGGCCACCTGCGCCGATCCGGCCGGACCGCGCAGGCACGGGGCTCCCGGCGTACGGCGTCCCGCGCGGCCCAGGCCCCCGGCCGGCCTAAGGAGCGTTCACATGACCCGCACCCATGCTGCCCCCGTCGCCCGTCGCGCCCTCGGCATCGGCGCGGCCCTGGCCGCCGGCCTGGTGCTGCCGATCGTCGTCCACCTGATCCCGGTCGACGCGGGCCCGCCCATGGGCGCGCGCCTGCTGCCGATCTTCCTGGCCGCCACCATCGCAGCGATGCGCATGGACGGCGTGTCGGCGCTGTCGATCGCGGTACTCACGCCGTTGCTGAACCGGCTCCTGACCGGCAGCCCGGCCGGAGCGATGCTGCCGACCCTGCTGATCGAGCTGGCGGTCGTCGTGACGATCCTGCTGCTGGTCCGTCGGCTGGCTCCCGGCCTGCTGCGCCTGTCGGCCGCCCCGGCCTACCTGTTCGCGGCCGTGATCGCCGGCGCCCTCGTCGCCGGCGACGGGGCCGGCACGACCCTCGGATTCGCGCTCCGCCACTCCTGGCCGGGCCTGCTGCTCCTGACCGCCGTCGGGGCGGCGAGCGCCCCGACCGGCCGTGACGCGCGCAGGGCGTGAACGCCTTCGACCTGACCGGGCGCGTCGCCGTCGTCACCGGCGGCACCGGCACGCTGGGGAGCGCGATGGCGCGCGCGCTGGCGGCCGCCGGCGCCAAGGTCGCGATCCTCGGTCGCCGCGAAGCGGTCGCCGAGGAGGTCGCCGCCGCGATCCGCGAGGCGGGCGGCGAGGCGATGCCGCTCCCCGCGGACGTCCGCGACCCGACCGCGCTGGCCGCCGCGCGCGAGCGGCTCGAGACTACCTGGGGTCGGGCGCACGTGCTGGTCAACGCGGCGGGCGGGAACCGCGCGGATGCGCTGGTGCACGGCGAGCGGACCCTGTTCGACCTCGACCCCGAGGCGTTCCGCGACGTCGTCGACCTGAACCTGACCGGCACCCTGCTGCCGGTCCAGGCATTCGGGGAGGGCATGGCGCGCCTGGGGCGTGGAAGCATCGTGAACATCTCCTCGATGGCCGCCCGCAAGCCGCTCACCCGCGTCATCGGCTACGCCGCCGCCAAGGCCGGGGTCGACAACCTGACGCAGTGGCTGGCGGTGCACGCCGCCCGCAGCTGGGGCGAGGGGGTGCGCGTCAACGCGATCGCGCCCGGGTTCTTCCTGGGCGACCAGAACCGCGCGCTGCTCACCAACGAGGACGGCAGCCCCAGCGATCGCGGGCGCACCATCCTGGAGCACACCCCGATGGGCCGCTTCGGCGACCCCGACGACCTGGCGGGCACCCTGATCTGGCTGGCGTCCGACGCCAGCCGCTTCGTGACCGGCGTCATCGTGCCGGTCGACGGCGGCTACGACGCCTTCGGAGGGGTGTGAGGTCGTGAATGCGGACCACGCGGCGGTCGCGCTCGACGGTGCCACCCTCCCGCACGAGCGGGTGGTCACGCTCCTGCGCGACGCCGTCGCCGGGCGGCACGACGGCCAGCGGGTGCTGGTGCTGATCCCGGACCACACCCGCAGCCTGCCGCTGCCGATGCTCTTCGCCGCCCTCGCGGACGCCCTGCACGGGGCGCGCGAGGTGACCTTCATGGTCGCGCTGGGCACCCACCCGCCCCTGAGCGAGGACCGCCTGCACGCGCTCGTCGGGACCGACGCGGCGATCCTCGAGGCCCGCTTCCCGCACGTCCGGCTCGTCAACCACGCCTGGAACGATCCGACCGCGCTGGTCTCGCTGGGCACCCTGCCCCAGGCGCGGATCCAGGCGATCGCCGGCGAACGCTGGCACCCCACCCTCGGCGGCGACGTCGACGTGCGCGTCAACCGCGCCGTCCTCGAGCACGATCAGGTGATCATCCTCGGCCCTACCTTCCCGCACGAGGTGGTCGGCTACTCCGGCGGCGCCAAGTACTTCTTCCCCGGCGTGTCCGACGGCGACATGATCAACGTCACCCACTGGCTGGGCGCCCTGGCCGGCGTGCGCGGCACGATCGGCGAGCGCGACACGCCCGTGCGCGCCATGATCCACGCCGCCTACGAGCTGGTCCCGACGCCCACGACGCTGGCCGCCCTGGTGGTGGACGAGGGCGAGTTGGCCGGCATCTTCGTCGGCGAGCCGGTCGCGACCTGGCACGACGCGGTGGACCTGTCCTCGCGCCGGCACGTGCGCTGGGTGGACCGGCCGTTCCGGCGCGTGCTGTCACGCGCGCCTGCGATGTACGACGAACTCTGGACCGCCGGCAAGGCGATGTACAAGCTGGAACCGGCCCTGGCCGAGGGCGGCGAGCTGATCATCTGGGCGCCCCACCTCGACACCGTCAGCCACGTCCACGGACGCTGGATCGAGGAGATCGGCTACCACGTCCTGCCCTACTTCCTGGAGCAGTGGGAGCGTTTCGCCCACGTGCCCTTGGGGGTGCTGGCGCACTCGACCCACGTGCGCGGCGACGGGGCGATGGTGGACGGGGTCGAGAAACCCCGCGCGCGCGTGACCCTGGCCTCGCGCATCCCGAAGGAGACGTGCGACGCGCTGGCGCTGGGCTGGATGGACCCGGACGCGATCGATCCGGCCGACTGGGTCGGGCGCGAGGACGAGGGGATCCTCTACGTCCGCAAGGCGGGCGAGACGCTCTACAAGACCCGGGAGCCGGTGCCGTGACGAGCGCGCCGGCCGGGCCGGCGAACGACGCCCGCCACGACCGCGGGAGCGCCGCATGAGCGACGGCAAGGTCGACCTGACCTTCGAGCGGATCGCCGAGCGCGTTCGCGCCGCCGACCTCCCCCCGCGGGACGAGGTTGACGCCGTCGTCGCCGTCGCGCGCGGCGGCACGGTGCCCGGCGCGTTGATCGCCTACCGGCTGGAGCGCCCGCTGCGGCTGCTGCGGCTGTCGTTCCGGGACGACGCCAACGCTCCGAAGACCCCCGAACCACGCCCGGTCGGCGAGGTACCCGACGTCCGCGGCCAGCGCATCGTGCTGGTCGACGACGTCAGCGTCAGCGGCGCGACCCTGCGCCAGGCGAAGGACCTGCTGGGCGCCGCCCGGACCACCACCGTCGCCTTCAAGGGGCGCGCCGGTGCGGCGGACGTGGTGCTCTTCCCCGACGTGCCGCGCTGCGTGCGCTGGCCCTGGTTCGAGGACGTGGAGCCCACCGCGCCACGCGCGACGCCCCCGCGCGCGATCGTGCTAGCGGGCGTGTCGGGTAGCGGCAAGACCACGGTCGGCCGCCGACTGGCCCGACGCCTCGGGTGGGCCTACGTCGAGGCGGACGACCACCATCCGCCGGCCAACATCGCCAAGATGCGCCGCGGCGATCCGCTGACCGACGACGACCGCGCGCCGTGGCTGGCGGCCCTGCGGGCCGAGCTGGACCGGTACCTGAGCGCGGGCGAAGGGGTCGTCCTCACCTCCTCGGCCCTCAAGGCGGCCTACCGGCGGGTCCTCACCGACGGCCGTCCCGACGTCGCGATCGTGCTTCTGCACGGCCCGTCCCGGCTGCTGGCGCAGCGCCTGGACGCCCGCCGGGGCCACTTCTTCGATCCCCGCCTGCTGCGCAGCCAACTGGAGGCGCTGGAGCTGCCCGGTCCCTCGGAATCGGCCCTGGTGGTCGGCATCTCGGCCGACCCCGACGCCATCGTCGATCGGGTCGTACGCGACCTGAGGCTGGCCGACCGACGCCACGGGGCGGTGCCGTCCACCCCCTGACGCGGCCGTCGGCCCGACCGCCCCCTGGAGGCCCCATGCCCACCCCCTGGACGCTGAACGAGGATCGCTGCTTCTCCCCCGACCGGACGGTGCGCGCCCGGGCACGGGAGATCTACGAGGGCGTGCACGCCCTGCCGATCGTCGCACCCCACGGGCACGTCCCGCCCGCCCTGCTGGCCGATCCGGACGCCCGCTTCGGCAACCCGGCCGAGCTGTTCATCATCCCCGACCACTACGTCTTCCGGATGCTCCATAGCCAGGGCGTGCCCATGGAGGCGCTGGGCGTCCCGACCGCCGACGGAAGCCCGACCGAGACCGACCCGCGCGCCATCTGGCGTACCTTCTGCCAGCACCTCCACCTCTTCCGCGGAACCCCCACCGGCCTGTGGCTCAAGACCGAGCTGATCGAGCTCTTCGGCGTCACCGTGAAGCCGTCGGCCGAGACCGCCGACCTCCTCTACGACCAGATCCAGGAGCGCTTGGACGACGACGCCTTCCGGCCGCGGGCCCTGTTCCAGCGCTTCGGGATCGAGGTGCTCACCACCACGGACGCCGCCACCGACGACCTGACGCCGCACGCCGAGATCCAGGCGGCCGGCCTGCCGGTCCGACCGACCTTCCGGCCCGACGCCGCGATGCAGGTCGCGCACCCCGACTGGCGCGGAACGGTGCAGCGCCTGGGCGAGCTCACGGGCGTCACCATCGACGATCTGGACGGCTTCCGCGCCGCGATCCGCGCGCGCCGCGCCGCCTTCGCGGCGCGGGGCGCGACCGCCTCCGACCACGGGGTCCTCAGCTCGTTCATCGAGCCGCTGGAGGAGGCGGACGCCCGGGCGATCTTCGCCCGCGCGCTGGCGGGCCAGGCCAGCGACGCCGACGCCGCCGCCTTCCACGCCCACATGCTCTTCGAGATGGCCGGCATGGCGGTCGAGGATGGACTGGTCATGCAGCTCCACGTCGGCAGCCTGCGCAACCACCACCGGCGCGTGTACGAGCGCTTCGGGCTGGACAAGGGCGCCGACATCCCGGTCGCCGTCGACTGGACCCGTGGACTGCACGCCCTGCTCAACCGCTACGCCGCCGAGCCGTCGTTCCGCCTGATCCCCTTCACCCTGGACGAGTCCAGCTACGCCCGCGAGCTGGCGCCGCTGGCCGGGCACTACCCGGCGCTGCGCCTGGGCGCACCCTGGTGGTTCTTCGATTCCACCCTGGGCTTCGACCGCTACCTGGACCGCGTGGTGGAAACGGCCGGCGTCTACAACCTGGCCGGCTTCAACGAC